>NZ_JZDQ02000002.1 GCF_000960475.2 Nocardioides luteus | reverse complement strand
GGGGCTGACGCTTCGGCAGGATCGAGGTTGCGATGCTGTCGCTGCGTGAGGTGTCGGTGGCGTACGACGGGAAGGCCGCCGTCGAGGACGTCAGCCTGGAGCTGGCGGACGGGGAGGTGCTGGCGCTGCTGGGACCGTCGGGGTCGGGGAAGTCGACGCTGCTGCGGGCCGTGGCGGGGCTGGAGCCGGCGACGGGGGAGATCAGCTGGGACGGGCGGTCGCTGCGCGGGGTGCCGACGCACAAGCGCGGGTTCGCGCTGATGTTCCAGGACGGCCAGCTGTTCCCGCACCTCAGCGTCGCGAACAACGTCGCCTACTCGATGCGGCTGCGCCGCATCCCCGCCGCCGGCCGCGCGGAAAGGGTCGCCGACCTGCTGGAGCTGGTCGGTCTGGGCGGGTATCAGGACCGCCTTCCGGGCACGCTGAGCGGTGGCGAGCGGCAGCGGGTCGCGCTCGCGCGGGCGCTCGCGGTCGAGCCGCGGCTGCTGCTCCTCGACGAGCCGCTCTCCGCGCTCGACGCGGGGCTGCGGGAACGGCTCGCCGGCGACCTGCGACGGATCCTGCACGAGGCGGGCACCACCGCGCTGATGGTCACCCACGACCAGGAGGAGGCGTTCGCGGTCGCCGACCGGATCGCGCTCCTGCGCGACGGTCACCTGGTGCAGGAGGGGACCCTTCGCGAGGTGTGGGCGCACCCGACGGATGCCTGGGCCGCCCTGTTCCTGGGCTATGCCCGCGTGCTCGAGGGGACGGCGGCGTACCCGGTGCTGAAGGCCGCCGGGATGGACCCCGCCGATGCTGTCGCCCTCCGCCGCTCCGCCTTCGTCGCGGATCCGAAAGGCCCGCTCACCGGCACCGTGATCTCGGCCAGGGCCACTCCGGAGCAGCACCGTCTCGTCGTACGTCTCGACGACGTCGGCGAGGTCGACGCGGTCGCCGACTCCGCGCCGGCGCCGGGGGAGTCCGTCCGTCTGAGGGTCGAGCCGAACCGGCTGGCCATCCCCGGGCCGTACGCCCGCGAATCGGTGGAGTAACCACCGGCCGCTTAGAATCAGCGGCTATGTATCGCCGCGCTCAGATCTTCCTCGTCAGCAGCGCGCTGATCTTCGGTCTGATCGCAGTCGTGACCGCGCAGATCGTCGACAAGCGCATGCTCGACCCGGAGGGCTTCCTCGGACCGTCCTGGCTCCGGCTTCCCCTCCTCGTCGGAGCAGCGCTCCTGGTCGACCTCGTGCCGCGAACCCTGTGGAAGTCCAAGTTCAAGTGGGCGGACATGGGGCCGATCTTCAAGGAGCGGGTCCGCACCCACTGGACCCGCGAGCGGCTGACGCTCGTGGCGATGGGCATCGTCTGCTTCTACCTGGTCTACGTCTGCTACCGGAACCTCAAGTCGTTCCTGCCGTTCGTGGTGCCGGAGACCTACGAGTTCGACCACGAGCTGCACCTGATCGACAAGGCGGTGCTCTTCGGCTCCGACCCGGCGATCCTGCTCCACGACCTCCTCGGCACCGGCTGGGTGGCCTGGTTCCTCTCCTACATCTACATGTGGTTCCTGCCGCTGGTGCCGTTCGCCGTCGCCGGCTGGCTGGTGTGGTCGCGCAACCTCGCCTACGGCTACTGGTTCGTGAGCTCGCAGTGCATCGCCTGGATCCTCGGCACGGTCTCCTACTACTGCCTGCCGACCGTCGGCCCCGGCCTGAACTACCCCTACCTCTACGCCGACCTGCCGGACACGCCCGCGAGCAGCCTGATGCAGTCGCTGGTCTTCACCCGACAACACGTCCTCTTCGACGTCGACTCCAACGTGGTGCAGTCGGTCGGCGGCTTCGCCTCGCTCCACTGCGGCATCACCCTGCTGGTGGCGCTGATGATCCAGGCGACGATCAACAACAAGATCGCCCGCTGGGCCGGCTGGATCAACTTCGGCATCACCGTCGTCGCGACCATCTACTTCGGCTGGCACTACCTGGCCGACGACGTCGCCGGCTGCATGATCGCGCTCGTCGCCTATTACTTCGGCGGGCTGGCGGCCAACCAGAAGTTCCAGCGCAAGGGCGTACGCCGACTCGTCGCCGAGTCCGACGAGATCGCCGGACGCGAGGCGAAGGTCGCCCACGAGCTGACCTGATCCGGCCCCGTCGCGGCATAGGGTGGCGGCGTGAACGCCATCGATGCTGCAGCACTGACTTCACTTCTCGACGGTCGGTACGCCGGAGTCCGCCAGGACGTACGCACGGCGCTCGCCGAGCGCGCCGACTTCCTCGACGAGGTCGAGGAGCTGCCCCGGCCCGAGTATCGCGAGCGCGTCCGGGAGGTGCTCCTCGACGTCTCCGCGACCGGTCTGACCGGGCTCGGGTTCCCGAAGGAGTACGGCGGGGGCGGTGACGTCGGCGCCTCCATCGCCGCCTTCGAGGAGCTGGCCGGCGGTGACCTGTCGCTGCTGGTGAAGTCCGGCGTGCAGTTCGGGCTCTTCGGTGGCGCCATCCTCCAGCTCGGGACCGCCCGCCACCACGACCGCTACCTCGCCGACATCGTCTCCGGGCGCCTGCTCGGCTGCTTCGCGATGACCGAGCACGGCCACGGCTCCAACGTGGCCGCGGTGGCGACCGTGGCCACCTACGATCCCGCCACGGACGAGTTCGTCATCGAGACGACCCGCGAGGATGCGTACAAGGACTACATCGGCAACGCCGCGTGTCACGGTGAGCTGGCGGTCGTCTTCGCTCAGCTGGTCGTCGGGGGCGAGGAGCGTGGCGTCCACGCGCTCGTGGTGCCGATCCGGGTCTCCGGCGCGCCTGCTCCGGGGGTGCGGATCGCGGACGACGGGCCCAAGATGGGGCTCAACGGCGTCGACAACGGACGGCTGTGGTTCTCGGGCGTGCGGGTGCCGCGTACGTCTTTGCTGAACCGCTTCGCGGACGTCACCGAGTCGGGCGAGTACGTGTCCGAGATCGAGTCGTCCGGGCGGCGCTTCTTCACCATGCTCGGCACGCTCGTGCAGGGCCGGGTCTCGGTCGGTGGTGCCGGCATCCGGGCCTCGGAGGTCGCGCTGACGATCGCGGTCCGCTATGCCCTGCGCCGGCGCCAGTTCGAGGCGTCGTCGGACGCTGAGGAGTCGCTGCTCCTGGACTACGGCCAGCACCAGCGGCGGCTGCTCCCGCTGGTCGCGCGCACCTATGCGCTGCGCTTCGCGCAGGAGGTCGTACGCGACGACCTGCACGACGTCTTCTCCGGTGTCTCGACCTCGGAGCACGCCCGGCGCGAGCTCGAGACGCGAGCCGCCGGCACCAAGGCCCTGGCGACCTGGCACGCCACCCGCACCATCCAGGAGTGCCGCGAGGCGTGCGGTGGCGCGGGCTACCTCGCCGTCAACCGGTTCGCTGCTCTGAAGGCCGACACGGATGTCTTCACGACCTTCGAGGGCGACAACACCGTGCTGCTGCAGCTGGTCGCCAAGGGGCTGCTCACCGGCTACTCGAGCGAGTTCGAGGAGATGGACCAGCTCGACCTGGTCCGCTTCGTCGCCGGTCTCGCCGTCGAGACCGTCCTGGAGCGGACAGCCGTGCACAAGCTGCTCGAACGCGTCCGCGACGTCGTCCCGATCGCCGGCGAGCGGGAGCCGGACATCCTCGACGCCGACTACCACCTCGCCATGCTGCGCTTCCGGGAGGAGCACATGCTCGCCGGCGTCGCCCGGCGCCTGCAGTCGGGGGTGAAGGCCGGGCGCGAGCCCGGCGAGGTCTTCTCGACCGTGCAGGACCACGTCATCGGCGTAGCTCACGCGCACGTGGAGCGGCTGATCCACGAGGCGTTCCGGGAGAAGATCCGCGGGCTGCCCTCGGGGGCGGTGCGGGACCTGATGGACACCCTCTGCGACCTCAGCGCACTCTCGGTCATCGAGGCCGACCGGGCGTGGTTCATGGAGCACGGCCGGCTCTCCTCCGAGCGCTCCAAGGCCATCACCGCCGAGGTCAACCGCCTCTGCCGCGAGCTCCGTCCTCACGCTCGACTGCTCGTCGACGGCTTCGGGGTGCCCGACGAGCTGCTGCGGGCGAAGGATCTGATCGGCTGAGGGTGGGCCGGATGCTCACCGAGGTAACTCGGTTGGGTGTCATCTGGGATGACCTCTACAGCCCGCACCGCACGTTGGGTCGGTTCAAGTCCCGGATGCGGATCGCCGGCTGAAACCCCAGCGGGTGGTTGACTGACCACGTGGCCAGGCTGATCCTCATCAACGGAATGCCCGGAGTGGGAAAGTCGACGCTCGCCAGGCGTCTCGCGGCCGACCACCCCGGCACGCTGGTCTGTGACATCGACCTGCTCCGCACCTACATCAGCGGGTGGCGAGACGACTTCATCGGCGCCGGCGCACGGATCAGGCCGGCAGCGCTGGGGCTGATCCGGGGTTATCTCAGCCAGTCCGGCGACGTGGTCCTTCCCCAGCTGTTCGCCAGAATCAGCGAGCTCGAACGCTTCGAGCGGGCAGCGCACGACGTCGGCGCCGAGTTCGTGGAAGTCATGCTCGAGGCGGTCGATGACGACGCGCTACGCCGCTTCCACGGACGCGATGACGGCAGCGATCCCTGGCATCCGATCGTGAGAGAGATCGTGGCGGAGTCCGGTGGCGACGAGCACCTCCGTGCGTACGCAGCCAAGCTCGCCGAGCTGGTGGCGCGACGCCCCGCGACGAAGCTCGTCCCGAGCGTCGCGGGTGAGGTGGACGCGACGTACGACTCCTTGCGCGCCGCGCTGGGTGAATGCTGACCGAGTTACCTCGGTAAACAGACACTGCCCTCGTGGAACTCCACGAAGGCAGTGCGACCCAACCGAGTTACCTCGGTGAACATCCGCGCCGCGACCGAGCCCCCCGGCCGCAGGGCGGACTCAGTGAGCCGTGTTCTTGAACCGGTCGATGGAGGCGGCGATCTCCGACTCCGCAGCAGCCTTGCCGACCCAGTCGGAGCCCTTGACGGTCTTGCCGGGCTCGAGGTCCTTGTAGTGCTCGAAGAAGTGCTTGATCTCGTTGAGCGTCCACTCGTCGACGTCCGCGAGGTCCTGGATGTGGTCAAAGCGGGGGTCACAGGGAACGCAGAGGACCTTCTCGTCCTGGCCCTTCTCGTCCTCCATGACGTACATCGCGACCGGACGGGCCTCGACCAGCACACCCGGGAACAAGGGATACGGGGTCAGGACCAGCGCGTCGAGCGGGTCGCCATCCCCACCGAGGGTGTCTTCGATGTAGCCGTAGTCTGCGGGGTACATCATGGAGGTGAACAGCACGCGGTCGAGTCGAAGCCGGTTCGACTCGTGGTCCACCTCGTACTTGTTGCGGGATCCCTTGGGGACCTCGATCAGTACGTCGAACTCCTGCGTCACTTCTCTGCCTCCAGACAAACCCAAAAACGGAATGCCGGACAGTCTGACACCGATCGGCGTCAGACCCGGCATCGAGGAGGATATCCGTGGAGCCTGACACCCCGCCGAAGTGGCCGTCAGAGGAGACGGACGAGGCCCGCGGGAAGCTGGCGATCGTGCTGCCGCTGGTGCTCGCGCTCCTGGTCGGGGCGGCGGCAGGGGCGTACGCCCTGGGCTGGGTGCGCTACGCCCAGGGCAACGTTGCGCCGACCCCTCCGCCGGCCCCGCTGAACATCGCGGCCGTCAGTCCCGCGGCGGTCGCCGGCGAGCAGACGAGGACCCCCGGAAAACCCGATCAGGCCGCGCTGGAGCAGGTGATGCGGCGGATGGTCGCCGACAAGCGGCTGGGCAGGCACCTCAAGGCGGCGATCGCGCCGCTCGAGGGCGCGCCGCTGGTCACCCACGGCACCGGGTCCGCGACGCCGGCGAGCGTCACGAAGCTGCTGACGAGCGTGGCGGTGCTGGAGGCGTACGGCCCGGAGCGGCGGTTCGAGACCAGCACCACGCTCCAGGGCAGCACCGTCACCCTCGTCGGGGGAGGTGACGCATCTCTCACCACCAGCGACCTCGACACCCTCGCCGCGGAGACCGCTCGGGAGCTCGGCGCCACCAAGACGGTGACCCTGGCCTACGACGACAGCCTCTTCGCCGGCCCGATGATCAGCCCCGCCTGGCGACGTACCTATCTGGGGGGCGAGGTCGGTGGGATCACCGCGCTCTCGGTCGACCACGGCGGCTCCCAGGCAGCGGGCTACAGCCGGGACCCGTCCAGGCAGGCGGCCGAGCAGTTCAGGAAGTCCCTGGTCAAGCACGGGATCAAGGTCTCCGGCAAGCCCGTGCGCGGCACGAAGGCCGGCACCCAGCTCGCCGTACGCCACGGCGACACCCTGCGCGAGATCGTCGAATACACGCTGCAGCACAGCGACAACCAGCTCGCCGAGATCCTGGCCCGCCACGTCGGCGTCGCCGCGGGATCCCCGACGTTCGACGGCTCGACCGCGGCGATCACGGCCACGCTGAAGGAGCTCGGCATCGACACCACCGGGCTGGTCCTGCGTGACGGCTCCGGCCTGTCCCGGCAGGACCGGATCCCGCCGACGCTGCTGGTGAGCACGCTCCAGACCGCCGCCAGCGCCAAACGGCCCGAGCTCGCGCCCGCACTGACCGGCCTTCCGGTCGCCGGCTGGGTCGGCTCGCTCTCGCGCCGGTTCAACTTCGACGCCGAGCCGGGTCGCGGCCGTGTCCGGGCGAAGACCGGCACCCTCACCGGCGTCTCCGGGCTCTCCGGCATCGCGGTCGACTCCCGCGGAACGCCGTTCGTCGTCGTACTCATGGCCGACGGGTTCAAGCCCGAGGAGACGCTGGACGTACGCGACGCCCTCGATGACGCGATGACGTCGGTCGCGACGTGTCGATGCTCGACATAAGGACGGTTTGCGTAGGTCGGGTCGGCTACGGTCGTAGGCATGACCCATCGTGCTGAGGATCCCAGGCCGTCCGGAGCGACCATGGTCGACTGGGACCTGGCCGTACGCCTCGGCGCGAAGGTCGCCGGAGACGGCCCGATCGTCTCGCGTGACGAGGCCCAGCAAGCCGTCGAGGAGCTGCGCGCGGACGCGGCCAAGGCGACCGAGTTCGTCCGCGCCTTCACCGGTCTCGACGCGCCCCGCGACACCGCTCCGGTCCTGGTCGTCGACCGCCGGGGCTGGATCCAGGCCAACGCCGACACCTTCGCCAACGTGATCTCGCCGGTGGTCGACCGGATCACCGCGAAGCGCGCCCCCGGGGCCCTCTCCCTGGCGGTCGGTTCCAAGATCAGCGCCGCGGAGGTCGGCGGCCTGCTCGGCTTCATGTCCTCGAAGATCCTCGGCCAGTTCGACCCGTTCTACGGACCGTCGGGCCGGCTGCTCCTGGTCGCGCCCAACGCCGTCCACGTCGAGCGCGAGCTCGGCCTCGACCCGACCGACTTCCGGCTGTGGGTCTGCCTCCACGAGGAGACCCACCGGGTCCAGTTCACCGCGAGCCCGTGGATGCGCGACCACCTCTTCGCCCAGATCGAGGGCCTCTCCGAGGCGATGGACCCGGCCTCGATCTTCGACGGCGGGCTGCAGCGCGTCACCGAGGCGCTCAAGGGCAACGGCAGCATCGTGGACGCGTTCGCCAAGCCCGAGCAGAAGGAGATCATCGACCGGGTCACCGGGATGATGTCGCTGCTCGAGGGCCACGCCGACGTGGTCATGGACGACGTCGGCCCCGGCGTGATCCCCAGCGTCACCGCGATCCGCAAGGCGTTCAACAAGCGCCGCCAGGGCATCGGAGTGCTCGACCGCCTGCTGCGCCGCCTGCTCGGGCTGGAGGCGAAGATGGCGCAGTACCGCGACGGCGCGAAGTTCGTACGCCACGTGGTCGACCGCGTCGGCATGGAGGAGTTCAACGCCGTCTTCGCCGGCCCCGAGAACCTCCCGTCGAAGGCCGAGATCGTCGACCCGGACACCTGGGTCACCCGGGTCCTGTGAGCCTCCACCCCTCCGTAGCAGCCGTACGCCGCCCCGTCCGCGCCACGCTCGAGCGGCTCGAGCCGGGGGAGAAGGTGATCGTGGCCTGTTCCGGCGGAGCCGACTCGCTGGCGCTCGCCTCCGCGGCGGTCTTCGAGGGCCACAAGCTGGGCCTGCACATCATCGGCGCGACGGTCGACCACGGGCTGCAGGACGGCAGTCAGGAGCAGGCCGCGAAGGTCGTCGCCCAGCTCGGCGAGATCGGTGTCGACGAGACCGTCACCGCGACGATCGAGGTCAAGGCCGACGGTGAGGGGCCCGAGGCGGCCGCACGACAGGCCCGTTATGCGGTCCTGGACCAGCTCGCCGAGCGCCTCGGCGCGAGCGTGATCCTGCTCGGTCACACCCGCGACGACCAGGCCGAGACCGTGCTGCTGGGGCTGACCAGGGGCTCGGGCGCGCGCAGCCTCTCCGGGATGCGCGCCGCCTTCGACCGCTATCGCCGTCCGCTCCTCCAGACCGCCCGGATCGACACCGAGACCGCCTGCCAGGTCGAGGGGCTCGACGTCTGGCAGGACCCGCACAACCGCGACTTCGCCTACACCCGCGCGCGCATCCGCCACCGGGTCCTGCCCACGCTCGAGGAGGACCTCGGCCCCGGGGTCGCCGACGCGCTGGCCCGCACCGCCGAGCAGCTCCGCGAGGACGCCGACTTCATCGACGACATCGCCGAGGCGATGCACCGCGAGCTCGGCGGGACCCTCCCGGTCGAGACACTGGCGCAGTACCCGGCCGCCGTCCGCACCCGGGTCCTCCGGATCGCCGCCCTCGAGGCCGGCAGCCCGCCCGCGGAGCTCACCCGCGAGCACGTCAAGGCCGTCGAGGAGCTGGTCACCGGCTGGCGCGGCCAGCGCTGGATCGACCTGCCCGGACACCTGCGGGCGCGGCGTACGAACTCGTCGATCGTCTTCGAATCGGGACCGTTCACCACCAGCAATTAGAGTGACGCTCATGGACACCGAGTACGTCGGCGACGACCTCGTGAAGACCCTGTTCACCCACGACGAGATCCAGGCGAAGGTCGAAGAGCTGGCCCGCCGGATCGAGAAGGACTACGAGGGCGAGGAGCTCCTGATCGTCGGCGTCCTGCGTGGCGCGGTGATGATCATGGCCGACCTCGCGCGCGCCCTGAACCGCCACGTCGAGATGGACTGGATGGCGGTGTCCTCCTACGGCTCCGGCACGAAGTCGTCCGGCGTGGTGCGGATCCTG
This sequence comes from Nocardioides luteus, assembly GCF_000960475.2. Classification (GTDB taxonomy): domain Bacteria; phylum Actinomycetota; class Actinomycetes; order Propionibacteriales; family Nocardioidaceae; genus Nocardioides; species Nocardioides luteus_A. The sequence goes on along the minus strand of NZ_JZDQ02000002.1, from coordinate 207,499 downwards.
AAGGACCTCGACACCGACGTCACCGGCAAGCACGTGCTCGTCGTCGACGAGATCATCGACTCCGGCCTGACCCTGACCTGGCTGACCTCCAACCTCAACAGCCGTGGCCCGGCGAGCCTCGAGATCGTCACCCTGCTCCGCAAGCCCGAGGCGGTCAGCATGCCGGTCGACGTGAAGTACGTCGGCTGGGACATCCCCGACGAGTTCGTGGTCGGCTACGGCCTCGACTACAACGAGAAGTACCGCAACCTGCGCGACATCTCGACGCTCGCGCCGCACATCTACAGCTGAGCGGGGCCGATCGGTCCGTCAGCGCGCGGGCCGGATGCTGGCGATCACTCTCGCCAGGGTCGCGTCGCTGTCGGCGCCGTCGACATCACGGTCGGCGACCATCACGAAGAGCGCGGTCTTCCCGGCTGCCCGCGGCACCGATACCACGGTGACCTCGAGGGTCGGCACCGCGCACTCCGGGTCCACCGGGGTCGTCGTGGCGGTCACGGCCGTCGCGGTGGTCCTGCCGTCGTCGAGCTCGACCGGTCGGGGATCGCCCAGCGATCCGGTCGGGGTCTTGCCGTCCTCGCTCTGACCTGCCGAGACGGCCCAGTGGGTCGCGGTGGCCTCGATGGTCCCCTTGTCGGACCTCGACCCCGGCGTGACGAAGCCGACCAGCGTGTGCGAGCTGCCCGGACCGCACCAGTCGTCCCCGCCGAAGGCGACCCCGTGCATGATCGCCTGCACCTCGCCCTCGCTCGACTCGAACCCGGCGAGCGTCTCGGGGCCCGGCCTCCAGCTGCCGGGGACGTCGTACGCCATCGCGTCCTTGGCCGAGGTCACCGACTGCCACGGACCGGTGGGCTGGGCCATGCTCGGGGTGCCCGAGGGACCGGCGGGACTCGGCGTAGCGGCCGCGGAGGTGGCCGGCGCCGCCGACGTGCTGGGCGCCGTCGCCGGCGGTACGTCGCCTGCCGACTGCGCCACGAGCCGCCAGGCGACCACGCCGGCGGCCGCCACGAGGACGACCAGCAGCACGAGCAGAGCCACGACGATGACCACGGCGAGACGGCTCCCGGAGCCGCTGGTGGAGCCCGGCGCCGGGGCTTTACTTTCGACCATGTCGACACCCTAGGGCGGTTTCCGTCGGGTGCCTCGTCGGATCGCCGCTTTCGCCGACAGCGGAACGCACAGATGGGATCGGGCACGATTTGGCGTGTACCGTCGTTCTAAATGATGAGCACGCTGCCCTGCGTGCGTGTCTGACCCCGTAACGGTTGAAAGAAGCCTGTGAAGCGCATATTCAAAGGTCCCTGGCTGTGGATCATCCTGGCAGTGCTCGGTGTGATCCTGGCGCTGCAGTACCTGGCCCCTCGCAGCGGCGGCGACGAGATCACCACCAGCGAGCTGACTGAATACATTCAGAACGACCAGGTCAAGGAGATCACGTTCGTCGACGGCGACCAGGAGATCAAGGCGACCCTGACCAAGGATGCACGCAAGGGCAGCGCCGAGGTCACCACGTCGTGGGTCGACGGCGACCAGGAAGCGCTCATCGAGATGGTGCGCAAGACCGAGGCCGAGGGGGACAACCTCAAGGAGTTCAACTCCGAGGTCGCCAAGCCCTCCGTGCTCGGCTCGATCCTGAGCTTCCTGCTTCCGTTCGTGCTGATCATCGTGCTGTTCCTGTTCCTGATGAACTCGGTCCAGGGCGGTGGCGGTCGCGGGGTCATGCAGTTCGCCAAGTCCAAGGCGAAGCTGATCACCAAGGACATGCCGAAGACGACGTTCGCCGACGTCGCCGGTGCTGACGAGGCCGTCGAGGAGCTCCAGGAGATCAAGGAGTTCCTGCAGGAGCCGGCGAAGTTCCAGGCCGTCGGCGCCAAGATCCCCAAGGGCGTGCTGCTCTACGGCCAGCCGGGCACCGGTAAGACCCTGCTCGCGCGTGCCGTCGCGGGCGAGGCTGGCGTGCCGTTCTACTCGATCTCCGGTTCGGACTTCGTCGAGATGTTCGTCGGTGTCGGTGCGAGCCGTGTCCGCGACCTGTTCGAGCAGGCCAAGGAGAACGCTCCCGCCATCGTCTTCATCGACGAGATCGACGCGGTCGGTCGTCACCGTGGCGCCGGCATGGGCGGCGGCCACGACGAGCGCGAGCAGACGCTCAACCAGCTCCTCGTGGAGATGGACGGCTTCGACGTACGCGGCGGGGTCATCCTGATTGCGGCCACCAACCGTCCCGACGTGCTCGACCCGGCGCTGCTGCGCCCGGGCCGCTTCGACCGCCAGATCCAGGTGGACGCTCCCGACCTCGCCGGTCGCGAGAAGATCCTGCAGGTCCACGCCCGCGGCAAGCCGCTGGCCGGCGACATCGACCTCGACTCGGTCGCCCGACGGACCCCGGGGTTCTCCGGTGCCGACCTGGCCAACGTGCTCAACGAGGCTGCGCTGCTGACCGCTCGCAGCGACCAGAAGCTGATCACCAACAAGGCGCTCGACGAGGCCATCGACCGTGTGATCGCGGGCCCGCAGAAGCGTACGCGTCTGATGAGCGAGCAGGAGAAGCTCATCACCGCCTACCACGAGGGTGGCCACGCGCTGGTCGCCGCTGCCCTGCCAGGCCCGGACGTGGTCCAGAAGATCACGATCCTGCCGCGCGGCAAGGCGCTGGGCTACAACCTGGTGATGCCCGACGACGACCAATACAGCCAGACCCGCTCGTCGATGCTCAACAAGCTCTCCTACATGCTCGGCGGCCGTGCCGCGGAGGAGCTCATCTTCCACGACCCGACCACGGGTGCCGGCAACGACATCGAGAAGGCGACGAACCTCGCCCGCGCGATGGTCACCCAGTTCGGCATGACCGAGCGCCTGGGTGCGATCAAGCTGGGTGAGTCCAACGGTGAGCCGTTCCTGGGTCGCGACATCGGCCACCAGCGCAACTACTCCGAGGAGGTCGCGGCCATCGTCGATGACGAGACCAAGAAGCTCCTCGCCACCGCGCACCAGGAGGCGTTCGACATCCTCGAGGAGAACCGGGACGTCCTCGACAACCTGGTCCTGCAGCTCCTCGAGAAGGAGACGCTCTCCAAGCAGGAGGTCGCCGAGATCTTCGAGCCGCTGCGCCGCCGCGACCCGCGTCCGGCCTGGACCGGTTCCGACACCCGCCGCCCCTCCGACCGTCCTGCGGTCGAGATCCCGCAGTGGATCGTCGAGCGTGACAAGGCCGCGGTCGCCAAGGCGATCCGTTCTGCCGCCCAGAAGCCCGCCAACGGGGTCGACGTCACCAAGCCGACCGACGCCGGCTCGCCCGAGGCCACCCCGCCTGCCTGATCGACGGAACACATGTCTGACACCTTTGATGATGTAGCGCCCGTCCACGTCCCCGAGCGGGACGTGGCGGACGTTCCCGTGTTCGACCAGAAGCGGGCCGAGGCGGCCGTACGCGAGCTGCTCTACGCGATCGGGGAGGACCCCGACCGCGAAGGGCTGCTCGAGACTCCCGCCCGGGTCGCCCGTGCCTACCAAGAGGTGACCCGAGGGCTGCACCAGACGCCCGAGGAAGTGCTCACCACGACGTTCGACCTCGGCCACGACGAGATGGTCCTGGTCCGTGACATCGAGCTGTGGTCCATGTGCGAGCACCACCTGGTGCCGTTCACCGGCGTCGCCCATGTCGGCTACATCCCGGCCGAGTCCGGCAAGATCACCGGCCTGTCCAAGCTGGCCCGGCTGGTTGACGTCTACGCCAAGCGACCGCAGGTGCAGGAGCGGCTCACCACCCAGGTGGCCGACGCGCTCACCGAGATCCTCGAAGCGCGGGGCGTCATCGTGGTGATCGAGGCCGAGCACCTCTGCATGACCATGCGCGGCGTCAAGAAGGCCGGCGCCCGCACGATCACCAGTGCCGTACGCGGCTCGATGCGCTCCAACGCCACCACCCGGGCCGAGGCGATGGCGCTGATCAGGGGCGGGACCCGCTAGGCCGTGTCTCTCAAAGACACGGCGGCCGCGAGCGGCGTTTCGGGCCGATCTGGCAAAGGCCACTCCGTTCAGACCTCCGGAGGGAAGGCATCCTTGAGGCTGTCGAGCGGCGGCAACGCAGCCAGATCGGATGCGAAACGTCGCGCAGCGGGCGTGGATTTGGGAGACACGGCCTAGCGACCCAGCCGGCGGCGCACTCGTCGGACCATGCCGCGCAGACCTGCTCGTTCCTGGTGACGAGCGAGGTCTGCGCGCAGCTGTTTGATCAAGGCTCGCTGGCGGCCGAGGCGGCGGGCCTGCCGTTCGATCCGGGTCTGCTGCTTGCGCGTGGTCGCCTCCAGCGCGGCGATCCGCTTGCCGTGGCTCTTCAGTGACGCGGCGAGCGTCTTCTCCAGCTCCTTCTCGCGCCGCTTGGCGGCGGTGTCGGCGTGCTCGGAGGCGGTCTTGAGGGCGTGGATCCGATCCTCGATGCGTCGCAGGGCGTCGTCGCCGGACCCGCGGAGCGTGACGACAGGAGCCGCCGGCTCGAGCGCGGCGAGCTCGGCGTCGTACGCCGCAGCCGACCGACCGGGCTGTGCGACGTTCTCCAGGCCGGCGTCGTCGAGGAACGCGGTCAGCCGCTTCCAGCCCTCGCTGAGGCGGTTGTGGAAGGCGGTGTAGTCGGCTGCCTGGAACAGCTCGTCGACCGTGGTCCCGGCCCTGAACGAGTCGAGCATCGTGTAGGGGAGACCGTGGTAGTCGCACAGCTCCAGCACGCGGGAGTCATGGGCGATGACCATGGCCGGGGTGCCGGCCAGCACCGCGGCGACGTTGCCGTGGATGCGGGTGCCGAAGGCGAACCGCTGGGTCGCCAGGAACCGCATCCAGGACCCGGCGTCGAGGAACATCCGGGTCCGGTCCTCGGCATAGAGCCGGTGGTCGCGGTCGAACCCCATCTCGGGCTGACGGTGCCGGCCCCACTGGAGCATGGCGAAGTCGTGGTGGGTCTGACCGACGTACGTCATGTGCGGGTGGCGATCGGCGAAGGCATCGACGTACGTCTCGAACCAGGGCGAGGTGAGCGGGCTCATCGAGACGGCCACCGGGTCGTCGTCGGCGATGGGGGCGGAGCGCTCGTCGCGGACGGTGAGCTCGGGGCCGTTGAGGTAGATCGACGGGCAGCCGATGATCTCGACGTGCTCGTCGCCGTAGCCGAGCCGCCGCAGGTACTCGGCGGTGATCTCGCCGCGTACGCCGACCTTCGAGGAGCGTTCGAGCACGCTGTTCATGAACCGCCGATGCAGCGCCGCGAGCTCGTCGTCGGGACGGGTGTCGAGCTCCTCGAGCGAGAGCTGCGCACCGATGCCGACGATGGTGGTCGGGATGGAGATCTGCTCGATGAACGCGGTCAGGCGGGTCAACGGGCGGGTGAACTCCGGGCGCAGGGCGTTGGCCAGCGGCACCACGAAGTGGTCGTACTCGTCGTCGGTCGCGGCGACCTCGTCGGCGGTGAACGCGCGTCGCTCGTGGGCGAACCGGTTCGCGACGATCTCGGTGCCGGGCACGCTGAGCAGCCGGTGGGTGGAGTCGGCGAAGAGGAGGTTGCCGACGTTCGTGCCGTAGAAGCCGATGCCCCACGCGCGCGGGTCGTCCGCCTCGATCACGTCGAACGGGTCCCTCGCCGAGCGAAGCAGGATCTTGGCCACGATGTCTCCCGAGTCGGCCGCCATGGTCAGGTCTCACCCTCCGAGGCGGCCGGATAGGGTCGGAGTGTGCAGGTCATGGGGATCGTCAACGTTACGCCCGACTCGTTCAGCGACGGCGGGCGGTTCCTGGCGACCGATGACGCGGTCGCTCATGGCCATACTCTCCTGGACCAGGGCGCGGACCTGCTCGACATCGGCGGCGAGTCGACCCGGCCGGGGGCGACGAGGCCGCTGGTGGCCGACGAGCTCGCCCGGGTGGTGCCGGTCATCGAGACGCTGGCCCAGGAAGGGGCGACGCTCTCGGTCGACACGATGCGTCCCGAGGTCGCCGAGGCGGCGCTGAAGGCCGGGGCCAAGATCGTCAACGACGTCTCGGGCGGTCTGGCCGACCCGGGGATCCTGAAGGTCGCCGCCGATCATGGCGCGACGTACGTCATCATGCACTGGCGCGGGCACTCGACCGAGATGCAGAGCCAGGACCATCTCGTCTACGCCCACGGTGTGGTCGCCACGGTCAAGGAGGAGCTGGAGCAGCGGATCGAGGCGGCGCGAGCTGCGGGGATCTACGACGACAAGATCGTGATCGACCCGGGGCTCGGCTTCTCGAAGACGGCCGACGACAACTGGCGCCTGCTGGCGGGGGTGGAGGAGTTCCACAAGCTCGGCTTCCCGGTGCTCATCGGGGCCAGCCGCAAGACCTTCCTCGGCCGTCTGCTGGCGGCGCCCGACGGCACGCTGCGTCCGGTGACCGAGCGGGAGAACGCCCACGACGCGATCACCGTCTTTCTCGCGCAACGTGGTGTCTGGGCCACACGTGTACATGACGTCCGTGCCGCCAAGGACGCCCTCGCGGCGGCCATGAAATTGGAGACGATTCGGTGAACATCGCAGAACCTGCGGACGAAATTCAGATTCTCGGCCTGGAGTGCTTCGGCCACCACGGAGTGTTCGACTTCGAGCGCCGTGAGGGGCAGAAGTTCATCATCGACCTCGTCATCGGCACCGATTCCCGCAAGGCTGCGGCGACGGACGACTTGCAAGACACCGTGGATTACGGAAGTCTCGCGATGGCGGTCAAAACCAATGTTGAGCGCGACCCGGTGGACCTCATCGAAACGCTTGCCCAGCGGATCGCGGACATTTGCCTTGCAGACATCCGCGCACTTTGGGTACGTGTTACGGTTCACAAACCGGGGGCGCCTATCGAAGCGACGTTCAAAGACGTCACCCTGACGATCACCCGGAGGCAGAGCACGTGACAGAAGTACCCAACCCGCACATCATCGACGCCGACACGCTCACCGGGGAGATGCGGCCGATCCGGCGGGCGGTGCTGTCTCTGGGCTCCAATCTCGGGGACCGGTTGGCAAATCTGCAGGACGCGTTGAACACCCTCGCCGAGACCCCGGACGTCTGGGTGACCACGATCTCGCCGGTCTACGAGACCGAGCCGGTCGACTCTCCGGAGGATGCCGAGCTCTACCTCAACGCGATCGTCCTCGCCGACACCACCCTCACCCCGACGCGCCTGCTCGACCGTGCGCTCACCATCGAGGACGCCTACGGCCGCTCGCGCAGCGGCATCTTCAACGAGCCGCGCACGCTCGACATCGACGTCATCTCGATCGGCGACAAGATCATCGAGGAGGAGTCGCTGACGCTGCCGCACCCGCGGGCGCACCAGCGGGCCTTCGTGCTCAAGCCGTGGCTCGACCTGGAGCCGAGCGCGGACCTCCCGGGCGTCGGGCCGATCTCCGAGCTGCTGGAGAAGGCGGACCAGACCGGCATCACCCGTCGCGACGACCTCGTCCTCGAGCTCTGAGCCGGATCTGAGCACAGCACCCGAGGACCCCGACGAGGGTCCTGAGAAGGATCGCGCCGACGACGAGCGCCGGCTCCGCCCGATGTCGGGTGGAGCGATCACGGCGTGGGCCGTCATCGGGATCGTCGGCGGCTGGCTGGCCCACCCGGTGCTGGAGCGCTGGCGAGGGGTGGCTCCGGTGATCACCTGGGCACAGCCGCTGGTGCTGCTGCTGATCGCCGGGGCGCTGGGCGTCACCGCCTGGATCACCCACCGTCAACTGCAGGTACGCCGCGAGCGCATCGAGGCTCATCAGGCGGTCAACCGGCTGGTGCTCGCCCGTGCCTGCACCCTGGTCGGCGCCCTCCTCGCCGGCGGCTATCTGGGCTACGCGGTGAGCTGGCTGGGCTACGACGCCAACACCGCTGCGGGTGAGCGCATGGTGCGTTCGGCCCTGGCGGCCGTCGCCGGGATCGCGATCGTCATCGCCGCGCGACTCCTCGAACACGCGTGCCGGGTCCGCAAACCGGATGAAAACTAGCCGTACCGTGGAAGCATGCCTTCCCCATCCGCAACTTCAGTCACACGCAGGCGTCAGCGCAGCACACGCCTGACGGTTGCTGTAGCCCTGCTGGCGCTGGCCGCTCTCACGATCACCGCTGCGGTGGCCTCCGGGTCCTGGCTGGTGGTCGTGCTCGCTGCCGTTCTCGGGCTCGCCCTCGGCGCTGCCGCTACCAAGATCACCCACTCCGAGCTCCTCCAGACCCGCCGCGACTGGGCGCGTGACCGCGCCGAGCAGGCCCAGGCCTTCCGCGTCGAGTCCGAGAAGCGGGCCGAGGAGAACGCCGAGTTCCGCGAGCACATGGATGCCAAGCTCGCCGACCGCGTCCAGGCCGTCCAGGAGCTCGAAGCGGCCCTGGCCGCGGCTCACCAGCGCGCCGCCGATGCCGTCCGCCGCCGTGGCGAGGAGGCCCGCCGGGCCGCCCAGGCCGAGCTCCGCGGCGAGCAGCTCGAGGCGAAGCTGCAGGCGGTCGAGGCCGACGCCGCCGAGGCGGCCATCCGGGTCGCCGAGTTGGAGTCCGAGCTGGACGCCGTGCGTGCCGAGCTGGAGGCCGAGCGGACGAGCTGGACCGGGGCCCAGTCCGCCTGACCGGGGCACGACCCACAGATGTACGGATGGTGACGAAGCGCCAACATCATCACCGCCACGAGCGTCCCCACGCGTGAAAGCGCGTCGCAACGGCCAAATCGATACTCGGGCGGGTAACTGTTGGGCGGCTGGCTCGTTATGATTTTTCCGAACGGGTAACGCGACCGTCGCGCCTCCGCGCTCAGCGGCTACGCCGTGACAAGGGTCGCAGGAAAGGGGAAGCCGGTGACGTTGATCGCCGAACGGGCAGTCACGATCACTGAAGGCCTTGCCTACCTACGCGACCTGATGGCCACGTACGCGAAGAGGACGCCGATGACCTCGGTCGCCGTCCTCGGAAATGCGCCTCTGGGGCCCAGCGACGACCGGGCAGAGGCGATCGACGACTCCGATCTGGTCATCCGGGTCAACAGCTTCGTGCTGGACGTGCCCGGTGAACCGCGCTGCCAGGGGTCGCGGGCCGACGTCGTGATCTGGAACCGGATCACCCGCCCGACCCGGTTCACCTTCGACCGCTACCGCGAGCGCCTCTACCTCCTCGCCGAGCCGATGCGCTTCCACGGCCGTCCTGAGGTGTGGCCGATGTCCTGGCCGCCCGACCTGGGGTTCGTGCCCCTCCCCAACGCGGAGGTGCTCCCTCGTATCGGCGACGAGCTCGACATCCCCTGGCGGACCGAGAAGCTGGCGCCGACCACCGGCTTCACTGCCGCGTGGCTGGCCTTTCACCTGTTCCCGGAGTGCGAGATCCGGCTCTCCGGGTTCTCGTTCATCGACAATCCCGGCCAGACCGAGTGGGTCTACCAGGTCGGTGGTTCGTCGCCGGTGGCACCGGAGCACCGGATCGAGGCCGAGGCACGTGTGATGACTGACTGGCTCAAGGAGGAACGGGTGTCTCTATGGCGCTGAAGCGACTGCGCGGTGAGGTCATCAAGAAGGTCCGGTCCGCGGCCGACGCGGAGGAGTCGCGGGCGATCATCGAGGAGCTGCGCGCGATCACCGATCGGCAGCGGGTCCGTATCGCAGACCTCGAGCGCGAGCTCGCTCGGGTCAGCCCGCAGGTCGCCGCGCTCGAGGCGCGTCTGGAGACGCTGCGCGACACCGTCGAGCGGGGCAACATCGCGACGACCGCCGCGGCGGGAGGAGACGTCGACACCGCCGCGATCTGGGCCGAGATCCAGCGTCAGCAGGAGCAGGTGCGCGCCCGTATCACCGCCGCCACGCGTTTCGAGGAACGGCTGCGCCGGCTCGAGGACGGCAATCGTGTCGGCTGAGGGCGCGTCACGGGCTGCGCTGAGCATCGTCATCCCGTTCCACAACGTGGAGCCGTTCCTCCAGACGTGCCTGGAGTCGCTCCGTGCCCAGACCTTCTCGGACTTCGAGGTCGTCATGGTCGACGACGCGTCGACCGACGGGTCCGCACGGGTCGCCGACCGGTTCGCGTCGAGCGATCCGCGGTTCCGCGTGGTCACCACCGAGAAGGTCGGGGTCGGCGAGGCTCGCAACATCGGCATCCGAGAGAGCACGGGTGACCTGCTCGCGTTCGTCGACGCCGACGACTACGTCCCGGAGTACGCCTACCAGCTGATGACGGACACGCTGGAGCGATCGGGCTCCGACTTCGTGGCCGGCAACGCCCGCCGTTTCGACTCGGTGTCGGTCTGGCAGTCGTGGTCCCACCGGCGGCCGTTCGTCACCACCCGGATCGCGACGCACTGCAGCCGGACCCACATCCTCGGCATCGACCGCTACATCTGGAACAAGGTCTACCGGCGTGACTTCTGGGACTCCGCCGGCCTCAGCTACCCCGACATGCTGTACGAGGACTACCCGGTCGCTCTGGCCGCGCACATCCGCGCCCGGCAGGTCGACATCCTCGCCGACCCGGTCTACTACTGGCGGCAGCGCGACGGTGGCGAGGCCTCGATCACGCAGAGCCACTGGAACCTCGACAACCTCGGTGACCGCGTACGTTCGGCCGAGATGCTCTTCGAGATGGTCGACGAGAACGCGCCCTACCTGGCCGACCTGGTGAAGTCGCATCTGACGGCGACCGACGTCCAGGTGCTCGCCCGGTCGATCGAGGACCACCCGGCCGAGGAGTCCGGACGCATCTTCGACCTCGCCGAGCGCTACCTGGCGCACATCGACGAGGCGATCCTCAACCGGCAGGGACCGTTCGAGCGCCTGGTGTTCGACCTGCTGAAACGTCGGCAGCGCGATGCGCTGACGTCGTTGACCCGCTATCGGGCCGAGAACGGGACCCTGGCGCCGCTGGCTCGTCGCAAGGACGGTTGGTACGCGAAGCTCCCCTCCTTCGAGGACGCCACGGTCGGCGTCCCGGACTCGGTGTTCCGCCTGGCCCCGGCCTACATGAAGGCCAAGGCGGTCGCGACCGAGGCCTGGTGGAGCGGCTCCCGGGTCGTGGTCCGGGTGAACATCGGCGTCAACACCCTCCCGTTCGCGCCGCGGACCCGCTTCAAGGTGTGGTTGGAGAGTCCTGCCGGTGCCCGGGTGCCGGTGGACCACGTCACCCGGCCGCGGGCGATCCCGTTCGGGCAGGTGGACAGGTCCACGCTCGAGCTGAACATCGATCCCTCGCGACTGACGGGTGACCGGCAGTGGCGCCTGATGATCAGCATCCGCAACCGCGATGTCCGCGACGTGATCCAGGTGACCACCTCCGGGGACGGACGTGAACGCTGGCAGGGCTGGCGGCGCATCGGCAACCGCTGGTGCCGCCCCGGACGCCTGCCCGGAGGATTCGGGGTCACCGTTCGTGACCTTCCGGACGCATGGGTCGACCACACCACCGACCTCGGCGACGAGATCGAGATCCGGGGCGCGTTCCGAGGTGCTGCTCCCGAGCACGCCGAGCTGACGCTCACCGACCGCAGCGGTTCGGTGGTGACCCACCCGCTGACGATCGGCGAACGGGGCGACCGCGGCATCACCCCGTGGCGGCTCACGGTGCCCGTCGAGGCGGTGCTCGAGAAGTCCGGGCTGGACATGCCCATGGAGGAGATCGTGCCGACCCGGGTGAAGCTGGTCCGGAAGGGACGTACGTCTCAGCTACCGGTGCATCCGGACTTCCTCGGCTCCCGATCCCTGATGAAGGGACGCGCGGTCAACGCCACCCGCGACCCGAACGGTTCCTTCGTGATCACCGCGACCCCCGACCGTCCCGTCGTCCATGACGCCTGGTGGCAGGGTGAGGAGCTGGTCCTGCGCGGCCCCGACGGGCCTCGGCTGGAGGGCACCGGCGCGGTGCTGCGGACCTGGCCGACCCCGGAGAAGCCTCTCGACGTGCCCCTGACCGTGACCGACCGGGACGGGGTCTTCCTGATCACCGTGCCGACGGGTGCGTTGCGGACCGCCGTGATCGGGCACGGTGCCTGTGAGACGTCGCGGTGGTCGCTGCTGGACGGCCGCGAGCACAAGCCGATCGTCGTGGCCCGTGAGCTGTCCGAACGCGTTCCTCAGCCCCTCGCCGCCGAGGCGGCGAAGCTCGAGTTCGGGTGGTCGGACGAGATCCACCTGCGGCTCACGCCGGCCCCGCCTGCGGACGCGTGACCGGCTGAGGGCCGCTACCGCCTGGCCACCCGCCGGATCGCGCGCCGGACCTTCCTGAGCAGGCGGGCCGTACGCCGGGCCCCGGGGACGCGTCCGAGGCGGGTGCGCGCCCGTGCGGGGACGGCCGAGGCGCGCGTGGCGACCCGGTTGACGGGTGTGGCCCGCAGGGCGTCGAGCTGCTCCTCCAGCTCCTTGACGCGAGTGTTCAGCGCCGCGACGTCGCGTCGGGCCGCCGTGCGGACCTCGTGGGTCATCGTCTGACGCTGGCGCATCTGGTTCTTGAACCAGGTCACCTGACCGCGCAGCGCCTCGTTCTCGTCCATCAGCTTCCGCAGCTCGCTGGGATCGGCGTCCTGCGGCTCCTGCCGGCCTGCGACCACGGGGGTCATGCCGGTCGCCGCGAGCGCGGACTCCCGCTGCCGGCGCATGTGGCGTACGTCCGTGGGCGTCACCGCCATGTCGACGGTCGCCGCGAGCAGGACGGTGAGCTCGTCCCGGCCGCGACCGGCGGGCCAGGGGTGGCGCCACCCCGTGACGCACAGGTACGCAGCAAGCTCGTCCAGCAGCCCCAGGAGGATCTCGTCGGCCGACTCGCCGAGCTTCACCGCGGACTCGTGGACCGGCACGACCTGGCCGGCGTCGATGCCGATCTCGTCGACCTGGAGACCGCACCATCGCTCGGGAGCACCGACCACCGCGTCGCGCAGCTGGTGTACGTGGCGGCGGAGGCCCGACGCGTCCCGGCCCGCCGAGTCGCGCAAGGCTTCGATCAGCCAGGAGCGGTCGGCAGCGGTCCAGGAGGTCTCCTCGCCGGTCCGGTCGACACCGACGACGGACGCGATCGGCTGGAGGCCACGCGTGACCAGCCAACCGCCCGCGGCCGCCGAGGCCCCCACCGTGTCCAGCGCGTGGCCCAGCGCAGGCTGGACCTCGCGCAGCGTCGGGGTGTCGGCGGGCCGGCCGTGGGCGATGGCGAGCGCCGTCGAGCAGGCCTCGGGAGCCGCGGCCAAGGTGGGAGCACCGATGTCGGGCCACAGGGTGTAGCCGAGACCCCCGAACCGTGCGCCGGCGTCCGCGAGGCTTCGCGGGTTCGCCCGGTCGTGGACCGGGAACGACCAGTCGGCGTCCTCGTCGGATGCCTCCGAGGTGACGGTCCGCAGCTGTGCGAGCGGCGATCCCGGGTTGGGGACGACCAGCGCCAGCCGGGAGTCGCGGGTCGCGAGGCCGGTGAGGTGCGCGGAGATCGCGTGCCAGTCGGCGGGGGTGGCATCGATCGTCGCGACCCGTCCGAACCCGCCCAGCGCGAGCACCGCGTCGACCGGACGGTCGGGGGTCCAGGCGCGCAGGTCGCCGCAGACGACGTCGACAGACCTGCCGGCGTAGCGCTCGGAGACGAGCTCCGCGTCGGGATGCGTACGGAGCACGACGGTCGTCGTCGTGGCTCGGTCGACGACCGCGTCGAGCAGGTCGAGGTCGTGCGGGCCGACGACGAGCAGATGCGAGGCGCTGGTCGCGGTCGCCACGGCGAACCGGGTCAGGACCGGTCCGCGGGGGAGCGGCCGCGCCCCGGCCATGTCGGACCAGTCGTACATGTCGCCCGAGACGACGCTGTAGGCGGCGGTCTTCGAGGGCGTGTCGATGTCGGTCATGCAGTGATCTCCCATCCGAAGAGCGCGCGCAGCTCAGCAGGCGACGCCATGGCATCCAGCCCGAGCTCGCGCACGGTCGTGGCGCGTACTTCCTCTGCGTCGGTCTCGACCCCGTGGAACTCGGGGAAGAGCCGCTTGGCCTGCTCGTTGCCGTCCCGGACGCTGGCGTCCCGGACGTCGGCGAAGGTCATCGGGTCGCCGTAGACCGCGACCTCGGCACCGACCGACGCGCCGTAGAAGATCGCCGTGGTCAGGCGGTTCGAGGCGACCCGGCGGTGGCGGATCTGCTCCGCGTACTGCTTGTGCAGGAAGCGGATGTCCGTGCCCTGACGCAGCGTGCCGCGCTTGCCGTGGCAGATGACCCGGAAGCCGGCGTCCTCGTAGCGGCTGCGGATCTCCGGCATGTCGTACTCGATCCAGTAGAGGCAGACGGTCACCGGGCCGTCCTCGGTGTCCTTGATCTCCGCGATCAGCCGGTCGTGGTCGCCGCTGACCTGGCCGTGGTCCCAGGTGTGGAACGGGTAGAAGATGGTGCCCTCGCGCTCGGCGGCCGGGGGAACCGGCTCGACGTCCTTCTTGAGGTCGAGCAGGTAGTTCCACGGAGCGCCGATCACGGCGTAGTCGCGCCAGCCGACCGCCTGGCCGCGGCGCAGGTTCGCGTGGGACCAGACGAACTTGGGGAAGCCATAGGGCGGCTCGTGGCCCGGGCCGAACCCGTGCAGCAGGTTCCAGCCGTGCTGGAGCACGCCCCAGATCGGACGCGGCTCCTCGAAGGGCAGGCCGCAGTACTCCGAGAGGATGTGGGCGTGTCCGTACCAGTGATTGCTCGTGTCCAAGTCTCAGTCTCCGAGATCTAGCGAACCGTTTCGGGCGGCTCAGGCCGCATGCCGAGGCATGTCAGAGTGTATGCGCGCTTCTCGCTGTTCCTTGACCGCGACGAGCAGGACCGAAGACCCGAATGGCAGGTCGAGCCGGGGCAGCAGCCGCTCGTCGATGCGGGTGGCGCCGAGCAGCACCTTCTCGATCGCGGGCGAGACCTCGGGGAGCGGTGCGACGCCGCCGTCGGCAAGCTGCTGGGCACCGGCCCGAGCGCGCTCCTTGAACCGCGTGACCAGGCGCTGGGCGGCGAACATGGGGAACGTGCCCGCGAAGCCGTACGTCGCCCGCACGGGCGACAGCCCGGCTGCCGTGACCGCTTCGACCGCCCGTTGCCGGGTGTAGCGCCGGTGGTGGTGGTTGTGGTCGTCGTGGCTGGTCCAGGCCCAGGTGTAGGCCGGCACGGACATCAGCAGGCGGCCGCCGGGGGCGAGCACCCGCTCGATCTCGGCGAGGGCGGTGGCCTCGGGCTCGCAGTGCTCGATGACGTCGAAGGCCGCGACCACGTCGAAGGAGCCGTCGGCGAAGGGCAGCCCGGTCGCGGAGCCGCACACGCCGCCGTCGGCCAGGCCACGCGGGTCGACGTCGAGCGAGACGTGGTGCTCGGCGGTGCCCCGGAGCCAGGTCACGCTCGGTCCGTCGGCGCTGCCGACGTCGAGGAGGCGGCGGGGGGTGCCGACGTACGGCTTCATGACGGTCTCGAGGATGCGGGTCCGCGCCCGGTACCACCAGTAGTCGCTCTGCGCGATCGAGGGAGAGCCGCCGGACCTGGTGCCCAGCAGCATGCCCGTTTCGGTCATCGGATGGAGACCTCGCTCACGTGGGTCGACTGATGTTGGTGGCCGGGGGCGGAGGTACCAGCAGCGTAGGCCAGCGCGATCTCATCGGCGGTGCGACGCACGCCGACGGAGAAGGGTGTGTGCGTCCGTCGATCGAGCTCGCCCCAGACGACGCTGCGGACGCGCAGGTCGCGCACCTGGCCGGGCGAGCCCGCCCCCGGGACACGCAACCTCGCCCGTCGTCGGAAGACCCGGTTGGTCTCGCCGATGACGGCCGAGAGCGTCACGCCGGTGCCGGTGGCCAAGATCTTCACCACGGCGTTCGATCCGGCGCTCCGGACCTGCTCGTGGAGCCCGTCGAGAGCGTCGACGACCATCTCGGCGCAGTCGCCGACGTAGAGATAGTCGCGGATGGTGTCGAAGGAGACCCAGACGGGCAGCGGCGTGCCCCGCAGCTGCGCCAGACACAGCTGCGAGACGAGCCCCTGGGGCTTGGAGAGCTTCTGGCCCGGCCCGTAGAGGTTGGTGATCCGGCCGATGAGCGCCACCGACCCGGTCTCGGCACAGAACGCGGTCAGGGCCTCCTCCATGGCCAGCTTGGCCCGGCCGTACGCCACCAGCGGGCGCGGCTCGGAGCGCTCGGTGAACGGGGGATCGGCCGAGCCGGCGTAGACGCCTCCGGCGGAGGACGCGAAGAAGAACGCGAGCCGGGTGGTGGGCCGTAGCACGGCGCGCAGGTCGGTGAGCACGTCGCGGAAGAGCGACACCTCGGTGTCGAGCTCGTCGGCCGGGGTGGCCACGAAGCCCGCCCCGGCGCACCAGGCGATGTCGACCCGGCCGTCCGGGGACGAGTCGATGACGGAGACGAGAGCGGACCTCAGGGCGGCGCGGGCGGCGACCGGGTCGTGCCAGGGCACGCTCGGCGTGTGCACAGGCGACCCGGAGCGCTCGAACGCGCTGCGTACGTGGCGGCCGAGCAGACCGCCGCCACCGACGACGAGCGTGGGCGGCCTGGATGGATCCGGGGCGCTGGTCACTCGCGGGGACCGGGTCCCTCGCGAAGCGGACCGTTCGCGGGGTCGCTGACGATGACGTAGAGCGGCTTGCCCATGGCCATGTTGACCGAGACGCCGAGGTATTCGGCGATCACGCCGAGCGTGAGCATGATGGCGCCGGAGCAGACCAGGACGGCCGCCATCAGCGAGGTCCAGCCCTGGACCGGGACCCCGCCGGCGAGACGGGCGACGACCAGGGCGACCGCGAGCACGATGCCCGTAGCCGCCAGCAGGGCGCCGCAGACGCTGACCGTACGCAGCAGCCGGGTGCCGCCGGTGAGCACCATCCGCCAGAAGTGGGACATCAGGGAGCGGTAGTTGTAGCCGGAGGGCCGCTCGCCCTCCTCGCGCAGCTCGACCGGGCAGGTCGCCACGTCCGAGATCACCCAGCTCAGCGCGACGTCGAGGTAGACGCCGTTGGCGGCGTAGGCGGACACGCTGCGGCCGTACTCGCCCAGGATCAGGCGGAAGCTGTTGAACTGCCGGGCGCTGCCACCGGGCATGAGGCGGTCGATGACGACCTTCGCGCCGCGCGAGGTCAGGTTGCGCAGCGGACCGTGGGGCGCCGCGTTGGTGGGGCGGGCGTAGACGAGGGCGGCCCGCTCCCGGAGCGCGGTGTCGAGCATCGGCCGGATGTAGGCCGGGTCGTGCTGGCCGTCCTCGTCCATCGTGACGATCCAGTCGGACCCCGACGAGGCCAGCCCGGCGAGGGTCGCGGCGTGCTGCCCGAAGTTGCGGCTCAGCCAGATCGGCCGAACGATGTCGTACTTCTCGGCGAGCTGGCGCATCGCGAGATCGGAGGCGTCCGGGCCGTGGTCGTGGACCAGGAGGATCTCGGTGACACGTCCCTGGTGCCCGTCCGGGGTCACGAACGGTTCGGCGAGATCGGCGATCTCGCTCACCACGTCCGGAAGCGTCTCGGCGCCCCGGTAGACCGGGATGACGACGGAGACGGTGTGGGTGAGGGACATCGCTAGGAAAATAGCGTATCCCGAGGGGCTTCGGTGTACTCCACGTAGGAGTTTTGTTGGCATGATCGCCCGCGTGACTGCAGACCCGGCAACCGTGGGCGTCGCACCCGACGCGAAGCCTTCCTCGGAACGCCCGTTCTCGGGCCGAGACTGGTCGGGACTCCTCCCGGGCACGCTGATGGTGGGCGCGACGCTCGTGCTCGCGATCCTCGTCGCCGGCGTCGACCCCGGCGACGCCCTGCTCTTCACCGGGTACGTCCTGGCGTTCCTGACCTTCCCGGGAACCGTGGTGTGGCGGGCGGTCGCCAAGCCGGGACCGAGCCTCGGCAACGACCTGGTGCTCGGCACCATCCTCGGGCTCGTCCTCGAGGCTCCGCTCTACGTGCTGCTGCGGCTCGTCGACCTCACCCAGCTGATCTACGCCTACCCGGTCGTGGTGCTCGTCGTCGTGGTGGCCGTCCTCCGGCGCCGCCGGCGGGTCGGACCCGTCGTGGTCGGCAAGGCGCACCTGTGGTCGTGGGCCGGTGCGGCGGTGGCGGGCGTCCAGGTCCTGCTGGTCGCCAAGTACGTGTGGTCGCCGCAGCCGCTCGACGCGTTGCGCGCGCCGTACGTCGACGAGCCCTTCCACCTGGCGATCGCCGGCGACCTGCTGCACCACTTTCCCGCCCAGATGCCGTGGGTGGAGGGCACCCCGCTCTTCTACCACTGGCTGGTCTACGTGCACCTCGCGTCGGCCGCGACGGTCACCCACATCGAGCTCATCGTGCTCCTGCGCGGCCTGTCGATGGCGCTGCTCGTCCTGCTCACCGTCGGCGGAGCGTACGCAGCGGCGACCCGCCTCACCGGACGAAGCTGGACGGGGTTCGTGGCTGCCCTCGTCCTCGCCATGGGAGCGACCCCGGACTTCTTCGGCTGGACGAGCCTGGTCAGCCCTGCCCAGCTGGCCTTCGACTCCGTCATGCGTGCCTTCGACAGCCCGACGCACGCGCTGGTGATGCCGCTCCAGATGGTCCTGATGGTGCTGGTCGTCGAGATGATCCGGCGGGACCGGTGGCGATGGGGGCCGTGCCTGCTGACGGTGGCCGTCATGGTCGCCGTGGCCGGCGCGAAGTCGTCCGCGCTGCCGACCGTCATCGCCGCCCTGCTGCTCGCGCTCGTGGTCGCAGCCGTGCTTCGGCGCTGGCAGACGGTCCGCACGCTCGCCGTCCTCTTCGGCTCGGCAGTCGTCGTCTTCCTGGCCGCGCAGCAGCTCTTCTACGGCGGTGGCACCCGAGCCACCGGCATCGATCTCAACGGCAGCACCGTCCAGCGGCTGGGCATCCTGATGCTGCCGGAGGGGGAGACCCTCCCGGCGTCCGCGCCGGTGTCGATCTGGATCTGCTTCACCGTCGGGTTCGTCCTCGTCGGCGTGCCGGTGATCGTCGGGTTGCTGCGGGGCGGCTGGCGACGGCCCGACTTCGTGTTCCTGGCCGGGCCCTTTGCCGCCGGTGCCGGCGCCTTCATGGTTCTGAGCCATCCGGCGCTGAGCCAGGCGTACTTCCTCCTGGGCGCCGCCGGCTTCTTCGCCGTGGCGACGGCTGTCTCCCTGGCGGACATCCTCCCCGAGAACGTATCCCTGCGCGACGGCGTCCGGATCCTCGGCTGTGCCGCTCTCGGCTGGCTCGCGGTCGTGGCGGCAAGGCTGGTGGTGGGCGGCGACATGCCGGCAGACGGCTCGGTCTTCACGCCGACGCTGCTGACCCAGCTCGTCATCGGGCTGCTGGTGCTCGCGGTGGCCGTCGGCGCCGTCCTCGTCTACGCGAGGCGCTCGACGATCGCGGCGGTCCCGGCCGTCGTGGCGCTGATGCTGGGGGTCGTGCTCGCCGGGGCCCCGCAGACCGTCGCCCTCGCGACGGTCGGGCCCGCGGTTCCCCGGGAGCCCGACAGCGACATCATCGGCCCCGGCGGGGTCGCCGCCGCACGGTTCGTCCGCGCGCACTCGCAGCCGGACGAGCTGATCGCGACCAACGCCCACTGCATCGGGCTGCCCGTGCCCGACTGCGACCGCCGGAACTTCTGGATCGCGGGGTACGCCGAGCGCCGGGTGCTGGTGGAGGGATGGGCCTACATCGACCCGCTCGTCGTCGGGCTGCCGTCCACCGACCTCAACAACTCGGCCTACCTGCCCTTCTGGGACCCGGCGCTGCTCGCGGCCAACGACGCGGCGATCACGCACCCGTCACCGGCGACGATCGGCACGCTGCGCGACGAGTACGGCGTCGACTGGCTCGTCGTGGACCGTCGCTACCAGGCCGACCTCCCCGGCATCCGCCGCGAGCTCGGCCAGCCGCGCTTCAAGGGCGGGCTCTACTCCGTGTTCGACCTGCGCTGACCGGCCCGTCCCGGTCAGCGGCGCAGGAGGCGACGGAGCCGTCCCTGTCGTCGGGCCTCCGCTTCCCGGCGACGGGCGCGGGCTTCCTCGACCTCCTGCTGGATCTCCTCCGGGATCGTGTGCAGACCTTGCATGACCAGCTTGACGACCTGCATGACCTCGTCACCCGGGATCTCGGCGTAGTCGCCGATGTTGTAGTCGGGGAAGGTGCTGTTCTCGATCATGTCGGTGAAGGAGAAGCCGCCGAGCTTGCCGATGAGCAGGTTGTCCTCGCGATAGTCGTCGAGGAGCTCCCGGCGGAACTCGGGGGTCATGTAGACCGCGCTGACGTCGTTCCAGCCGAGCTGGGTGGCCCGGGTGACGAACTCGCCCCGGAGGATCTGGATCCACCGCAGCCGGGTGGCCTTCCAGGAGTCGACCCCTCGGAGCCGGCCACGCATCGGAGCCGCGGCCACGATCGGAGCCAGGTGGCGCGCGGTCTCGACCGTGCG
This sequence comes from Nocardioides luteus, assembly GCF_000960475.2. Lineage (GTDB taxonomy): Bacteria > Actinomycetota > Actinomycetes > Propionibacteriales > Nocardioidaceae > Nocardioides > Nocardioides luteus_A. The sequence goes on along the minus strand of NZ_JZDQ02000002.1, from coordinate 187,129 downwards.
CCAGCCGGATCCGACGTTGCTCGAGCCGGCGCCGCTGCCCTGGATCGGGAGCTCGCACGTGCTGAGGAAGTCGGCCACGGCGTTGCCATCGCGGAGCTCCTTGCGGATGAAGGGGCGCAGCCGGAGGTCGACGTCCGGGATCGCGCTGGTGATGGTGTCGGCGAACTGCCCGTAGTGGAGGAAGCTCATGTCGAGCGGTGACCACTCGCGGAACTCCTCGAAGGGGAGGTCGACCAGCTCGGCGTGCTCGGGTCGCATCACCATCAGCCGCTCGACGTAGAAGGCGTTGTAGAAGGTGGCCTGGTCGCGGACGTAGTGGACCCAACGGACCTTCGCGCCCGCCTGGCGCGCGTAGTCGCCGATCGCACTGATGTGCTCGGGCTTGAGCAGCGAGAACGACTCGCACGAGATCACCGTGGTCTCGGCACTGCCGGAGGCGATCGACTCGACGAGCTGCTCCCAGGTGCCGAGGGCGGGGGTGAAGAGCACCTCGCCGAGGAGCTGGGAGTAGAGGTTCTGGTGCTGGACGCTGTGGGTGCCCCGGCCGATCGTGGGGTAGGCCACCTCGGGAGGGAGCTTGCCCTCACGGTCTGCGCGGGCAAGGAAGGTCTGGATCGCCGTGCTTCCGGTCTTGAAGGTGCCGGAGTGGACGATCAGAGTCTTCTGCATGTAGCTCTCCAAATGTCGCTGCTGGGATGGAGAGCGGCGCGACGACCCGCAGGTCTCGGATTCTACTGGCCGAGGCTCACTGGCCGAGCTTCTTCTGCTCGATCTGGGCGTTGATGGCGACCAGCTCGGGACGCTCGTCCAGCAGGGCGACGAGACCGCGGGTGTCGAGCCGGTGGGCGTCGTGGTCCTCGATGAGGATCCGCAGGAGCCGGAGGTCCTCCGGGGTGTCCAGCGTGATCCGGTACGCCGAGGCATCCCGCTCCCACGGCAGGTTGAGCTTCGCCCGGGTGCTGTCGGTGTAGAGCCACGGGGTGACGTGCTCGCGGTGGGGCGTCTCGGTCGCGAGCCGGTCGGCCTCCAGCAGCGCCTCCGCGGAGAAGACCTCGAAGTCGAGGCCTCGCGGGTAGGTGCGCTCCAGGGCGTTGCTGGCATAGAGCGCGGGGTCGCCGGCGGCGACCCAGGCGTCGATGCCGCGGCGTACGACCTCGCCGTCGATCAACGGGCAGTCGCTGGTCACCCGGACCACGACATCGGGCTCGAACTCCCGCACCGCCAGCGCAAAGCGCGACAGCACGTCGTGCTCGCTGCCGCGGACCACGCCGGCGCCGAGCTTGTCGGCCAGGACGGCGACCGGGTCGTCGTCGACGTTGGTGGTCGTCGCCACGATCACCGGGAGTCCGGCGGCGGTGAGCCGGGTGAGGTGGTGCTCGAGCATGGCGACGCCCGCCGCCTCGAGAAGCACCTTGCCCGGGAGGCGGGTGCTGGTCATCCGCGCCTGGGTGATGACTGCGGTCTTCACAGGACCCCGATCAGCGTCTCGACGACCTGGTCGACCTGGTCGTCGGTCAGGTCGGGGAAGAGCGGCAGGGAGAGCTCCTCGGCGTAGAACGCCTCGGCGTTCGGGCACATCCCGCGCCGGTAGCCCAGGTCGGCATAGACCGGGTGCCAGTAGACCGGGATGTAGTTCACCTGTACGCCGATGCCTCCTGCCCGCATCTTCTCGAAGACCTCGCGGCGCCGGTCCTCGAGGATCCGCACCGGGTAGAGGTGCCATGCCGGGTCGACGCCCGCGCGCTGCACCGGCAGCCGCAGCCCGTCGACGCCGGCGAGTGCGCTGTTGTAGCGGGCGGTGATCTCTGCGCGCCGCTGCTTGAACCCGGCCAGCCGCTTCAGCTGGGAGAGGCCGAAGGCGCACTGCAGGTCGGTGAGCCGGTAGTTGAGCCCGAACTCGTGGACCTCCTGGTGCCACGGCCCCTCGTCGGTGATCCGGAAACGGTCCGGGTCACGCATCAGCCCCACGAAGTGGAACTCGTGGGCGCGCTGGGCCACCACCGCGTCCTTCGCGACGACCGCGCCGCCCTCACCGGTGGTGAGGTTCTTGGTCGGGAAGAACGACAGCGTGGTCAGATCGGCCAGGTCACCGACCGGACGGCCGCCGGCGAAGCCGCCGATCGAGTGGGCCGCGTCGGCGAGGGTCAGCGCGCCGACCCGGTCGGCGATCGGCTGCAGCGCGGCGTAGTCGGCCGGCTGGCCCGCGTAGTCGACGGCGGCGACGACCTTGGTGCGGTCGGTGACGAGAGCGTCGACGGCTGCCGGGTCGATCAGCGCTGTGTCCGGATCGACGTCGGCGAAGACGACCTTCGCGCCGAGCAGCGAGGCGCCCGAGGCGGTCGCGACGAACGTCATCGGCGTAGTGACGACCTCGTCACCGGCACCCACGCCGGCGGCGGCGTAGGCGATGTGGAGGGCAGCGGTGCCGGAGGTGCACGAGACCGCGCGGTGCCCGCCGACCAGGTCGGAGAGCGCCCGCTCGAACGCCTCGACCGTCGGCCCGGTGGTGAGCCAGTCGCCGCGCAGGATCGCGGTGACTGCCTCGACGTCGTCCTCGGAGACCGACTGGCGGCCGTAGGGCAGCACTAGATCCCCGACTCCAGGACCGCGCGGAGGTCGTCGGCGTCGTACCAGATGTCGTTCTTGTCCGAGGCGCAGTGGAAGCCGTCGGGGACGGGCACCGCGTCCATGATCGGTTTGTAGCCCCACTGGGGGTTCTCCGGCTCGATCACGTAGTACTTCCCGTCGCGGATGCTGACCGCGCGGCGGCCCTCCTCCGGGCTGATCATCTCCTCGTGGAGCTTCTCGCCGGGGCGCAGCCCGATGTCGACGAAGCTGGCGTCGGGGGCGACCGCCTTCGCCAGGTCGACGACCTTGTGGGACGGGATGTGCGGGACGAGCAGCTCGCCACCCTGCATGAGCTCGAAGGTGTCGAGCACCATCTGCACCGCCTGCGGCAGCGTGATCAGGAACCGGGTGCACCGCATGTCGGTGATCCCGAGCGGCTCGCCGCGCTCGGCCATCGCCTTCCACTTCGGGATGATCGATCCGCGGGAGCCGGTCACGTTGCCGTAGCGGACGACGGAGAACCGGGTGTCGTAGGAGGCGGCGTAGTTGTTGCCGAGGATGAAGATCTTGTCGGCGGTCAGCTTGGTCGCGCCGTAGAGGTTGATCGGCGAGGAGGCCTTGTCCGTGGAGAGGGCGACGACCTTCTTGACGCCCGCGTCGATCGAGGCCTCGACGACGTTCTGCGATCCCAGGACGTTGGTCTTGATGAACTCGAAGGGGTTGTACTCCCCGGTGTCGACCTGCTTGAGGGCGGCGGCGTGGACGACGTAGTCGACGTCGTGGAGCGCCCGGTGCAGCCGGTCGCGATCGCGGATGTCTCCGATGAACCAGCGCAGCCTCGGGTCGTCGCCGAAGAGCTGGCGGCACTCGTACTGCTTCAGCTCGTCGCGCGAGAAGACGATCACGCGCCGCGGGTTGAGGTTGTCGAGGACGTGGCGGATGAATGCCTTCCCGAACGATCCGGTCCCGCCGGTGACCAGGACGCTTGCGCCATCGAGAGGGTGGTTGATCGGTTCGGCTGACTCTCGGACTTCCGAATTCGGCACGGTCACAGGGATGCTCTCTAGTCTGGGCCTCATCTGGTGCGCCAACGATACGGCGCGCAAAAGGTGACACGTGCCGTTCGCCATAAACGGCCGGATCCGGGAGGTTGCGCAGTCATGTCCATGGGATCGCCCGAGGACGACCGTCATCGGGTGGTGATGGTGTGCGACGCCGGTCCCGATGTCGGGATCGGCCATGTCATGCGCTGCCTCGCACTGGGGGAGGAGCTGGTCGCCCGCGGGGTGCGGGTGGTGATGGTCGCGGACCTGGACCGGGTGCCCTGGGCGGCCGAGCAGGTGCGGCGCCGGGGGATCGAGATCGCGCCGCCGGGACCGGACGATGTCTGCGGCGTACTCGCCCGCCTCGAGCCGTCGTCGGTGGTCGTGGACTCCTACCTCCTCCCGGCTTCTGTCTATGCCGACCTGCGCGACCGCTGGCCGCTGCTGGCGCTCACCGACGGCGACCCGCGCGGACGGGTGGCCGACCTCTACCTGGACCAGAACCTCGGCGCCGAGACCTCCGCCTGGACCCTCCCGGAGGGATCCCGGCATCTCGGCGGCCTCGCCTACGCCCAGCAGCGGCGCGACATCGTCCGGCAGCGGCCGGGGGCGCCCAAGGTCGCTGCCGACGAGCACAGGCCCCTGCGCGTGCTGGCGTTCTTCGGCGGAACCGACGCCTTCGGGGTCTCGCCAAGGGTCGTGCGTCTGGTCGCGGGCACGGGGATCGCCGTGGAGCTGACCGTCATCGCGGCCACTTCGGAGCTCGCCGAGGAGATCGCCGAGATCGCGCCGGCGCCCGGGCAGGCCGTCCACGTGATCGGGCCGACCGACACCCTCGCCGAGCTCGTCGCCGACGCGGACGTGGTGCTCAGCGCCGCCGGCACCTCGGCCTGGGAGCTCTTCTGCCTCGGTGCGGCGGTCGGGTTCGTCTGCGTCGCCGACAACCAGCACGAGGCGTACGTCCGGATGGACCGGGACGGGCTGGCCGTCGGGATCGCCACCCTGGCCGAGCTCGACGGCGACACCGAGGGCGCCGTCGAGCGGATGCGGCGGCTGCTGGGTGACGTACGTCTGCGGGAGAGGTTGCGGGCCGCCTGCTGGGCCACGGTCGACGGCCGAGGGCCGGCACGCGTCGCCGACGCGCTCCTGGCCCTCGACCGCGATCCTGTCTAGACCAGATCCCAGCTCAGCGGTGTCCCGGCCGGGACGTCCTGGGTGAAGGTGCGGCCGAAGACGATGTCGACGTCGGCTGGCGGCAGCCCGTCGGCGGGGCGTACGGAGCGGACGTTGTCCGGCCCGACCTTCTCCCCGGCGCGTACGTCACGGGTGACGAAGAGCGAGCGACGGAAGCGCAGGCCCTCGCGCTCGGCCGACTTCGGGCCGATCCGCGCCTCGCCGAGCGCCTGCCAGGCGATCCGGGTCTCGCTGACCAGCGAGGCGAACTCGTCCGGCTCCAGGGAGAAGTCGGAGTCGACGGCACCGTCCGCGCGCGAGAGCGTGATGTGCTTCTCGATCACGCAGGCGCCGAGGGCGACGGCCGCGATCGAGGCGCCGATGCCGAGGGTGTGGTCGGAGAGACCGACCGCGACGTCGAGCCCGTCGCGCAGCACCGGGATCGCGCGGAGGTTGGAGGCCTCCGGGGGAGCCGGGTAGGACGCGGTGCAGGCCAGCACGACGAGGTCCTCGTTGCCGGTCGCCCGTGCCGTACGCACCGCCGCGTCGATCTCGGCGAGCGTCGCCGTGCCGGTGGAGATGATCGTCGGCAACCCGGTCTCGGCGATCGCCCGGACCAGCGGCAGGTCGGTGATCTCGGAGGAGGCCGACTTCAGCATCGGGACGCCCAGCTTGACCAGGAAGTCGACCGCGGTCGGGTCGAACGCGGCGCTGAACGGCACCATCCCGAGCTCGCTCGCCAGCGCGAAGATCGGCTCGTGCCACTCCCACGGCGTGTGCGCCTCCTCGTAGAGCTCGTGGAGGCGGCGGTTGGGCCACAGCGGGTGGTCCGCGGAGAGCCGGAAGGCGGGGGTGTCGACGTCCAGGGTGATGGTGTCGGCGGTGTAGGTCTGGATCTTGAGCGCGTGCGCGCCGGCCTCGCCCGCGGCCCGGACGATGTCGAGCGCCCGCTCCAGGTCGCCGCCGTGGTTGCCGGACATCTCCGCGATCACGAACGGCTCGTGGCCGGGGCCGATCAGCCGGTCGCCGACCGCAATCTCGTGGATAGTGGTCATCACTGCTCCTTGCCGGAACGTCGGGTGGGTCGGTCGTCGCGGTGCAGACGGACCGGGATCGCGGTCACGGAGCCGCCGTCAACGGTCTGCTCGTAGGGCTCGCCCTCGGTGAACCCGAGCCGGCGGTTCATGGTGCGGACGGCTTCGTTGTGGGGGAGCACCTCGCCCTCGAGGAGGTCGACGTCGAGCCCGTCCGGCTCGGGGGCGAAGGCGTACGCCACAGCCTCACGCATGATCTTGGTCCACGCCAGCAGCGCGGTGCCGTCGGCGGTCGTGCCGTCGTGGTCGAGATAGAAGCCCCAGGAGGCGGACCTGGCGGCGGGGTCGTGGTCGAAGAAGGTCACCACGCCGAGGGGGCGGGCGGCGTACTCGAACATCAGCACCCGGCGCGACGGGTCCTGGGCGACCCGGGACCACCAGGCGGCGTGCTCCTCGGCGGTGATCAGATGCTGGGTGATGCTCACCGAACGGTTCGCGTCCTGGTTGCGCCAGGCGAGCATGCTCGGCAGGTCGTCGGCGGTCGCCCGTCGTAACATCGGTCTCCTCAGACGTCATGGGATGCGCGCTCACGTTATATGGTCCGAGGCCATGGAGACTCTTGACCGACCGGCGGTCCGCAAGCTCATGGCCGAGGTGGTGGCCGTGCAGGGGAAGACCCTTCCGGACGACGACACCGCGAAGCTGGCGGACATCGGTTTCCGCTCGCTCGACTTCTCCGAGCTCGCGCTCCGCGTCGAGGACGAGATCGGGGACGAGCTCAACTTCGAGGCGGCCGGGCTCCGCTCGATCGAGACGATCGGCGACGTGCTCGACCTGCTCGTGGAGATCCAGGGTCAGTGATCGCCGACAACCTCGTCGTCGACGCCCGCACGGGGCGGCGTACGACCTGGGGTGAGCTCGTCCAGCGGGCCGTGCCACGGCCCACGCCGACGGCGCACGTCGTCGAGCGCAGCGTCGACGCCCTGCCGGCGGTCGCCGCGCTGAAGGACGGCGGCGAGCTGCTGGTCGTCGCCGCCGGACGGCTCGACGAGGCGCTGGCCGAGGAGCTGCGTACGGCCGGGTTCGACCTGGTCGCCGGCGACGAGGTCCGCGCGGCCACGAGTCCCCGCGCGGCCGAGGACGGCCGGGTCTGGCTGCTCACCTCCGGCTCGACCGGCCGGCCCAAGCGGGTCGGTCACACCCTGGGGTCGCTCTCGACGGTGACGGGCGAGCTGGCGCCGCGCACCTGGCTGTGCCCCTACTCGCCCGGCACCTACGCCTGGTGGCAGGTGATCACGCTCGGGCTGGGCGTGCCCGGCCAGGACCTGGTGCTCGTCGACCCGGCCGACCTGGACGACTGGCTGACGCCCGCGCTCGAGCACGGCGTCACCGCCGTGTCCGGGACCCCGACGTTCTGGCGGCGTACGTTGATGCGCCACGGCGCCGAGCTGCAGAAGCTTCCGCTCGAGCAGGTCACGCTCGGCGGCGAACCGGTCGACCAGGCCGTGCTGACGCAGCTCACCGAGGCCTTCCCGGACGCGCGCGTGTCCTGGATCTACGCCTCCTCCGAGGTGGGCGCCTCCATCGTCGTCCACGACGGCCGCGCCGGGTTCCCGGTGGAGTGGCTGGACCGCGACGTACCCGGCCGCCCGCGGCTCTCGGTGGTCGACGGTGAGCTGGTGATCACCTCGCCGCACCACGGCACCGACGCCTCGGGCGCCGAGATGACCGGCGCCGTACGCACCGGCGACGCCGCCCGCGTCGAGGACGGCCGGGTGCTGGTCACCGGCCGCCTGGACCGCGACGAGCTCAACGTAGGCGGCTCCAAGGTGTCCGTCGGCGCCGTCCGCGACCTGCTGCAGTCCCACCCCGAGGTCGCCTGGGCGGCCGTGCGCGGCCGGAAGGCGCCGCTGGTCGGCACCATGGTCGTCGCCGACGTGGTCGCCGGCCCCGGGTCCGACGTGAACGCCGACGACCTGACCCGCTGGGCGGCCGAGCGGCTGCCCGAGTACGCCGTCCCGCGGCGCATCAAGATGCTCGCCGAGATCCCGGCCAAGGAGACGCTGAAGAGCGATGTCTGACTTCGAACCCATCCCGCCCGCCTCCGTGGTGCTGGTCTCCGGCGCCTCGCGCGGCCTCGGTCTCGCCATCGTCACCGACCTGCTCGAGCGCGGCGTCAAGGTCGCGGCCTTCGCGCGCACGGTGACCCCCGAGCTCGAGGCGCTCGCCTCGAAGTACCCCGACGACACCCACGTCGGCTCGGTCGACGTGACCGACGAGAAGGCGGCCCAGGCGTTCGTCAAGGAGGTCGAGGCGAAGCTCGGCGTCATCGACGGGCTGGTCAACAACGCCGCGATCGGGCAGGACTCGCTGCACGTGCACACCTCCTCCGACCGGATCGCGCAGATCATCGAGACCAACCTGACCGCGCCCCTGGTGCTGACCCGGTTCGTGCTGCGACGGCTGATCGGCAAGGGGCTGAGGGGCCGGGTCGTCAACGTGACCTCGATCTGTGGCCAGCGTGGCTATCAGGGCCTGGTGGCCTACTCGGCCACCAAGGGAGGTCTCGACGCGGCGACCCGTTCGCTGGCCCGTGAGCTCGGCGGCCGGGTGCTGGCCAACGCGGTCGCGCCCGGGTTCTTCGCCTCGGAGATGTCGGCGGTGCTCGGCGCGAACCAGCTCGAGTCGATCGCGCGGCGTACGCCCTCGGGTGCGATGACCACGCCCGAGGACGTCGTGCCGACCGTGCGGATGCTGCTGCTCGAGCAGACCAACATCAACGGCCAGTCGATCGTCATCGACGGCGGCGGCTCGATCTGATGATCGCCGGCCGGCTCCGCGTCGGCGGCGACGCCGAGCTCGCCGGACATCGCGCCCGCAGCCACCTCCACGACGGCCGGGTGGTCGCCTGGACGGGCTCCTACGACGTCCCGGTGGCGATCGATGGCGAGGTGGAGCGTACGGTCCCGGCGGCTCTCGCGAGACGGTTCGGCGCCGAGGGGTTCTGGGAGCGATGGACCCGGGCGGAGTGCGTCGCGAAGCTCACCGGCCGCGGTGTCCTCGACCTGGTGGACCTGATGGCCGGCGCGGACGACCGGCCCGGCACGGGAGTGCACCTGAGCACCGTACGGCTGCCGGGCGGCATCGTTGTGACGGTCGGCACACTCGAGCGGTCAGGGTTCCCCGAGGGGTATCGGCCGGAGTGCGGGAGACTGTTCGTTCGCCTGTAACCTCTGGATTCGATCAGATTCGCGGGTGCGTCATCCGGGTCGCCCCCCGAACCGAGAGGGAATGTGCATGGGTCAGGGAATCGTCGACGTCCTGCGTCGCGCCGAACGAAGGATGCCGCAGGGCGTCCGTCGACTGGCTCGTGACGCCGGCCATCGCGTTCTCGGCCATGAGCGCGGCCCGCTCGTCTCGGTCGTGGTGACCGTAACCGACCAGGACAAGCAGTATCTCGCCGAGTCGCTCCTCTCCGTGCGCGAGCAGACCCATACGACGCTCGAGATCCTCATCGCGCCCTACGGCCAGGCCAGCGTGGTGAGCGACCAGATCCTCGCCGACCTCCCCGACGACTACCGCCTGCGGCTGCTGGACAGCTCCGCGACGCAGGCCGAGGCCCGAGACCGGGGCGGTCGCGCGGCCCGGGGCACCTACGTCTGCTTCCTGCTCGCTGCCGACCTCCTCACCCCGAACGCGATGCGTACGCTGGTCACCTCGCTGGAGGCCAGCGGCTCCGACCTCGCGGTCGGTCGCATCGAGAGCCGCCAGCGGCTCTCCCCGCCGGTGGTGCCGGCCTACGACCTCGTGCACGCGGAGAACCGCTCCGGTCTGACCCTGGACGAGTTCCCGGTGGCGCTGAGCGATGTCGGCGTGAGCAACCGGCTCTTCCGCACCTCGTTCTGGCGCCGGCAGGGCTTCAGCTTCGGTGGCCGTGGCGGCGCCGACGCGGTCGGCTTCGACGGCTACCTGAAGGCCAGCCGCTTCGACGTGGTCACCGCGCCGGTGTGCGTCGACATGGACCGCGCCGACGGCACCCCGGTCGAGCAGCTCCACGACCAGACCCTCGGGATGGAGGAGTGGATCGAGCAGACCCGGTCGACGTGGGTCGCGATCGGCGAGCTGGGCTCCGGCCTGCGCGACCACTGGGCGCTCGGCGGCCTCGCCGGCCGCGCCAACACCATCCTCGGTGACGTCGAGCGGATGAGCCCCGAGCAGTGGACCAGCCTGCGCGAGCTCGTCGTCGAGATCGAGCACGACGTCTCCCCGGAGGTGTGGCTCAAGCTCCCGGTCGAGGTCCGTGCCCGGTTGACCTACCTCCTCGCCGACCAGCGCGAGGAGCTCACCGCGTTCGTCGCGTCCCGCTGGTTCGAGCGGGGCAACCTGCGCACCCGGATCGAGGACGGCCAGGTGCACGGGATCTTCCCCGACACCGACCTCCCCGAGGCCGTGACCACGCTCAACGAGCACGAGACGCCGGCTCGGGTGCTGGTGCGGGACGTACGCCCCCTCGACTCCGACCGGGTCGTGGTCGACCTGGTGGCGCGGATCGAGCTCGTCGACCTCGCCGAGAAGACCCCGGTCTTCAGCGCACGCCTGGTGCCGGACCTGGTCGACATGGACGACGAGGACGGCTTCGCGAGCGACCCCGACACGGTGCTCCCCGACCCGATCGAGCTGACTGTGACGCCGCGCTACGACGCGCAGGCCAACATGACCATCGGCCACAAGTACCAGGACTACCGCCCGGGTGGCTGCCGCACCGAGGTCGACCTCTCCCAGCTCACCTCCGGCCGCTGGCACCTCGAGGTCACCGTCGACGTCGACGGCGTCGTCCGCACCACCAGCGAGGTCCAGGTCGACACCCGCGGCCCCGCAGGCAACCTGGCGACGCGCTACCGGCCCCGGGTCCACACCTCCTCCGGTCTGTCGGTGGCCTGCGACCGCTACCTCGACCAGCTCAGCTTCCGCGCCGTCCCGACGCCGGCCACCTCGCTGGAGCAGGTGCAGGTCGAGGGCCGCACCGTCTCCCTGACGCTCGCCGGTGAGCTTCCGCAGGCCGTGCGGGCGATCGGTGGCGGCGTACGCGTCGAGGCGCCGGTCCACGACGGCACGGTCACGCTCACCCTCCCCGCCCACGGTGCCGTCGAGCCGGGAGCGCCCGCCGCCTGGCGGCTGGAGACGCTCGAGGACGGGACCTCGGGCCGGATCGTCTGGACCGACCCGCTCGGCGAGCCGTGGACCGGCGAACGCGGTGGCAGCGTGCTGGCCTCGCGCGACGGCCGCGGCTATGCCCAGATCATCGAGGTCGCCGACACCGTCGCGGTCGACCGTGTCGAGCTCGGCGAGGGCCGCATCACCGTCCGCGGCCACTGGCTCAGCTCGATCCCGAAGCACGCCCGCCTGACCCTCTCCGGCTCGCGGCACAGCGAGACCGTCAAGATCGACACCGGTGCCGCCGAGTTCGAGGTCGTCTTCTCGCTCCGCTGGGACGAGTGGGGCCTGGGCGAGTCCGTCCTGCCCAGCGGCGTCTACCAGTTCCAGCTCACCTGCGGCGCCAAGCGCCCGGGCAACGTACGCCACACCAACGCGTTCCTCGAGCACCAGGCCGAGTTCCAGACCAGTGACGAGGTCCGGCTGCGCCCGGTCAACGGCAGCGGCCCCGGGATCACCCTGCAGCCGCCGATCCCCGTCGACCACGCCGGCAGCTACGCCCACAACCTCGCCCGCGAGCGCGTCCTGGCGGCCGAGGAGCCGATCGACGAGTCCGCGGTGTACCTCTCGACCTACGCCGGCTCGACGGCCACCGACTCCCAGCTCGCGATCCACGAGCACCTGCGTCGCACCCGGCCCGACCTGACCCTCTACTGGGGCGTCGCCGACCACGCGTCCCGGGTGCCCGAGGGCGGTGTCCCGGTCGTGCTGCAGAGCCCGGACTGGTATCGGGTCATCGGCACCGCGAAATACCTCGTCCAGAACATCGACTTCGACCGTTGGTGGCACAAGCGGGAGGGTCAGCGGTTCCTGCAGACCTTCCACGGCTACCCGGCCAAGTCGATGGGCCTGCGGATGTGGCGCGCCAAGATGTTCTCGCCGCTGCGCTGCGAGGCCGAGCTCGACCGCACGACCGCCGGGTGGGACCTGATCCTCACCCCGACGCCGGAGATGGACCGCTACTACCGCGAGGAGTACGCCTACGACGGCCCGATCCACAGCGAGGGCTACCCGCGCGACGACGCGCTCGTGCTCCCGTCGGCGGAGGAGGCCCGCGAGCGTACGCGCAACCTGCTCGGCATCGGCTCCCACCAGAAGGTGGTCCTCTACGCCCCGACCTGGCGCGACCACCTGGCGCTCAACTACCGCTCGGCGAAGATGGTCGAGCACCTCGACGTGGTCGCGGCCAGTGAGGCGCTGGGCGACGAGTACGTCATCCTGCTGCGCGGCCACCGGTTCAACTCCAAGGGGAGCGAGCGCAGCGAGCGCACCGCCCGGATCATCGACGTCACCGACTACCCGGAGATCAACGACCTGATCCTGGCCTCCGACGCCGCGGTGCTCGACTACTCCAGCCTGCGCTTCGACTTCGCCCTCACCGGCCGGCCGATGGTGTTCCTGGTGCCCGACCTGTCCGACTACACCGGCGGCATCCGCGGCTTCCTCTACGACTACGCCGACACCGCCCCCGGGCCGATGCTCGACACCGCCGAGGAGGTCGTCGCGGCGCTCTCCGACCTGGACCGGCTCGAGGCCGACTACCGCGACCGGATCGCGGCGTTCAACGCGAAGTACCAGTACACCCAGGACGGCAAGGCGACCGAGCGGGTCGTCGAGGCCTTCTTCGACAAGCCCTGAGGTCCCGAAAACGACGATGGCGCGTCCCCCGCGAGGGGGACGCGCCATCGGTGCTGGTGGGCTCAGCCCAGGATCACGGCAGCCGGGCCAGAGCCGGCTTGTTCACCGAGGTCTTGCCGGGGATCGCGTTCCAGCGCTCCGGCAGGACCGTACGGTGCGGGCCGACCTCGAGGAGGACCACGTTGCGGTAGGTCATCCCGTAGGTCTCGACGTAGGGCGCCAGCGAGGCGAGCAGGCCCTTGTCGCGCCACTGCTTGGCGTCGAGCACGAGCACCTCGATGTCGAAGGCGTCGAAGTCGAAGGCGTGCCGCTGGTGGCCGTCACGACGCAGCTCGGCCGCCTCGGTGGTGCGCTCGGCCTGCTTGTTGGCGGCGGCGTGGATCTGCTGGAAGCCGCTGACCCCGCGGGTGCCGACGACGTCGGTGGCAGCCAGCAGGTTGCCCTCGAGGTCGGTGTCGGCCAGGCCGGCGATGTCCTCGGTGAGCACCGCGGAGACCGGCAGGATCACGAGCTTGTCCACGTCGGGGAGCAGGTCGGCGACCACGAGCCGCTCGAGCTGGCCGATCGGCAGCAGGCTGCCGTCGGGCTGCTTGATGCCGTCGAAGCCGGAGACGTCCAGCGCGCTGAGCGTGATGCCCGGCCGGGCGAGCTCGTCGAGCCGCAGGTCGGTGCCGCCGGTGTGGACCCACAGGTGGACCGGACGGGACGAGTACGCCGCGATCGACTTGATCAGCCGGCGCAGCTTCGGGCGCTGCTTCGGGCGGGCCGAGACGGCGACGTGGATGGCGTCGGCCGGGACCTGCTCCGGGGTCCTGACCGGGTTGCTGCGTACGTCCTCGGCGATCGAGCTGACCAGCTCGCCGACCTTGCGGGCGCCGGCGCGGCGCTCACGGGCGATCTCGACCTCGGCGGCGTTCATCTCGCGCCACAGCGTGTAGACGTCCTCGACGCTCGCGCCGGAGAAGATCTTGGTGAGGATCTTCTCGAGCCGGTCGTTCATGCTCTCCCGGATGCCGTCGAACTCGTCCGGCGTGAGCGGGTTGAGGCCGGCGAAGCGGGGGTCGGAGAGGTTCTTCGGACGGAAGTCGATGTCGATGCCGATGCTGCGACCGGGCAGGTAGCAGTGCAGGCGGCTGGTGACCAGCTTGCGGTGGTCGCGGCGGTAGCCCTCGAGCATCGTGATCGCGTCGTCGATGTTCTGCACGAACGGACGGAACCGGACCTCGTCGAGGCCACCCTGGGCGTAGGTCGGGGCACCCTCGGGGATGGAGCCGTCGAAGACGTCGACGTAGCCGACGGGAGCGTCCGGGCCGGGGAGCTCGGTGGCGTCGGGGAAGACCGTCGAGACCGTGGTGGTGAGGCAGCCGGAGAAGAAGGCGGGCACGCCGACGGAGAGCAGGATGTCGACGGTCGTCCAGTCGCGGCAGCCGATCGGGGCGTACTGCTTCAGGTAGTCGATCGTCTCGTCGGTCATCATGGCGCGGGTGCTGCAGTGGAACGAGACGAAGATCGGGCGCAGGTTCTTGTGGAACGGCATCCCGTAGCGCATCTCGAAGATGGGGTGCATGTACCACCCGAAGCCGAGCATCCAGGTGTCCTTCGGGACCGGCTGGTACATCGACGCGTCGCGCTGGAGGGTCATCAGCTGGACCTTGGCCGAGAGGCCCTCGCGTACGCGCTCGGGACGGACCCGGTCGCGCAGCCGCTCGGCGAGGTCGTCGAGCTCGGACTCGCCGGTGAACTCCAGGTCCTTGTGGCGCACCACGTGACCGAGGGAGGCGAGGGTCTGGACGTGGTCGCCGATGTTGGCCGAGGCACGGGAGCGGCCGGGGTGGCCGTAGTCGACGACGGCGTAGGAGACGGTGCCCTCCGGCGCGGCCGGGGCCTCGGGCTCGTCGTTGTCGGCGGCGACCCACGAGCGCAGCCAGTCACGGCTCTCGACGACCCACTTGGTGTCGCCCTTGGTGCCGTCGCCGACGGCCTCGTCGAGCCGGGCGTAGAGGCTGCGGGCCAGCTCCTGGTCGCCGAAGCCGAAGACGCGGCTGGTCATCGCGAGCCACGCGCGGCCCGGGACGTACGCAGCGCCGGACTCGGCGAGGTCGCGCAGGGTCGCGCGGGTGGCGTCGGGGTCGACGTGGAGGCCGGACATGACGTACTCGTCGGCGGCCTTCGCGGCCCACTGCTCCACCGGGATGCCCTGGAAGAGGGCCCAGGCGCGCTCGTAGAAGCCCCCGCCGGCCGCGTTGACCGCACCCTCGAGGTCAGCGGCGACGACGAGCGGCTCGACCTCGATCGAGATCGGTGCCGGCTTCGCGGGCTGCGGTGCGCCCTCCGAGATGGACGGGACCCGGGCGGTCAGGCTCTGACGCAGGCGCTCGGGAAGCAGCTGGCGAGCGAGTCGTCGAGCTGGGCTGGCCATGGGACTCCTTCATTGATGGTTCGACGCATTGTCGTTGGGCGGAGCCGCGTTGTTCGCGGTCCGTTCACACGGTCCCCCCTATGATCCAGACCGGATATCCTGCCCGAAGAATCGGCAATCCCCAAAGACGCCGACTAACCTCTGCGCATGCCGATCCCCAACCCCCGCGAGCAGGTCGCGCTCCCTGAGGGCCGCTACCTCACGATGTGCAACGAGATCGCGACGAAGTTCGGTGGGCAGACCCGGGCGATGATCATGCGCAACCGGCTGATCACGCAGCACACCGGGATCCCGACCACGCTGCTGACCACCGAGTCGAAGCCCGTCTACGACGAGGTGCGCCAGGTGCTGCGCGACTCGGGCCAGCTGATCGAGGGCATGGAACTGCTCAACCTCTACGAGTGGTATCGCCAGCACACCCCCACCGACGAGCCCGACGAGTCCGTCGCCGCGCTCGGTGGGCGACTGGCCGAGGTGCCCGGCACGACCACCTCGGACGTGCTCCACCCGGACGGCACCGTCTACTACACCGCTCACTCCCAGTCGGGGAAGGACCTGGCGCGCGACTACCGTCGCGCCGACGGGTCGATCTACCTGCGCGCGCCCGGTCCGGGTGCCCCCGCCGCGTCCCGGGTGCCCTACATCCTGACCGACGCCGAGGGGCTTCCGATCCGGTCCTGGGAGACCGTCGGCGGCTGGCTGTGGCACTGGTTCGAGATCCTCGCCGGCGACGCCGAGCGGGTCTTCTTCGTGACCGACTCCCGGTTCGCGCTGCGTGACGTCATGCCCCGCCAGGACGACCGCTTCTACTTCCTCCACCTCATGCACAACAACCATGTGGTGAAGGAGCGGCGCTGGAACTCCCAGCTCTCGGGCAAGTACGCGCCGCTGCTCGACAACATCCACGAGTACGACGCCCTCGTGAACCTGACCCACCGCCAGTCCGAGCACATCGCGATGCGCTACGGCTCGACCTCGCACCGGTTCGTCGTGCCCAACCCGGTCGAGCTGCCGGAGCTGCCCGAGACCATGCCCGAGCGCGAGCCGGCGACCTTCGTCACCGTCGCCCGCCTCGAGCCGCAGAAGCGCCTCGAGCACGCCATCAAGGCCTTCGCGAAGGTGATCGAGAAGCGGCCCGAGGCCAAGTTCCAGATCTACGGCGACGGCAAGCTCTACAAGCCGCTCGCGGACCTGATCGAGACCCTCGACGTCGGCAAGAACGTCCAGCTCATGGGCCACGACCCGCGGGCCAAGGAAGCGCTGCTGCACGCCACCGGCTTCATCATGACCAGCGTCAACGAGGGCTACCCCCTGGCGACGCTCGAGTCGCTCTCCTTCGGCTGCCCGGTGATCAGCTACGACATCAACTACGGTCCGCGCGAGCAGATCAGCGACGGTGTCGACGGCTTCATCGTCGAGGCCGAGGACATCGACGCCGTCGCCGAGCGCTGCATCCGGATGATCGACGCCCCCGAGATGGTGGCCGAGATGTCCCGCAAGGCGCTGGAGAAGGCGAGCAAGCACACCTGGCGCGCCTTCCTCGAGGACTGGCGGGTCGCCTTCGAGGGCGCGGTCGCGCAGCGGCCCGGCCGGATCGAGAAGGCACGTGCCCGCCTCGACGTCCACGCCCTCGGCTGGGCGCGGCCGATGCCCGAGGGTGTCGCGACCCGGCTCCCCGGTCCGGCCAGCCGGCTGGGGCGCACCCAGGCGAGCTCGGCGGCCTTCCGCGACTCCCGTACGCTCCGTTTCGACGCCACGCTCCACGTGATCGGCGAGTGGCCCAAGGGCGTGATGGCCGACCGGATCGTCACCCTCGACGCCGTCTGCAACGAGACCGGCGAGGTCGCCTCGCTGCCGCTCGAGGTCTCGCCCGAGGGCCGGGGCGCCTTCCGGCTCTCCTCCCGGTTCGACCTCGCCGAGGTCTTCGAGGAGTTCTCCGCCGACTCCCGCAACCTGGACCTGCGGCTCCGGTTCACCGTCCACAACTGGAACTGGCAGACCAGGCTCGGCCGGCCGCGTGACGTACGGCCGAACTTCGAGGTGTCGTTCGGTCCGAACGACGTGCTGCACCTGCAGCGACGCTGATCCGGGTGTAGGAATACCCGGTTAACCGGGTATTCCTACAGGCCTTTTTCGCCTACACGGACCACGTGGAGTTTCATCCGCCGCTCCAGCCGGAACCCGGGCCGGCCCTGGAAGTACTCGTCGACCGCGTCGCGGCACCCGCTGTAGTGGAAGTAGTCGTCCAGGACGATCCGGCCGCCCACGACGAGGTGCGGGACGATCCGCTCCAGGCAGGTCATCGTCGACTCGTACCAGTCGCCGTCGAGGTGGGCGAAGGCCACCGGCTCGTCGATCCGCAGCGTGTCCTGGAACAGGCCCTGCACCAGCTCGACGTTGTGCTCGGCCGGGTCGATCCCGTGGCGGGCGAACGAGGCGCTGACCTCGTCGTAGAGGTTGTCGCGGTAGCCGTAGTAGGTCTCCCCGCCGATCCCCTTCGAGGCACCGCTGACGATGGTGCGGTAGCGCTGGTGCACGTCCTCGCCGTCGCGCTCGGACGGCTCCGGGATCATCCCGAACACGTCGTAGACCTTCATCGGCCGCTTCGGGTCCTTCGCCGCCGCCATCACGATCGCGGAGCCGCCGAGCGCGGCCCCGGTCTCGATGATCAGCCCCGGCCGGTCCTGGAGGTCGGCGTCCAGCACCTGGCGCGCGAGCACCTCGAGGTTCTCGGGCTTGAGGTAGGTGAGGTGCTCGGCTCGGACGCCGTCGAGGACGGTGCGGACCTCGGCGGGCAGCGGGAGGTCGGCCAGGGGGTCGCGTACGGACTCCCGGGTGCGGATGGTCTCCGCCCTCAGCCGCTCGACCTCGGCCTCGAGGTCGGCGGTGGTCCGGGCGACCTTCTTCTCGGTCTCCGGCCGCGCCGATGCGGTGGGCGTCTCCGTGAGCGGCTTGCGCGCGACCACGACGTAGTTCTTCGGCATCCCGCGCTCGAAGCGTCGGCCGGAGACCTCGAGCCTGGCGTAGAGGCGGCTGAGGTGGACGGCGAGCTTCCGGTTGAGGAGCACGATCGGGGCGACGTAGGCGAGCTTCCAGCGCAGTCCCCGCCCGCGGAGCTCGTCGACGCTCTCGGGGAGGTTCTTCGCCATCAGCTGGTAGCTGTAGGCGACCGTCCCGAAGTAGCCCTCGAGCCAGTTCATCCGGGCGATCTCGAAGCCTGTCTCCTCGAACATCTTCCGTAGCGAGAACTGCGTGTAGCGGAAGAAGTCGTAGGGCTTCTGGTGCTCGGCGAAGAAGAGCGGCGCGGAGAGGAAGATCCGGCCGCCGGGCTTGAGCACCCGGTAGAGCTCGGCGACGGCCTTCTCCGGCTCGGGCACGTGCTCGAGGACCTGGTTGCAGATCACCCGGTCGAAGTGGCCGTCGTCGACCGGGATGTCGGTGATGTCGCAGACGTAGTCCAGGGGTGCGTACGCCGAGCTGAGCTGAGCGAAGTCAGCGGCCTCGTAGTGGGCGTGCTTGAACAGCCCCCGATAGGGCGAACGTCCGGCCCCGGCGTCGAGCACACGCATGCCACGCTTGGTGCCTTTGGCGAAGCGCGCCATCTCCTGGCGCAGGCGTACACGGGATGGATTGACGTGCCGGGGCCGCATGGAGCGACACTAGGGCATGTCTGGCGAATCCACGCCCGCTACGCGACGTTTCGCATCCGATCTGGCTGCGTTGCCGCCGCTCGACAGCCTCCAGGATGCCTTCGCAGCGGACGCCTTGCCAGATCGGCCCGAAACGCCGCTCGCGGCCGCCGTGTCTTCACCAGACATGCCCTAGCGCTGCTTCAGCGGCGTCTCTCGTAAACCGCGCAAGACGGCGTCGCGCACCGGATCGTGCAGGCGGCGCTCGACCAGGTAGTGGAGAGCGATGGCCAGCACGAGAGCGGTCGACACCGCGGCGGCCAGGACGACGTACTCGTCGTAGCGGCCGTGGAACGTGTCGATCACCCAGAACGCGAACTGCGCGTGGATCAGGTAGAGCGGGTACGTCAGCGCCCCGAGCGTCGTCAGGAAGCGTGCCTCCACCCGGCCCAGCGGGCCGGCCGAGACCAGCCAGACGAGCGCCGCGAACGCCACGATCGCCCAGCCGGTGACCGCCGGCGAGACGGTGGCGCCGACGAGCTCGGTCGCCCGGTCGGCGTACTCCGTCGCCTGACGGATGCCGAGGATCACGTTGTAGGCCACCGCGAGCCAGGCGATGAACGAGTTGCCGAACCGGTAGATCAGGAACAGCGCCATGCCCATCGCGAAGAACGGGGCGTACTCGGCGAAGAGCAGCGAGTTGAGCACGCCGGAGTCGGTCGCGCGGGCGATCTGGGCGATCAGCGGCCACAGGAAGACCATCGCGATGACCCGCTGCTTGGTGATCCCGAGGAGCAGGAAGATCCCGATCAGCAGGTAGAACTTGAGCTCGATCCAGAGCGTCCAGAAGGCACCCTGGGCGCTGAGCACGTTCCAGGCGTCCTGGGTCATCGTCATGTTGATCAGGCCGCCCACGAAGCCCTGGTCGCGGCCGCCCTTCCAGTAGGCCTGGAGGATCAGCGTGATGATCACCGCGACCCAGTAGGCGGGGAAGAGCCGGGCGACGCGGGAGGAGACGAACCGGGGCAGGTCGCGTCCCCACGCGGTCATCAGGATCACGAAACCGCTGATGATGAAGAAGAGCTCCACGCCGAGGTAGCCATAGCGGGTGACGTGGTTGAGGGTCGGGAAGACCTCGCGGGGGTCGACGCCCCAGTAGGGGGTCGAGATCCCGGTCAGGTGGTAACCGACGACGACGGCTGCCGCGAGGAACCGGAGCGCGTCGAGCGCGCCGAGCCGGGAGCGGCGTACGACCTTGGTGGGGGCGGGGGCCGGGTCGGGGGCGGGGGCCGCGTCCGCGGGGGCGGTCGAGGTGTCGGCCGGGGCGCTGGTCGGGGCGCTGGTCATCGGATCAGTTCCCCGCCGCGGCGTCCAGGGCCTCCTGGATCGGGTCGATGCGGCGCAGGTCGATGACGTGGCCGGTGCTCGACGCGATCAGGGTCTCCAGCGACGCCCGGGCGACCGCCTTCGACTCCAGGAGCGTGTGGGAGGGCTCCTGGCCGAACGCCTTGGTGCGCATCGGGGTCGCGGTGCGCTCGGGGTTGATCGCGTTGACGCGTACGCCCTGGTCGGCCCACTCGTCGGCGAGCGCCTGGGTCAGGTTGACGGTGGCCGCCTTGGCGGAGGAGTAGAGCGCGTAGCCGCGGCGACCGCGGGTGTAGGAGCTCGAGGTGAAGAAGAGCAGGGAGCCCTTCGCGCGGGCGAGGTAGGGGAAGAACTCCTGGGCGATCAGGACCGGCGCGATGTAGTTGATCTCGGTCGCGCTGTAGATCGTCTCCTCGGACACGGTGGCGAGCTCGCCACGGGGCAGCACGCCGGCCGTGTTGACGACGAAGTCGATCGAGCCGAAGCGCTTGCCGGCGTCGGCCGCCGCGGCGACGATGTCGGCCCGCTTGGAGACGTCGGTGTTGGTGGCCGAGCGGCTGTAGGAGGCGACGTTGGCGCCGTAGGACTCGGCCAGCTCCGCGATGTCGGCGCCGATGCCGTAGCTGCCGCCGAAGACGACCATGTTCTTGCCCTCGAGGGCGGCCCGGTAGTCGTCCTCGGACTTCTGCGGGAACTGCTGGTGGGCGGTGAGCTGGAAGAGCTTGTCGGCGATGTAGACGTCGATCGGCTCGGTGACCTTCATGTTCTGCTCGTGGCCGTCGACCACCCAGATCTTGGTGTCGGGCAGGTACTTCAGCACCACGCTGCAGTCGTCGGTCGCCTTGAACGTCGGGTCCTGGTCGGCGATCTCGTAGGCGCGCTTCAGGGTCGAGGCGAGGAAGGCCTGCGGGGTCTGGCCGCGGCGCAGCCGCGAGCGGTCCGGGATCTGCGCGATGGTGTTGTCGTCGTTGAGCTCGATGATCGTGTCCGCGGACGGGATCGCCACGTCGACGGCCTGGTAGGTCACCAGCGCCTTGAAGCAGTCGGTGATCACGTCCTCACTGAGCAGCGGACGTACGGCGTCGTGGAGGAGTACGTTGCAGTCCTCGCCCTCGGGGAGGGCGGCCAGGGCGCGCTTGGTCGTCTCGTTGCGGGTCTCGGCGCCCTCGAGGATCTTGGAGACCTTCGGGTAGCGGCCGTCGCGGGTCATCGCGTGCACGGCGTCGAGGTGGCCCGGGGCCATCAGGATGATGATCTCGTCGATCTGGGGGTGGCGGTCGAGCACACCGAGGGTGTGCTCCATGATCGGCATCCCGGCGATCTTGATGAGCTGCTTCGGGATGTCGAGACCCACGCGGGAGCCCACACCGCCGGCAAGCAGCACGGCAACGTTACGAAGCACTGAACTCTGACCCTTTGATAGATGACGAGGAGCCGTGGATTCTTCCACGTTGCTCGCGGTTGACTCCAATGCTGGGGGAGAGGTGGTACCCAGCCGTTGGTTCAGCGTGTGATCCGCGGCATGGCCACCGCTGGTGTGATCGCAGTCACTGCAGCGTGATGTTTCGGAAGAGTGTCCGGCGGCGTACCTTTGTTTCGGCTTCGTTGAAGCGAAGCCCGAAACAATACAGCTCGGTCACGGTGGCTGAGCAGGCAGGCACAACGTCTGGTACCCAACCCGGCTCCGCTCACCAGGGGGAGTGGTCGGAGGGACTGGAACGAAAGGTCTACAACCATGAACCCACTCAGGGTGGGCGTCGTCGGCGCGGGTCGCGTCGGGGCCGTCCTTGCTGCAGCACTTCGGTCCGCCGGTCATGAGATCGTCGCGGTCGCCGGAGAGTCCGACGCCTCTCGCGCGCGGATCGCCTCTCTTCTCCCGGGTGTCCCGGTCGAGAAGCCGACCGCTGTCGCCCGCGCGTGCGACCTCCTTCTTCTCACCGTCCCCGACGACATGCTCGGCAACGTCGTCCGGACGATGGTCGATGCCGGTGCGATCCGACCCGGGATGTACGTCGCCCACACCTCCGGTCGCCACGGCCTGGCGATCCTGGAGCCGGCCGCCGCGATCGGCGCCCACGTGATGGCCGTCCACCCGGCGATGACCTTCTCCGGCACGTCGGTCGACCTCGCCCGCCTCTCCGGCTGCGTCTTCGGCCTGACCGCCGCCACGCCGGCCGACCGGGGCTTCGCCGAGGCGCTGGTCCACGACCTCGGTGGCAACCCGATGTGGGTGCCCGAGGAGATGCGGACGCTCTACCACGCCGGTCTCGCCCACGGTGCGAACCATCTGGTCACCCTCGTGACCGAGGCGATGGAGATCCTCGCCGCCGCCGGCGCCACCGACCCCGCGGGCACGCTGCGGCCGCTGCTGACCGCCGCCCTCGACAACGCCCTGGAGCACGGCGACGCGGCGCTGACCGGACCGATCGTCCGTGGCGACGCCGGCACGGTGGCCGCCCACCTCGACGACATCCGCACCAACGCTCCGCAGACCCTGGCGTCGTACGTCTCGATGGCGCGGGCCACGCTCGACCGGGCCGTCTCCGACGGGCGGCTGCTGCCCATCCGGGCGCTCAAGATCAAGAACTTGCTCGACGACGCCGACCGTGCAGCCGTGCAGCCGCTGCCGCGTCCCGCCCACCTCTGGAACCAGTGATGACCGTTCTCGCCTCCACTCGCGAGGAGCTCGCGAAGCTCCTCGACTCCGCCCGCCGCGACGGCATCCCTGTCGGGTTCGTGCCGACGATGGGCGCGCTCCACGAGGGCCACGCCTCGCTGATGCGGGTCGCCCGCGAGCGGGTCGGGTCCACTGGCCCTGTCGTGGTGTCGATCTTCGTCAACCCGCTCCAGTTCGGCGCGGGCGAGGACCTCGACCGCTACCCGCGCACCCTCGAGGCGGACCTGGAGGTCTGCGAGCGGGAGGGCGTCGACGTCGTCTTCGCACCGTCGGTGGAGGAGGTCTACCCAGGTGGTGACCCGCAGGTCACCGTGGCCCCCGGGCCGCTCGCCGAGGTGCTCGAGGGCAAGACCCGCCCGGGCCACTTCGGCGGCGTGCTCACCGTCGTCGCGAAGCTGTTCGGGCTGGTGAAGCCCGACGTCGCCGTCTTCGGCGAGAAGGACTACCAGCAGCTCGCCCTCATCCGCCGGATGGCGGCCGACCTGTGCCTCGGCGTCGACGTGGTCGGCGCACCGACGCAGCGCGAGCCCGACGGGCTGGCCCTCTCCTCGCGCAACCGCTACCTCTCGCCCGAGCAGCGGGAGGAGGCGACGACGCTGTCGCGCGCCCTCTACGCAGCGCAGGCCGAGGCCGGGCACGGCGTCGAGGCCGCGCTCCAGGCGGCTCGCGCCGAGCTGCGTCGCGCGAAGGGGGTCGACCTCGACTACCTCGTCATCACCGACCCCGCCCTGGCAGCGCTGCCCACCGACCCGGAGCCGGCCACCGAAGCCCGGATCCTCATCGCCGCCCGGGTCGGCACGACCCGCCTCATCGACAACATGAGCCTCACGATCGGAGCATCCCGATGACTCGTCTGCGCACCATGATGACCGGCAAGATCCACCGCGCCACGGTCACCGAGGCAGACCTCCACTACGTCGGCTCGGTCACCGTCGACGCCGATCTCCTCGACGCCGCGGACATCCTCCCCGGCGAGCTGGTCTCCATCGTCGACATCACCAACGGTGCCCGGCTGGAGACCTACACGATCGCCGGCGAGCGCGGGTCGGGTGTCCTGGGGATCAACGGCGCCGCCGCCCACCTCGTCCACCCCGGCGACCTCGTCATCCTCATCGCGTACGCGCAGATGAGCACCGAGGAGGCGAAGGCTCTCGAGCCGCACGTCGTCCACGTGGACGAGGCCAACCACATCGTCGCGCTCGGCTCCGACCGGAGCGAGCCGGTTCCAGGGACCGACCAGATGCGTGGACCGCTCGTTCTCACGCAGTAGCGTGCCGCTATGAACATCGAGCTCCTGTCCGCCCGCGATCCGGGCTGGACCGAGTGGGCGGACGTGATCGTGGTGGGCTCGGGGATCGCCGGGTTGACCGCGGCGCTGCGGCTGAAGGACCAGGTCGAGCGGGTCGCGGTCGTCACCAAGGACGTGCTCCAGGCCGGCTCGACGCAGTGGGCCCAGGGCGGCATCGCGGCGGCGCTCGGCGAGGGTGACACCCCTGCTCAGCACGAGGTCGACACGCTCGTGGCCGGCGCCGGGGCGTGCGACCTGGAGGCCGTACGCGTCCTGGTCGGTGAGGGCGCCGAGGCGGTCCGCGAGCTGATCGAGTGGGGGGCCGAGTTCGACAAGGACCCGGCCGGCAACCTGTCGCTCACCCGCGAGGGCGGTCACCGCCGCGACCGGATCGCGCACGCCGACGGCGACGCGACCGGGGCCGAGATCCAGCGCGCGCTGATGGAGGCCGTGCGACGGGCTCCGGAGATCCTGGTCTTCGAGCACGCCATGGTCGTCGACCTGCTCACGGCCGCCGACGGCGGCGTGGCCGGCCTGACCATCCACGTGATGGGCGAGGGCGACGCCGACGGCGTCGGGATCGTGCGTACCCGGGCCGTCGTGCTGGCCTCCGGTGGCCTCGGCCAGGTCTTCTCCCAGACCACCAACCCCGCCGTCGCGACCGCCGACGGCATGGCGATCGCGCTGCGGGCAGGAGCGACGCTGCGCGACCTCGAGTTCGTCCAGTTCCACCCGACCGTGATGTATCTGGGTGAGGACTCCCGCGGCCAGCAGCCGCTGATCTCCGAGGCCGTACGCGGCGAGGGCGCCTTCCTGGTCGACTGGGACGGCAACCGGCTGATGGAGGGTGTGCACGAGCTCGGCGACCTCGCGCCGCGAGACATCGTCTCCAAGGCGATCATGAAGCGGATGCTCGAGACCGGCCACCCCAACATGTGGCTCGACGCCCGCCACCTCGGCCGTGAGTTCTGGGAGAAGCGCTTCCCCAACATCCTGGCCTCCTGCGAGCAGCACGGGGTCGACCCGTCGGCCGACCTGATCCCGGTCGCGCCGGCCTGCCACTACGCCTCAGGTGGCGTCCGCACCGACCTGTGGGGTCGTTCGGACGTACCCGGGCTCTACGCCACCGGCGAGGTCGCGTGCAGCGGCGTCCACGGTGCCAACCGGCTCGCCTCCAACTCCCTTCTCGAGGGACTGGTCTTCTCGCGCCGGATCGCCGAGGTGCTGCCCGGCGAGCTGCGCCAGCTCGAGGATCCCGCCCCCGGCGCCGGACGGGTGCTCGTCCCGGGCAACGCGCTCAAGCA
Organism: Nocardioides luteus; assembly: GCF_000960475.2. Lineage (GTDB taxonomy): Bacteria > Actinomycetota > Actinomycetes > Propionibacteriales > Nocardioidaceae > Nocardioides > Nocardioides luteus_A. Next base: position 161,777 of record NZ_JZDQ02000002.1, on the reverse strand, counting down.
GCTGCAGGAGACGATGACGACCAAGGTCGGCGTGCTCCGCAACGCGACCGGTCTCGCCGAGGCGATCGACGAGCTCGAGCAGCTCGGGAGCACCCCGGCGGCCGAGATCGACCCGGCGGCCTGGGAGGCGACCAACCTGCTGACCGTCTCGCTCGCGCTGGCGAAGGCGGCGCTGCTGCGCGAGGAGACCCGCGGGTCCCACTGGCGCGAGGACTTCGCCGAGCGCGACGATGCCGGGTTCGCCGGCCACTTCGACGTTCGGCTCCGGGACGGCGAGACTGTCGTCAGCTTCACCCCGGCCCCAGCGACCGACCGCACCACCTCAACCATGGCAGGAGCCTGATGACCATCCGACGCGTGCCCTTCGACGAGATCCCGCAGTCGCTGCGCGACGAGCTGACCAGTGCCGGCCTGGACGCCGGCGAGGTCTACGACGCAGTGGAGCTCGCTCTCGACGAGGACCTGCCCTCGGCCGCCCCCGGTGACATGCCCAGTGAGGACGTGACCTCCGTGGCCACGATCGCCCCCGACTCGACCGGGATCGGCGTCTTCGCCGCCCGGGAGGACGGCGTGGTGGCCGGCCTCGGCGTGGCCGAGCTCGTCTTCGCGTACGTCATGGGGGATCACGTCACGGTCACCGACCGCGTCAAGGACGGGTCGAAGGTGAAGGCCGGCGACGTCATCATGCGGATCGCCGGGCCGACCCGCGGGCTGCTGACCGCGGAGCGTACGGCTCTCAACTACGCCTCCCACCTCTCCGGTGTCGCCACCGGTGTCGCGGCCTGGACCGAGGCGCTGGAGGGCACCGGCGCCCAGGTCCTCGACACCCGCAAGACGCTGCCGGGCTTCCGGGCGCTGGAGAAGTACGCCGTCCGTTGCGGCGGCGGCGCGAACCACCGGATGTCGCTCTCCGACATGGCGCTGGTCAAGGACAACCACATCGTCGCCGCGGGCGGGGCGGTGCAGGCCTACGAGGCCGTGAAGTTCGCCTACCCGGACGTGCCGATCGAGGTGGAGGTGACCACGCTCGAGGAGCTCAAGGCGCTCCTCGACGCCGGCTGCGGCCGGATCATGCTCGACAACATGTCGACGGCGATGATGAAGGAGGCCGTCGAGATCACCGCCGGCCGTGCGGTGCTCGAGGCGTCCGGCGGGCTGACCCTCGACCGGGCCCGCGAGGTCGCCGAGACCGGTGTCGACTATCTCTCCGTCGGTGCGCTGACCCACTCGGTGAAGGTCTTCGACATCGGCTTCGACCTGTCCGAGGGCTGAGGCGTCCCCGCCATGTCCCTGCTCGCGGTCAACATCGGTAACAGCCACACGGTTCTCGGGCTGATCGCCGACGGCGTCGTGTCCGCGGACTGGCGGGTCTCCACGCTCGAGCACCGCACCGCCGACGAGTGGTGGGCGCTGCTGCGGGGGACCATGGGCGACCCGCTGGTGGCGGGCATCTCCGGGGTGGTGGTCTGCGCGACCGTGCCCTCGGTGCTGCACGAGTGGCGCGAGATGATCGCCCGCCACCTGGGCTCGGTCGCGAGCGTGGTGGTCGAGCCGGGCGTACGCTCCGGCATCCCGATCCTCATGGACAACCCGCGCGAGGTCGGCACCGACCGGATCGCCAACGCGGTCGCCGCGGTGACCCTTCATGGCGGACCCGCGATCGTGGTCGACTTCGGCGGGACGGCGACGACCTTCGACGTGGTCAACGCCGCCGGGCAGTACGTCGGTGGCGCGATCCTGCCCGGGATCGAGCTGTCGTTGGAGGCTCTGGGGCGGCGCGGCGCGCAGCTGCGGAAGGTCGAGCTCGCCCGGCCCCGGTCGGTGATCGCCAAGAACACCGTCGAGGCGCTGCAGTCCGGAATGGTCTTCGGGGTCGCCGCCCAGGTCGAGGGTCTGGTCGCCCGGATCATCGCGGAGCTGGATGTCCCCACCGATGAAGTCACCGTGATTGCGACCGGCTATCTCGCGGAGTTCGTTCTGGGCGAGAGTAAATGTTTCTCGACGCATTCTCCGTGGCTGACGTTGCAAGGTCTCGAGCTCATATTCCAACGAAATGTCATTCGTTAGTTTTTTCAGTATGGCGACCTGTTGATTCATCTGGATCGTATGTAATGCTATGGGCATCTCGCTTAACGGCGATGGCTATATTCGGCCCGTTTCCGGGTGAAGAGCAGTGAAGGTAGGAACATGGCTAAGAAGGTTCAGATCATCCTCGAGGATGACATCGACGGCTCGGAAGCTGCAGAGACGGTGTCTTTTGCCCTGGACGGCACCTCTTACGAGATTGATCTCAGCGATGCCAATGCGGCAAAGCTTCGTGATTCTCTCGCTCTCTTCATCGGCCACGCGCAGAAGGTGAGCGGTCGTCGTGGGAGCGCCAAGAAGGCGCCTGCTGCCGGTGGGTCCACCCCGAAGGTCATGCGCGAGTGGGGCAAGGCCAACGGTTACACCGTTCCCGACCGCGGCCGCATTCCGGCCGATGTCCGAGCGGCTTTCGAAGCGGCTCACTGACCGACCGTCGCACCGCACCGAACGACCGGCTGCCGCGCCCTCCGGGGCGCGGCAGCCGTCTTTGTCCGGGGCCGGCCGTGGAGGGGGACCGTCCGGCGTACGAAACGCTTGTTCGCTCTCAGCGCACGGATCGCGTTGTGTTGTCGGGAACGCGTAGGCTGTCTGCGGGGTTGAATCTTGGTGACGCCCCAGAATTCTTAGGAGAGATGCGTACATGTTCGAGCGGTTCACTGACCGAGCCCGCCGGGTGGTCGTGCTGGCCCAGGAAGAGGCCCGCATGCTCTCCCACAACTACATCGGGACCGAGCACATCCTGCTCGGCCTCATCCACGAGGGCGAAGGCGTCGCGGCCAAGGCCCTCGAGTCCCTCGACATCTCGCTCGAGGCGGTGCGCAACCAGGTCGAGGAGATCATCGGCCAGGGTCAGCAGGCGCCGTCCGGGCACATCCCGTTCACGCCGCGTGCCAAGAAGGTGCTCGAGCTGTCCCTGCGCGAGGCGCTGCAGCTCGGCCACTCCTACATCGGCACCGAGCACATCCTGCTCGGCCTGATCCGTGAGGGCGAGGGCGTCGCGGCCCAGGTGCTGCAGAAGCTCGGCGCCGACCTCAACCGGGTCCGCCAGCAGGTCATCCAGCTGCTCTCGGGCTTCCAGGGCAAGGAGGGCCAGGCCGGCACCTCCGGCGCCACCGCGTCGACCGGCACCACCTCGACCGAGGCTCCTTCTTCCAGCCTCGTGCTCGACCAGTTCGGCCGCAACCTGACCCAGGACGCCCGTGAGGGCAAGCTCGACCCGATCATCGGTCGCGAGGGCCAGATCGAGCGCGTCATGCAGGTGCTGTCGCGGCGTACGAAGAACAACCCGGTCCTCATCGGTGAGCCCGGCGTCGGTAAGACGTCGATCGTCGAGGGCCTGGCCCAGGACATCGTCAAGGGCAACGTTCCCGAGACGCTCAAGGACAAGCAGATCTACACGCTCGACCTGGGTGCGCTCGTCGCCGGCTCGCGTTACCGCGGTGACTTCGAGGAGCGCCTCAAGAAGGTGCTCAAGGAGATCAAGACCCGCGGCGACATCGTGCTGTTCATCGACGAGATCCACACTCTTGTCGGTGCCGGTGCGGCCGAGGGCGCGATCGACGCCGCCTCGATCCTCAAGCCGATGCTGGCTCGTGGCGAGCTGCAGACCATCGGTGCGACCACGCTGGACGAATACCGGAAATACCTGGAGAAGGACGCCGCTCTCGAGCGCCGTTTCCAGCCGATCCAGGTGCCGGAGCCCTCGATCGCGGTCGCGATCGAGATGCTCAAGGGCATCCGCGACCGTTACGAGGCCCACCACCGGGTGACGATCACCGACGAGGCTCTGGTCTCCGCGGTGACGCTGGCCGACCGTTACATCTCCGACCGGTTCCTGCCGGACAAGGCGATCGACCTGATCGACGAGGCCGGCTCGCGTCTGCGGATCCGCCGGATGACGGCCCCCGCCGACCTGCGGGAGTACGACGACAAGATCGCCGACGTGCGCCAGCGCAAGGAGGCCGCGATCGACGGCCAGGACTTCGAGGCGGCGGCGCGTCTGCGCGATGAGGAGAAGCAGCTCATCGCCAAGAAGGCCGAGCGTGAGAAGGCCTGGCGTGCCGGCGACATGGACGAGGTCGCCGAGGTCGACGAGGAGCTGATCGCCGAGGTTCTCGCCGTGGCGACCGGCATCCCGATCGTCCAGGTCAACGAGGAGGAGTCCCAGCGCCTTCTGCGCATGGAGGACGAGCTCCACAAGCGCGTCATCGGTCAGGACGAGGCGGTCAAGGCCCTGTCCCGCGCCATCCGACGCACGCGTGCCGGTCTGAAGGACCCGAAGCGCCCCGGCGGGTCGTTCATCTTCGCCGGTCCGTCCGGTGTCGGTAAGACCTGGCTGTCCAAGACGCTCGCCGAGTTCCTCTTCGGCGACGAGGACGCGCTGATCCAGCTCGACATGTCGGAGTTCGGCGAGAAGCACACCGTCTCGCGACTCTTCGGTTCGCCTCCGGGCTACGTCGGCTACGAGGAGGGCGGCCAGCTCACCGAGAAGGTGCGCCGCAAGCCGTTCTCCGTGGTCCTCTTCGACGAGGTCGAGAAGGCCCACCCGGACATCTTCAACTCGCTGCTGCAGATCCTGGAGGAAGGTCGCCTGACCGACTCCCAGGGCCGCGTGGTCGACTTCAAGAACACCGTGATCATCATGACCACCAACCTCGGCACGCGGGACATTGCGAAGTCGGTCAACCTGGGCTTCTCCCAGGCCAGCGACGCCGCGGGCTCCTACGAGAAGATGAAGGCCAAGGTCTCCGACGAGCTCAAGCAGCACTTCCGTCCGGAGTTCCTCAACCGTGTCGACGAGGTCATCGTGTTCCCGCCGCTGTCGCAGGAGCAGATCATCGCGATGGTCGACAACATGATCGGTGCCGTCGAGATCCGCCTCAAGGACCGCGACATGGGCATCGAGCTCACCACGGCCGCGAAGAAGCTGCTCGCCGAGCGCGGTTTCGACCCGGTCCTGGGTGCTCGTCCGCTGCGCCGCACGGTGCAGCGCGAGATCGAGGACGTGCTCGCCGAGAAGATGCTCTACGGCGACATCGGCCCCGGCTCGATCGTCGTCGTGGACGTCGAGGGCGAGGGTCCGGCCGCGAAGTTCACCTTCGAGGGTCAGAAGCGTTCCTCCATCCCGGACGTTCCCCCTCTCGAGGGCGCGACCGTGACCGATATCGAGCTCCCCGACCAGGATGAGCCGATCAACATCGAGAAGCCCAAGCCCGACTCGGAGTAGTCGGTCAATAGCGACGCCCCGGCCGTTTAGGCCGGGGCGTTTGCTTTATCCCCGCCGAGTCGGCAGAAATGCCGGCCGAGACGTCAGTTGCGGCGGCCGAGACGTCAGTTGTGGCGGACGAAAGTAGAGTTTCGTCCGCCATTTCTGCGGTTTCGGCTGGAGGTTAGGGGAGGGCGAAGAAGTCTGGTTCCACCTCGGTGGCGAGATTGTCCTTCAGCAGTCCCTCGAGGGCGCGTTTGCGTTGGGTCTCGTCGGACCAGACGACGTCGAGGCGGCTGCGGTGGACGGGGGAGTCGGCGTCGCGCAGCACGGCGAGAAGCCGGCCGCGGCACTGGCGATCGGTGCCGGCCCAGGTCTGGACCTTACGAGGAGGACCGTCGTACGCGGGATGGCCGGCCGCGCGCCAGGCGCAGAGGTCCGTGACGGGGCAGCGGGCGCAGGACGGGTTGGCGGCCGTGCAGACGAGGGCGCCGAGCTCCATCACCGCGACCGACCAGGTGGCGGCGGTGGGCTCGTCCTGAGGGAGTACGCCGGCGGCGAGCTCGCGCTCGGCCTTGTTCACCGACTGCGCGGGGAACTCGACGCCGCTGAGCGTCCTGGCGAAGACGCGGCGTACGTTCGTGTCGAGGACCACGTGGCGCTTGTCGTAGGCGAAGGTCGCGATCGCGGCCGCCGTGTAGTCGCCGACGCCGGGGAGTGCGATGAGCTCGTCGTAGGAGTCGGGCACCTCGCCGCCGTGGTGCTCGACGATCGCGGTGGCGGCCGCGTGCAGGCGTAGCGCCCGGCGGGGGTAGCCGAGGCGGCCCCAGGCGCGTACGGCCTCGCCGGTCGGCTCCGCGGCCAGGTCGGCGGGGGTCGGCCATCGCTCGAGCCAGGCCTCGTGGATGGGAAGCACGCGGGAGACCGGGGTCTGCTGGAGCATGAACTCGCTGACCATCACCGACCATGGAGTCGCGGTGGCGGATCGCCACGGGAGGTCGCGGGCGTTGGCGTCGTACCAGTCCAGAACGGCGTCGTGGAGTTCGGTCACACCCAGATTGTGCCGTGCGACAGGTATTGCCACGGAGTGGCACCCCGAAACCTGCGCGTGTGGTCACTACGGTGTCGCCTATGGCCCGTGGGAGAAGGACTGGAGGACGACTGCCGGCCTCGGTCTACTGGCGCCGGCGGCTGGCGGTGCTCGGCATCGTCCTGCTCCTGGTCGTCGGGATCTCGCGCTTCTTCCTCAGCGGTTCCGACGCGGCCGACGACACCGCGACCCCGGTGGCCGACGAGCCCACGGCGACCGTGACCGTCACGCCGACGCCGAGCGCGAAGCCGTCGAAGGAGGCGGGCAGCGCGGGCAAGCCCAAGAAGCCGAAGAGCAGTGCACCGCCCGAGCCGACCGGCGAGTGCTCGCCCTCCGACATCGTCGTCGAGCCTGCCGTCACCGACGGCTACTCCTACGACAACGTCACCATCCCGCTGCAGCTGCGCACCGTGAAGGCGTCCGCCTGCACCTGGAAGCTGTCCGCCGACGCTCTTCAGGTCCGGATCTCGCAGAAGGGCGGCGACCTGGTCTGGTCCACGGTCGACTGCCCCAAGGCGGTGCCGACCAAGGAGATCGTCGTACGCCGCGACGCCGTCACCACTCTCCCGCTCACCTGGACCGGCCGCCGTGTCGTCGCCGGCGAGTGCACCGGCCACGGCCCGTGGGTCAAGCCGAACTTCTTCGTGATCGTCGCCGCCGCCCTCGGTGGCGAACCCGCATCCGCCACCTTCGGCCTCTACAAGCCCGGCACCGCCCTGTCGCGTACGGAACCCGACTCCCCGGTCGCCCGATAGCCGAGGCGTCAGCCCGGTCGGTCGAGGCGTCAGCCCGGTCGGTCGAGGCGTCAGCCCGGTCGGTCGAGACGTCAGCCCGGTCGGTCGAGACGTCAACTAGGACGGCCCAGACGTCAGCTAGGACGGCCGAGACGTCAACTAGGACGGCCGAAACGTCAACTAGGACGGCCGAGACGTCAGTCCGGTCGGGCGAGAGGGTCAGCCCGTGCCAACTCGGCCGACGTAAGTGACGTCTCGGCCGACGTACCTGACGCTTCGGCCGACGGGGCCGACGCCTCGGCAGAGAGGGTCAGACGTAGCGCTCGAGGATGGTGGACTCGGCGAGGCGGGAGAGGCCTTCGCGTACGGAGCGGGCGCGGAGCTCGCCGACGCCTTCGACGGCCTGGAGGTCGTCGACGCTGGCGGAGAGGAGCTTCTGGAGGGTGCCGAAGTGGTCGACCAGGCGGTCGACGACGGCGGGTGGGAGGCGGGGGACCTTGGCGAGGAGGCGGTAGCCGCGCGGGGCCACGGCGCCGTCCAGAGCATCGGACGTGGTCAGGCCCAGCACCCGGGCGGTGGCGGCGGGGTCGACTAGCTCGGCGGAGTTGAGCGCCTCGAGCTCGGCGAGCAGCTCCTCGGGCGAACGGGCGCGCCGGCCGCGGGGGAGATAGTCGCGGATGACCATCTCGCGCTCAGCGTCGACGCCGGTGATGAGCTCCTCCAGCTGGAGGGACAGCAGCCGGCCGTCGGTGCCGAGCTCGAGCACATAGTCCTCGATCTCGCGGGCGATGCGGGTGACCATCTCCAGGCGCTGCGCCACGACGGCCACGTCGCGCACGGTCACCAGGTCCTCGATCTCCAGCGCCGACAGGGTGGAGGCCACCTCGTCGAGCCGCAGCTTGTAGCGCTCCAGGGTCGCCAGCGCCTGGTTGGCGCGGGAGAGGATCTGGCCGGAGTCTTCCAGGACGTGGCGGGTCTCCCCGACGTACGCAGCGATGATCTGCATCGACTGGGACACCGAGATCACCGGGTGACCGGTCTGCTTCGCGACCCGGTCGGCGGTGCGGTGGCGGGTGCCGGTCTCGGTCGAGGGGATGGTGTGGTCGGGCATCAGGTGGACGGCGGCCTGCACGATGCGGCTCAGCGAGTCGTCGACGATGATCGCCCCGTCCATCTTGGCGAGCTCGCGCAGGCCGGTGGAGGTGAACGGTACGTCGAGGGTGAAGCCACCGGTCGAGATGCCGTCGACCATCTTGTCGTGGCCGAGGACGATCAGCGCGCCGGTGCGGCCGCGAAGGATGCGCTCGAGCCCATCACGCAGCGGCGTTCCGGGCGCGATCAGAGCGAGCGTCTCGCGCAGTCGGATGGAGTCCGCGGTGCGGTCGGCGGGCACGAGGATCCTTTCGGAGTGGGATGGGGTGATTCTAACCGTGGATCCAACCGTAATGCCGAGAACGTTCGGCCACGAGTCACCAAGCCGATCACACCAAGCGGAGGAATTCCAGCGCGGCACTGATGCTGTGCACCTCAAAGACACGCATCCCGTCGACATCGCGCTCCTTGGGACGGTTGGGCACCGGAGCTCCCGGGTCGGCAGGTACGACCGCGACGGTGAACCCCAGCCGCGCCGCTTCCGAGAGCCGCTGGTCGAGATCCCGCACCCGGCGCAGCTCTCCGGCGAGGCCGATCTCCCCGAGCGCCACCACCCCGCGTGGCGTCGGTGTGCCGGTGTGGCTCGACGCCACCGCCAGCGCCATCGCCAGGTCGGCGGCCGGGTCGCTGATCCGGGCTCCGCCGACGGTGGAGGCGAAGACGTCGCGACCGGAGAGGCCGACCCGCGCGTGACGCTGCAGCACGGCGAGGATCATCGCGAGCCGGGAGCCGTCCAGCCCCGAGGTCGTACGTTTCGCCCGCTCCTCCGCGCCCAGCACGGTCAGCGCCTGGATCTCGGCGAGCAGCGGCCGGCGGCCCTCCATCGTCACGGTGACGCAGGTGCCGGGGACCGAGACGTGATGGGTCTCCACGAAGAGACCCGACGGGTCGGTGACCGCCACGATGCCCTCCGAGGACAGGTCGAAGCAGCCCACCTCGTCGACGGGCCCGAAGCGGTTCTTCATCGCCCGCACCATCCGGAAGCGTGAGTCGCGGGCGCCCTCGAAGTGGAGGACCACGTCGACCAGGTGCTCCAGCACCCGCGGCCCGGCGATCGCTCCGTCCTTGGTCACGTGGCCGACCACGACGGTGGTGATGTTGCGGGTCTTGGCGACCCGGATCAGCGCCGCCGCCACCTCGCGCACCTGGGTCACGCCACCGGGAACGCCCTCGACGCCGGAGGCGCCGATGGTCTGCACGGAGTCGACCACGATCAGGTCGGGCCGGGTCTCCTCGATGTGGGTCAGCACGGCGCCGAGGTCGGTCTCGGCGGCCAGATAGAGCTCGTCCTGGATGGCGTTGGTCCGATCGGCGCGCAGCCGCACCTGCGACGCCGACTCCTCGCCCGTCACATACAGAGCGCGCCGCCCGTAGCGCGCGGTCTGCGCCGCGACCTCGAGCAGCAGCGTCGACTTCCCGACGCCCGGCTCGCCGGCCAGCAGGATCGCGGCTCCCGGCACCAGCCCACCACCGAGGACCCGGTCGAGCTCCGGCACGCCCGACGTACGCCGCTCCGACTCGGTCACCGACACCGTCCCGATCGGCACCGCCGCGGTGGAGACGGGGGCCGCCTGCGTACGTCCGATCGGGGCCGCCGCCTCGGCGACCGACCCCCAGGCCTGGCACTCGCCGCAGCGGCCGACCCACTTCGCGGTCTCCCACCCGCACTCGGAGCAGCGGTAGGTGGCACGTTTGGACGAACGAGCGGTAGCCATGGCCAGCAACTTAGACCAAGGCACCGACAAGGAATGGGGCCTAAAGCGTCCCAGGGGGCCAGCAGTCGTTACCATGGCTTGGAACGATCCAGAGTTCCACATCGGCATCAAGGGAGGCAGAGCGTGGCGGTGCCGCGTTCCGGCGGTCATATCTCGGCCGCTCCGCCGACCCTGGCGGACGTCGCGGAGCTGGCCGGCGTGTCCCGCCAGACGGTCTCCAACGCGGTCAACAACCCTGATCTGCTGCGCGCCGACACCCTGGCCCGGGTGCAGGACGCGATCGACAAGCTGGGCTACCAGCCCAACCGCGCCGCCCGCAGCCTGCGGACCAGGGCGAGCCACCTGATCGGCCTGCGGATGCCCGCCCTCCAGGAGGGCACCGCCAACGCGATGATGGACCGGTTCGTGCACAGCTTCGTCGAGGCCGCGGCCGAGACCGGCTACCACGTCCTCCTCTTCTACGGCGACCCCGCCGACCCGCTCGACGGCTACGACGAGCTGCTCCGGTCGACCGCGGTCGACGCGTTCGTGGTGACCGACACCCACCTCGGCGGCCAGCAGACGACCTGGTTGCAGTCGCGGCGCGCACGGTTCGTCTCCTTCGGACGACCCTGGACCCAGCCCGACGCCAAGCACCCGTGGGTCGACGTCGACCTCGCCTACGGCGCCGAGATCGCGACCGAGCACCTGATCGAGCGCGGCCACTCCAAGATCGCCTGGATCGGCTGGCACAAGGACTCGCTCCTGGGTGAGGAGCGGCGAAGCGGCTGGATCCACGCGATGCACACCCACGGCCTCTCGACCACCGGCCTGGCCTCGCGCACCGAGGACTCGATCAGCTCGGGCAAGGCCGCTGCCGACGCGATCCTCGACGAGACCGAGCCCACCGCCCTCGTCTGTGCCTCCGACACGCTCGCGATGGGTGTGCTCCATGCGCTCTTCGAGCGACGCCTCCGTCTCGGTGAGGACATCGCGGTCGTCGGCTTCGACGACTCCCAGGTCGCCCAGACGGTGCCGCCGGGCATCACCTCCGTACGTCCTCCCCTCGAGGAGGCCGCGCGCGAGCTGGTCAAGGCGCTCGAGGAGCTCCTCGCCACCCCGTCCTACGCCGCGCCCGGTGTGATGCTGAAACCCGCCCTGACCGTCCGAGGGTCTTCATAGACGGACGGATCCGCGCGACGATGGCGTCATGGGAACTGCGGACATCGTCGTGATCGGTGCTGGTCTTGCTGCGGTCAGCGCCATCGAAACCCTTCGCGAGGAGGGCTATGACGGCCCCCTGATCCTGGTCGGCAGGGAGCCGGAGCTGCCCTACGAACGACCACAGCTCTCCAAGGACTTCCTCGCCGGAGCCAAGGAGTTCAAGCTCTCCCACGACGAGGCCTGGTACGCCGAGAAGGATGTCACCGTCCTGGCCGGCACCACCGCCACCGCGCTCGACCTGAAAGACGGAACCGTCGCGCTGGACAACGGCAAGAAGCTGGCCTTCGGCAGGCTGCTCCTGGCCACCGGCGCTGACCCGAAGACACCACCGATCCCGGGTATCGAGCACGCGGTGACCCTCCGCACCGTCGAGGACGCCCGCAGGCTCAAGGAATCGGTCCGACCGGGGACGAGGGTCGTCACCGTCGGCGGCGGCTGGATCGGCCTCGAGGTCGCGGCGTCGGTGACCGCACTCGGCGGGAAGGCCGTCGTGCTCGAGGCGGCCGCGCAGCCCCTGCTCAACGTCCTCGGCCCGGAGCTCGCCGAGCACGTCGCCGCCCTCCACACCCGCCACGGCGTCGAGATCCACACCGGGACGACCGTCGAGGCGATCGAGCCCGGGCTCGTACGCACCAGCGTCGGCGAGATACCCGCCGACATCGTGCTCGTCGCCGTCGGAGCCGCACCGGCCACGAGCCTGGCCGCCGACGCCGGCCTCGAGGTCGGCGACGGCATCGTGGTCGACGAGAGGCTGCGTACGTCTGATCCTCGGGTCTTCGCCGCGGGCGACGTCGCGCTCGCGCAGCACACCGTGCTCGGCCCGCTGCGGGTCGAGCACTGGGACAACGCGATCAAGCAGGGCCGGCTGGCGGCCCGGACGATGCTGGGCAAGGAGGGCACGTATGACTGGCAGCCCTACTTCTTCACCGACCAGTTCGAGTTCTCGATGGAGTACGTCGGCCGCTCCGCGCCCGAGGACGAGGTGCTGCTCCGCGGAGACACCGAGCGTGACGAGTTCATCGCCTACTGGCGGCGCGGTGCGACCGTCACTGCCGGCATGAACGTCGGGATCTGGGACGTCAACGACAAGCTCCGCGAGCTGGTCGGGACCGAAGCCGATCCCGACCAGCTCACCGATCTGTCATGAGGTCAGAAGCACTGCGAGGCGCTCTGGTAGATGCTCGACTGGATGCCGAGGTGGATGTGGTCGCTGTGGTCGGGGTAGCCCGGCCCGAGCACCTGCGGGAACGACTGGCGTGAGGCACGGGCGATGCCGCACATGGTCGTCGCGCTGCTGCCGGGCACCAGATCCATCGCCCGGCCGTAGAGGTGGTTGCTGTTCGAGGCGCCGCCGACCGCGTCGTTGCACGCCTTCGAACGGTAGGCCGAGGTGACCCGGAGCGGGTTGTCGCCGAGCCGGTGCCGGATCGCCTCGGCCCGCCACATCGCCTGCATCAGGTTGGCCTTGACCTGGGCGATCGTCACCCCGGAGATCGGGGTCGGCCAGCCTCCGTAGCAGACGTCGTCGACCTCGCTCCAGTCGAAGTGGATCGGGGTGCAGTCGTCGTCCTGGAGCGCGTAGAGCTTGTTGAACGTGTTCGTCCCCGCGACGCCGTCGGCGGAGAGCCCGTAGGCGGCCTGGAAGTTGCGGACCGCGGTCGTCGTCGCCGGGCCGTAGGAGCCGTCGATCGAGAAGATCGTGCCGGAGGCCGCCCATCCGGCGACCCGGATCTGCAGCTGGGTGACCGCGTTGCCCGTGGACCCCTGCTGGAGCGTGCCGCTCCAGGTGTAGCAGGCGTCGGCGTGGGCGGGGGCGGCCGTGGAGGTGATGGCGACCAGGCTGGTCGCCAGCGTGACGAGGAGGGAACCGATGACCGTGCCGAGGCGACGCCCGGGACGTGGAATGAGGCGCATCTGTGGAGCTCCTATCTTTCCGAGAGGTCCGAGAGGACCCGAGTCGCTCCCTAGCGTGGCCTCCTTTGACGTCGTGTACCTGGATTTCGCGTGAATGTAATCACCAGGGGATGACGCCGGCGTCCTCGAAGTAGCCGCCGGTCGGGCCGTCGTCGGGCAGGGTCGCGAGGCTGATCGCGATCCGGGCGCCCTCCTCCGGCGTGCGTACGCCGCGGAAGCCGTTCAGGTCGGTGGCCACGAACCCGGGGCAGCCGAGGTTGATCAGGATGTTCGTGTCGTGCAGCTCCTTGGCGTACTGGATCGTGACGGCGTTGAGGTAGGACTTCGTCGGGCTGTACGCCACCGAGATCGGCCCCACGGCCAGCGGGTCGTCCGTCGAGGTCTGCCGGGCGAGGGAGCCCACGCTGCTCGACATGTTGACGATCCGCGGCGACGAGGAGCGGCGCAGCATCGGCAGCATCGCGTTGGTGACCCGGACGACGCCGAAGACGTTGGTCTCGACGGCGACGCGCATCTGGTCGATCGAGATCTCGGTCGGGTTCTGTGGCATCCCGCCGGTGACGCCGGCGTTGTTGACGAGTACGTCCAGGCCGCCCTGCTCCTCCTCGATCAGCCGGGCCGCGGCGGCGACGCTGGCGTCGTCGGTCACGTCCAGCGGCACCCCGAAGGCGTCGACCCCGTTCGCCCGCAGCTTCTCCACCGCGGCCTCCCGGCGGGCCTCGTCGCGGGCGCCGACACCCACCTTCCAGCCGCGCGCACCGAGGCCCGCGGCGATCTCGTAGCCGATTCCCTTGTTTGCGCCGGTGACCAGCGCGATCGTGTTCTCGCTCACGCCGTCAAGCGTGGTCGGGGGCCGCGGGAGACTCCAATATCGTCTCGGTCGCCGCCGATACCGCTCAGGTATGTTCCCAGGTCGGAGCTAGGGTTGAGGTCATGGAGACCCGGGAGCTTCGCTACTTCGTCGCGGTCGCCGAGGAGCTTCACTTCAGCCGTGCGGCCGCTCGCCTCGGGATCGCCCAGCCGCCGCTGTCACGCGCGATCAGCCAGCTCGAACGGCGTCTGGGCGGTGCGCTGCTCGAGCGCAACAGCCGAGGCGTCACGCTGACCGACGCCGGCCGGGTGCTCCTCGCCGAGGCCCGCGCCGCTCTCGACGTGATCGACGCGGCCGAGCGCCGCACCCGTCGCGCCACCGGCGACGGTGCCGAGCCGGGTCTGGTCCTGGTCTCGAAGGCCGGAGCCTCGACGGAGCTGCTCACCAAGCTGCTCGACGCCTACGCCGCGGAGCCGGGATCGGTGAAGGTCGAGGTCGACCTGTGCGGCATCGGGCAGCAGGGGCCGAGACTGCGTGACGGCCGCGCCGACGTCGCGCTGCTGCATCGTCCGTTCGACTCCGTCGACGGGCTCGACTCGGAGGACCTGCTCACCGAGGGCCAGGTCGCGGTCCTGCCCTCCAGCCATCCGTGGTCGACCCGGTCGCAGCTGAGGATGGCCGACCTCGACGACATCCCCGGCCTCCCGCCGATGCGCTGGCCGTCAGGCGGTGGCTACGCGGACGGCCCCGGCCCGGAGGTCCGCGACTCGATGCAGCTCTATCAGCTGATCGCGCTCGGCCGGGCGTACGCGCTCCTACCGGAGTCCGCACGCGCCGAGCAGCATCACGGCATCGTCACCATCCCGGTGCTCGACGCTCCCGAGGTCACCACGGTCATCGCCTGGCCGCAGCACAGCCGTTCGCTCGCCCTGGCCGCGCTGGTCCGGACCGCAACGCGCCTCTAGCTCTGCTGATCAGAAGCGTTTCCACCAGAGGTTGACCGCGTAGTCGACGTACATCCCCTGGTGCTCCTCCAGGATCGCGGCCGCCGTGGCGGGGTCGAACTCGATGCGGACGACGGCCTCGAGGTCCGCGCGGGAGCCGAAGGACCAGTCCATGTCGACGGGGACGCGGGTCCAGCCGTGCATCGACCAGAACCGCTCCTGCTCCTCGGGCGGCGGGACCTTCGGATAGCCGCGGCGGAACCATCCGCCGAAGGTCGAGCGGGAGCCGTCGTTGTCGATCACCATCGCGACGCCGCCGCGGCGCATCACCCGGTCGAGCTCGCCGAGCCCCGGCTCGGAACCCGGCCCGAAGAAGTAGGCCCAGCGGGCGTGCATGACGTCGACCGACGCCGGCGGAAGCGGCAGTTGCTGCGCGACGCCGTTGTGGACCGTGACGTTCGTCAGGCGTTTCGTACGCCGCCGGGCCAATGTCACCAAGTCCGGGTGCGGCTCGATGCCGGTGACGGTGCGGGCCTCTTCGGCGAATTTCGGCAGGTAGAACCCGGTGCCGCAGCCCAGGTCGAGCACATCCCGCCCGGTCCACGGTGCGACCTCGGTCATCGCCGCCCAGAGGCGGCCGTGCGGGTCGAGTGCACGGTTCTCGATCTCGTACGTCGCGGTGTGGTTCCAGATGTTGGGGGACGGGATCGCGCCTGTAGCGCCGGGGAGGTCAGCGCGGCTCATGTCTCCTCGACGGGGGTCTCGACAAGCTCGACCACCCGCGCCGGGTCAGATCCGGACCTCGCCGCGGGGGGTGACGAACTGCGCGGCCAGGAGACCGGGGGTGCCGTGCTCGGCGACCCACTCGATGTTGACGTTCTCGGCGGGCTTGCCGGTCCAGGGGTCGACGCGCTCCTTCAGCTCGTCACCGAGGTAGTCCTTCACCCGGTCGGGATCGCCGGAGATCTCCAGGCAGGTGAGGGTGATGTCGGAGCCGGCGTTGCCGGGGTGGAGCTCGGGGGTCTCCCACTTGATGAAGTAGGGCAGCTGCGGGTCGGCGATCAGGCCGTTGATGCCGATCTGCTGCCAGTGGAGCTCGCGGCCGTCGGGGAGGTGACGGTTGCCGGGGACGGCCTTGCGGCCGAGCCGCTCCTCGATCGGAGTCATGTCGTCGACGCCGATCACGAAGCCGATCCAGCCGCCGCCGAGCGCGGAGCGGGCCTTGACGGCCTGCCCGAACGGCGCCTTGTCGCTGGCCGGGTGCTCGAGCGCCTCGACGACCTCGAGGTAGAGGCCGCCGCGCATCGGCAGGATGTAGTTGCGGGTGCCGAAGCGGGGGTGGACCCCGCCGTCGACGAACTCCTGGCCGAGCAGCTCACCGAGCTGCTTGGCGGTCTGTACCAAGCCATCGGGTCCTGCAGCGTACGAAACATGGTCCAGGCGCATGTAACGATTCTGAACTCTCGCTGAGAGAGAGACCAATCCAGGGTCGCTATCTCTTGATGTCGAGATACACCCTGGGGTCAGCGCGGGCTGGCGGGATGCAGGGCGAGGGCGGACCTCGACCGGACGTGCGCCTCGCAGTGACGGACGAGCTCGGCGTACGCCGCCTTGCCCATCAGCTCGGTCAGCTCGGCCTGGTTGGTGATGTAGACGGGCTCGACGGCGACGTGGGCCTCGGTGTTGCCGGAGCAGTACCAGTCCAGGTCGTGGCCGCCCGGGCCCCAGCCGCGCCGGTCGTACTCGGTGATCGTCACCTCGGTGTAGGTCGTCCCGTCGGTGAGCTCGACATCCCGGAACGTACGCCGGATCGGCAGCTGCCAGCACACGTCCGGCTTCGTCTCGAAGTGCTCCCTGCCTTCCTTCGCCGCCAGGATGTGCAGTGCGCACCCCGATCCGCCGGCGAAGTCCGGGCGGTTGGCCAGCACGCAGGACTCCTGCCCGCGGAACTCGGTGACCCGGGTCTTCCGCTCGCCGTCCTCGTCGAGCTCGACCCAGTCGTCGGTCGTCACCTCACGGCCCGGGTGCTGCTCCCAGATCTCCGGTGTCAGCTCGGCGACGAACCCCGCCGTCCGCGTCTCGTCCTCCTCGTCCGCGAAGTGAGCCCCCAACGTGCAGCACCCCACGTCCGGCGAGCTCTTGAACATCCCCGGGCAGCCGTTGCCGAAGATGCAGGAGTAGGCCGACGTCAACCAGGTCAGGTCGCATCGCATCCGCTCGTCGGGGTCGTCGGGGTTGACGAACTCCACCCACGCGCGCGGGAAATCCAGGGGTACCTCGGGCACCGGGCAAGCCTATGTCGAGCACTGTAGAAAGCTGACGCCGTGCCGCGCAGAGAGAATACGTCGAAGAATACGTCGCGCGTATTCTTCGACGTATTCTTCACGTATTCGGGAACATGAGGAGCGATGGCATGGCGATCAACGAGATCCTGAGCGCACTACGGGCTGCCGGTGGCGACACGACTGCGATCGAGGTGAAGTCCGCCGCGGGTGGCTATCCTGCGACGACGCTCGAATCGATCGGGGCATTGGCCAACACGCCTGGGGGAGGCGTGATCGTATTCGGACTCGACGAACGCTCCGGGTTCACGGCGACCGGCATCTATGACGTACAGGCGCTCAAGCAGCGCCTTGGCAACGACGCGCAGGACTTCGTGCCCCATGTGAAGTGCTCAATCGAGGATGACGAGATCGACGGAAGACCTGTCGTGATCGCAAACGTCGCAGAATGTGACCCGTCGTTCAAGCCGTGCACGCACATCAGCGGCAAGTCATGGGTGCGAAGCTATGACGGAGACTTTCAGTTGTCGGACCTCGAGCGACAGGGGTTTCTGAGCAATCGCTCCGCGCCGCATTTCGACACAGTGCCGGTCTCCGGCACGACCGCTGCCGACCTCGACGTCAAAGGCCTAGCCGCCTGGCGCGAGGCGGTGGCGCGGGAGGAACGTGGCGGGCTGGGACGGTTCTCTGGTGATGCGTTGTTGCGACACGGTGGAGTGATGACTAGCGACGGGGAGTTGACGGTCGCTGGTCTGCTGATGCTCGGCGAGTATCCGCAGACGAGGTTTCCGCGCCACGTTGTCCACGTCGCCCGCGTTGAGCCGGACGGCTCCTATCGGAATGCCCGGCCGCTGAGTGGATCGATTCCCGTCATGCTTGATGCGGCGATGGACTGGGTCGCCGCGAACATCGACTACACGACCGTCTCGGGCTCCGACGGACATCTGAGGGACGTTCCGACTTTTCCCCTTGCGGTTGTCCGTGAGTTGGTTGGAAACGCTCTTGTTCATCGCGACCTCGCCCCTTGGTCCGAAGGCATCGCGATCAACCTCCGACTCTTCCGTGACAAACTGGTGATCACGAACCCAGGTGGCCTGTACGGCGTGACGGTGAACCGGCTTGGACGCGAGATGATCAGCCGATCGCGAAACGCGACGCTGGTCTCGTTGGGGGTGAAGGTTTCGGCCCCAGGCGGGGTGAGGGTCGTGGAGTCGCTGGCCTCCGGCCTCATCAGGGTCAATGCGCAGTTGGACGATCACGGTCTGCCTCGGCCACGGTTCATCGATACCGGCATTCAGTTCACGGTGATCCTGAGCGTCACAGAACCTGGCCGAAAAGGTCTACCTGTTCGGCCGGGTAAAGAGCCCATCCAGTTGATGGGGCAGAAGCAGCAAGCGGTTCTCAATGCCCTAGTTGAGGGAGGTGAGCTCGGTGTCCCCGAGATCAGTAGCCGTACGGGCCTGTCACTCGTAACCGTCCGTCGGGCCGTTGCGGAGCTTCGTACGAAGGGACTTGTCGTGACGGCCGCTGGCGGTAGGGGTCGTACGACCACGTACGCCGCGAAGTGAATGCGACGCTCGGCCCTCCGTCGTGCCGCTGATCAGACCGTCCACGGACGCAGCTTCTCCGGGTTGCGTACGGCCCAGATGCGGGTGATGCGGCCGTCGGCGACGTCGAAGGCGTAGACGGAGACGGTGGCACCGTCGACCTGTCCGATCAGGCCGGGCTGGCCGTTGACGGAGCATTCCTGCAGCGTCACCTCGGGGGCGCGGGAGGCGATCTCCATCCAGACGGCGGCGATCTGCTCGGCGCCGCTGATCGGCTCGAGGAAGGCCAGGGCGCGGCCGCCGCCGTCGGCGGTGGCGACCGCCTCGGGGTCCAGGAGGCCGACGAGGGCGTCGATGTCACGGGACTCCCAGGCCTGCTTGAAGCTGCGGACCAGGTCGGCGCGCTCCGCGCCGGGACGGGTACGCGAGAGGTCGATGCGGCGGCGAGCCTGTGAGGCGAGCTGCCGGCAGGCGGCCGGGGTGCGCCCGACGACCTCGGCGATCTCGTTGAAGGTGTAGCGGAAGATGTCGTGCAGGACGAAGGAGACCCGCTCGGCGGGGCTCATCGAGTCGAGCACCACGAGGAAAGCCATGCTGACCGACTCGTCGAGGGTGACTCGGTCGGCGGGATCGGCCGGCGCCGCCCCCGTGTCGAGCCAGCCGCCCGGCACCGGCTCCGGGATCCAGTCGCCCACATAGTGCTCCCGTCTGGCCCGTGCCGAGCCGAGCAGATCGAGGCAGATCCGGCTGGCGACCGTCGTCATCCAGGCGCCGGGGGAGGCGATCGCGTCCCGTTGCTGCTCGGACAGGGCGTACCAACGGGTGTAGGTCTCCTGCGCGACGTCCTCGGCCTCGGCGAGCGATCCGAGCAGACGGTAGGCGAGATTGATCAGCTGACGACGCTCGCTGATCACCTCGGAGAGGTGCGGGTCGGTCATGGCGGCTCCTTCGGTCTGCATGTCTACAACCGATCCGACGAAACAGCGACCCGATCTGTGAGAGCGCCTGACATTCCGTACGCCTGCTTCGTCGGAGGGACATCAGCAGACCCCAGCGAACAAGGAGTTCGGAACATGATCAGAGTCGGCATCATCATCGGCAGCACCCGCCCCAATCGCAACGGTCCACAGGTCGCCCGGTGGGTCCATGAGCAGGCGTCGCGCCGCGACGACGCGGCCTTCGAGGTGATCGACCTGCGCGACCACCCGCTCCCGCACCTCGACGAGGCCGTGCCGCCGATGTTCGGGCCGTCGGCGAACCAGCACACCCGCGACTGGGCCGAGCGGATCGCCCCGTTCGACGGCTTCGTGATCGTGACCCCGGACTACAACGGCGGCATGCCGGGCGTCCTGAAGAACGCCATCGACCACGCCTGCTCGGAGTGGACGAACAAGGCGGTCGGCTTCGTCTCCTACGGCGTCAGCGGCGGTGCCCGCGCGGTCGCCCAGCTGCGTACGGTGTGCAGCGCGCTGGGCATGGCGGACGTGAGCCGTCCGGTGGAGCTCTCGCTGTTCACCGACTTCGAGAACAACACCGTGTTCGTGCCCGGCGAGCGACCTGCCGCCACGCTCACCACCATGCTCGATCAGGTCGTCGCGTGGAGCACCGCGCTCGCGCCGCTGCGCGCGGGCAGCCTGGTCGGCGCTTCCGGGGTGCGGTCATGAGCACGCACGAGGAGACCGCGATCCGGGGCCAGATCCAGAAGATCATCGACGGCCTGCGCGCCAAGGACCTCGACACCCTGCGGGAGCCGTACGCACCCGATGTCATCTCCTTCGACGTCGAGCCGCCGCTCCAGCACGTCGGGATCGAGGCGAAGCTCGCCAACTGGGCGAAGGTCTTCCAGGTCTTCGAGACGGTGGACTACGAGCTGCGGGATCTGACCGTCACGGTCGGTGAGGACGTGGCGTACGGATATGCCTTCGGCCGGCTCAGCGGGACGATGAAGAACGGGGTCGCGACGACCGGGATGTGGGTCCGGGTGACCTACGGACTGCGCAAGATCGACGGCACCTGGGTGATCGCCCACGACCAGGTCTCGGTGCCGTTCGACATCCTCAGCGGCAACGGGGTGGTCGACCTCGAACCCTGACGGACGGCCGGCGGTGCGGACTCCGCGTAGCTTGTCGGCGGAGTCCGCACCCCGGCTCACGTGGCCGTCAGGCCGGGTCCCGCCGTATCCGCCAGAAACAGAAGGAGATCAGCGCCCCCGCGACCACGAGAAGGAGCCCGGTCTCGATCCATTGCAGGGTCCAATAGCGATCCGCGGGCTGGTAGACCACGTGGTGACGGTATCCCGCGTCGTTGATCGCGGCCGCGCAGTTCGCCGGTGGCCCCACCTTCGCTGTGCCGGCCTCGTCCGGCATGCAGGACTTGGGAAGCGGCAAGGGGGTGGCCACCTGGCCCTTCGAGTCGACGATCTCATTCGTCACGATCCAGGCACCCGGGTCGTCGAGGCGTACGCCGATGCTCAGGATCTCGTCGGTGCCTGGTGAGACACGCATTCCTCGCATGTTGTCCGTCGTGATCTCCAAGGTCTTCTCCTCGGTCGGCAACAGCAACGGTTGCACCAGCAGAGGCATGGCGACCTGCATGGCGATGGTTGCGATGAGCGTGGCGGCCATCGCCGGCACGGTTCGCTTGAGCAACAGCCCAGCTGTGACACCGAAGGCGAAAGCGACCATGGCGAAGCCGATCGGAACGAGGCCTCGTGCGCCGAAGAGCAAGCCGGAGAGCCGGGTGACGCTGAAGAAGCCTGAGTCCTCCGCCCCGCTGTTGATCGCCGCATCGAGCGGGGCGGTCCACCAGCTCGCGGCGAGACTGACAAGCCCGGCGACGACGGTGATCGCCACGACAACGCCGATCTTGGTGGCGAGCCAGCGCGTTCTGGTGATGCTCTGGTTCCAGATCAGCCGGTGGGTTCCACCTTCCAGCTCGCGAGCGACGAGGGGAGCACCCCAGAACATGCCGACGAGGGCGGGAAGTGCGTACACGGCCGCTGCTGAGACGTAGTAGATGCCGGGGTAGACCGAATCCGCGGCGAATGCCTGCGGGAACTGGTCGCCGGCGACGTCATGGAGATCCGCCACGCCCGAACGGGTGATCGCGAGGGCAGCGGCAACTGCGGCCAGCGCACCGAGGATCATCAACGCCTGGGCCCGGAACTGTCGCCACGTGAGCCAGATCATCGGAGCACCTCCAGAGTGGGAGCGGACGCCTGCTTCGAGGCGTTGCGCAGGTAGGTGAGCACGAGGTCTTCGAGGTCGAGGCTGCTCACCGTCCACGAGGGATCGTGGACAGGGCTCTCGGTTCGGACCAACAGGGTGGTCTGCCGGTCGGTGTGACTTGCCGAGATCACTTGTTGACCTGCGGGCAGGTCGGCCGGGTCACGGCGCGGCCCGGTCAGGCGATGGTGAGTCGCGAGCAGGTCGTCGATGTCACCGGCCACCTGGACACGCGATTCGCCGAGCACGATGAGGTGGTCGCAGGCGCGTTCGAGGTCCGAAACCAGGTGGGAGGAGAGCACCACGCTCAGCTCGTGCTCGGCGACGGCCTCCATCAGCTCCTGCATGAACTCGCGACGAGCCAGCGGATCGAGACTGGCAACCGGTTCGTCGAGCAGCAGCAGCTCCGGTCTCTTCGCTACGGCCAGCGTGAGTGCCAGCTGGGCGCGCTGGCCGCCCGAGAGGCGCCCGGCGCGCTGGTGGAGGTCGAGGCCGATCCGGGCGATCCTCGCCTGTGCCAAGGACTCGTCCCAGCCCGGGTTCAGGCGAGCGCCGAGCCGGAGGTGGTCTTCGACGCTCAGCGCGCCATACGTGGGCGAGTCCTGCGCGACGAAGCCGACTCGTGCCAGTTGTTCCGGACCGGCGCCCGGTCGGGACCCGAGGACCTCGACGCTGCCCGTAGTCGGTGTGAGCACACCGACCGCCAGGTTCAGCAGGGTGCTCTTGCCTGCGCCGTTCGGTCCGACCAGGCCGACAACTCGCCCCGCCGGCACCTCCAGGTTGCAGTCGGACAGTGCCCACCGGCGACCGAACCGCTTGCCCAGGTCGCGGGCTCGTACCGCCGTGCTCACGCGATGTCCTGGACGGCCGAGCTGCGGACCGTGCTCTGGAACAGCGCCTCGATGGTCTCCTCGTCCAGCCCGGAACGGCGTGCCTTGGCCAACCAGCGTTCCAGGCCGGCCCTGAGCGATCGCTGCGCGGCGAGAGTGTCATCACTCATCGTTGCGGTCACGAAGGTCCCGACGCCTGCCCGTGCGGTGACGAGCCCGGCGTGCTCGAGCTCGCGGTAGGCCTTCGACACCGTGTTGGGGTTGATCGCCAGCCTTGACACCACGTCCTTGACCGTCGGGAGCTGGTCGCCCTCGCGCAGCAGACCAAGCCTCAGGGCATGTCGAACCTGCGTGACGATCTGCTGATAAGGCGAGATCCCAGACTGTCCGTCGAGATGGAACTCGATCACCATGGCTTCCTCATTTCACTAGATAACTAGGACTATAGGAGCCTAGGGCGGGCAAGGCAAGAGAGGTGGGCCGGCGACTCGGCGTCGGCGATTCCGGAGGGGCGGGGCCGGCGGCGTATTCTTGTAGGTGCGGAGCGACCGCTCCGTGTCCAATGTGTGTATCACCTCGCGCTGGCCCCGCCGGCGGACCAAGGCGGCACAGAGCCGCGGTTCGCAGCGGGAGGTTCGAAAGAGATGTCAGAGCAGCGCGAGCAGAGTCTGGTGCGCGCCGTCGGAGGGACGTACTTCCCGCTCGCGCTGGTCGCGCGCCTGCCGTACGCCATGGTCGTCGTCGGAGTGCTGACGCTGGTCGTCGCGGGCCGTGGGTCGCTGGCGCTCGGCGGTCTGAACTCGGCGATGGTCGGGATCGGCGCCGCGACGTGCGGGCCACTTCTCGGTGCCGCCGTCGACCGGTTCGGCCAGCGGCGGGTGCTGCTGGCGGTCAGCGTCGCCAGCACCGCGGCGCTCGGTGCGATGGCCTGGGTGGTCTACAGCCCGCTGCCCGACGCGGCGGTGCTGGCGGTGGCCTTCCTGGTCGGCGCGACCGCCCCGCAGATCGCGCCCCTGTCGCGGTCGCGGCTGGTGGCGATCATCTCCGCGTACGTCGTCCCCGGACGCCGGGTCCGGGTGCTCAACTCGACCATGGCGTATGAGTCGGCGGCCGACGAGATCGTCTTCATCGTCGGACCTGTCGTCGCGGGCGTCCTCGCCGTCGCCGTCGACCCGTGGGCGCCGGTCGTCGCCGCGGCAGCGCTCACCCTGGTCTTCGTCTCGGCCTTCGCCCTCCATCCGAGCGCCGCCACCGCGCAGGCCTCGGCAGGACGTACGCCGGCTGCCGGCTCCGTGCGCGAGCTCGCCCGTCCACGCGTGGTCGTGATCGTGGTCGGCATCCTCGGCGTCGGCCTCTTCTTCGGCTCGATGCTCACCTCGCTGACCGCGTTCATGGCCGACCACGGCCGTCCCGAGGAGGCGGGCCTGGTCTACGCCGCGATGGGCGTCGGGTCGGCCGCGCTGGCGCTGGGCGTCGCCCTCTTCCCGGTCGGCTTCACCTCGGCCGCACGCTGGCTCGTCTTCGGCGGGGTGATGCTCACCGGTGCCCTCGCGCTGCCCGGGGTGTCGTCGGTGACCGGGATGGTGCTCGCTCTGCTCGTCATCGGCCTCGGGATCGGGCCGACGCTGGTCACGCAGTACGGCCTCGGTGCCCGCCGCAGCCCGGTCGGCCGGTCCGCCACTGTGATGACCCTGCTCGGCTCCGCGGTGATCCTCGGCCAGTCCCTGGCCTCCGCGATCACCGGCAACGTCGCCGAGCGCTGGGGCACCGATGCCGCCCTGCTCCTGCCTGCCGCCGCCGCGCTCGTCGTCGTGGTGGCCGGGGCGGTCAACGCCCGGATCGGGGAGTCCTCCACCGCTGGTGGGACCCCGATCCCAGAGCCCGCCTTGGCAGAGGTGGGGAGATGAAGAGCCGGGCAGAGCCGCTGGCCCGGCAGTTCCCTTGAGTGCACGACATCGTCGGTTTCACGAAAGCGTCGAGCAAAGACATCTGTATCGCAGGCCCCGGCCATCAGGCGATCAGCATGCGGCGATTCTGCTGAACGCTTGACTCTGGTCAAGGCTGTGTGAAAATCACACACGTGGACAAAGTAGCGCTTGGAAGGCGCATTGCTGCTGCGCGCGAAGACTCTGGGGTGACCCAAGAGGGGTTGGCTCGTGCCGTCCACCTTGACCGCACGGCTATCACTCGTCTGGAGAAGGGCGAGCGCAAGCTCAACGTCGCGGAGCTCGTGGAGATAGCACGCACACTCGGGCGCCCATTGTCATACTTCGTCAACGATCCACTGCCGGCTGTCGTCAGTCGACGGTCCGGACGCATGCAGGGTCACGACACAAGCAGGTCGCTGGACACGACGCTGTCGCTCTTCGCCAATGACATCCGAACCCTGCTTGACATGGAGCTTCTTCAAGCCGTCGAGCGGCCAGCGGGGGCGCGGGTTCCGAGGACGCATCTTGAAGCGGAGAACCTGGCCGCGAAGATACGGCGGGAGCTTAGGCTGGGGAGTGAGCCAATCGCCGATCTAGGGCGGATTGCAGAGACACTCGGCCTCTTTACCTACTCGGCGCATCTCGGCGAAGGCGGGCCTGACGGTGGCTGTGTCGAGGTGAGCGAGGATCGAGCGACTCTTGGTGCGGCCGTTGTCAACGGTGATACTCCGTCGGGACGTCGCCGAATGACGCTTGCTCATGAGCTGGGTCATTGGCTTTGTGGTGACGCATATGACATCAAGGCTTCAGCGGAATCCGAGAAGATGATCAACTCGTTCGCAATCCACCTCCTGGTGCCGCGGGCAGGAGCGCGCAGGATCTGGAACGACAACTCAAGCTGGCCGAGCCGCGATCGAGCCCTGGCAGTTGGTGCCGCCTTCCAGGTGAGCTGGTCGGCCACGATCCTGCAACTGCGCAACGTTGACCTCATCGATCGCGAGGAGCACGAGCGGCTTAGTCGCCAAGATCCGCGCTCAGGCGACTATCTCCGACTTGGACTCTCCTGGTCTGATCAACTGAGCGATGACTACCTATCTCCTGGCTTCACCGCTGCCGCTCTCCAAGGCTATGCCCGAGCGTCTCTTACCCAAGAGCGGGTGATCGAGCTGCTCAGAGGCACATTGAGCGTCGCGGATCTTCCGCCTCAGGATCCGGCGTCGATTGACGACCTGAGGCGCGCGTTCATCGGACACGATGACTGACAGTTCATGGGTGACCGACACCAGCACGTACACCCACCTTTGCCGAGCCGGTCATTCGCTCATTCTCGAGAAGCTTGCGCCCGGTGGCGTCATTCTCGTTCCCGACGCGGTCAACGTGGAGATCGAGCGCGGGCGTGTCATGCAGAGCGGGATCCCGAGAGTGTCCGATGTCTCCTGGGCTGAGTTGGCCGTACTGACTGACGACGAGGTCTGGACGCAGCTGCAGGTCAAGGCAGAGATGGGAGGTGGCGTGACTGCGCACATTGGAGAGTGTGCTGTCATTGCATGCGCGCAGCACCGTGGTCTCACCGCTCTCATTGACGACCGAGCAGCGGTCGTGCAAGCCGATCTTCGAGGCGTGCCATCCCATGACACGCTCTGGTTGGTCGTCGAGGCGTACAAGTCGTTGTTCGACCGGGACCGCGAGCAGGCAGCGCGCGTCGTGGATGATCTGCTTGCGACAGGAATGTACCTGCCGATCACATCGGGCAAGAGCCTCTTTTCCTGGGCCTACGAAGAGGGGATCCTGCCGTAGAGGCTGGCTAGGAGTTCCTTGCGGGGGAGGATGAGCCACTAAAGTCGAACTCATGCGTCTGGGCGTACTCGACATCGGATCGAACACGGGACACCTGCTCGTGGTCGACGCCCACGGCGGGGCGGCCCCGCTGCCGGCGTACTCGTTCAAGCAGCCGCTGCGGCTGGCGGAGCACCTCGACGACTCCGGCGACGTGACCGAGGCCGGGATCGAGGCGCTCACCGCCTTCACCCGCGACTCGGTGCAGGTCGCGGAGGAGAAGGGGGTCTCGGAGATGCTGGCGTTCGCGACCTCGGCGGTGCGCGATGCCGGCAACTCGCAGCAGGTGCTCGACCACGTACACGCCGAGACCGGGGTCGAGATCGAGGTCCTGCCCGGCGACGACGAGGCGCGGCTGACCTTCCTGGCCGTACGCCGCTGGTTCGGCTGGTCCGCCGGACGGCTCGCCGTCTTCGACATCGGCGGCGGCTCGCTGGAGATCGCGGCCGGGCTGGACGAGCAGCCGTACGTCGCGTGGTCGCTGCCGCTGGGCGCCGGCCGGCTGGCGCGCAGCTACTTCGGTGACCGGCCCGCCGAGGAGGAGCTGCGCGAGCTGCGCAGGATGATCCGCGCCTCGATCGCCGAGGACGCGGGCCGGATCCTGCGCGACGGCCAGCCCGACATGGCGGTGGCGACGTCGAAGACGTTCCGGTCGCTGGCGCGCATCTGTGGTGCCGCGCCGAGCGGCGAGGGGCTGCGCGTGCGTCGGCAGCTGCCGTTGGCCGAGCTGCAGCGCTGGATCCCCAAGCTGCTCGAGATGTCGCTGGAGGAGCTCTCCGAGCTGCCCGGGGTCAGCTCGTCGCGGGCGCATCAGATCGTGCCGGGTGCGCTGGTGGCCGAGGCCTGCCTCGACATCTTCGACCTACCTGCCTTCGAGATCTGCCCGTGGGCGCTGCGTGAGGGGCTGATCCTCGACCGCCTCGACCACCTGTCCTTCATCGGCAGTGCCAACGTCGGCAGGTCCGAGTAGGAGACCGCGATGATCTCGCTGTCGACGTCCTCGACCTATCCCGAGTCGACCGCCCACGCCTTCACCTACGCCGCGGAGGTGGGCTATGACGGGGTCGAGATCATGGTCGGGATCGACGCGCTGTCGCAGCAGACCCATGCCGTCAAGCAGCTCTCCGAGCACCACGGCCTGCCGATCGTCGCGATCCACGCGCCGACGCTGCTCTTCACCCAGCAGGTCTGGGGCTTCGAGCCGTGGGGGAAGCTCGAACGTTCGGCCGCGATGGCCATCGAGGTCGGCGCCGAGGTGGTCGTCGTCCATCCGCCGTTCCGCTGGCAGCGGGAGTATGCGGCCCGGTTCGTGGAGGGGATCGCGAACCTGGAGCGCTCGACGGGGCTGCGGTTCGCGGTGGAGAACATGTATCCGTGGCGGGCGGCCCGGCGCTCGACGCCGATGTACCTGCCCCACTGGGACCCCTCGACCGAGGACTACGCCAACACCACCATCGATCTCTCCCACGCCGCGATCGCCGGCGACGACGTGATCGAGATGGCCGAGCGGCTCGGGTCGCGGCTGCGCCACATCCACCTCACCGACGGCACCGGCTCGGCCAAGGACGAGCACCTCGTCCCCGGCCGCGGCCACATGGGCGCCGACCGCTTCCTGCGCCACCTCGCCTCGTCGGGGTTCGAGGGCGAGATCGTCCTCGAGATCAACACCCGCCGCGCGCGCTCCCGCGCCGAGCGCGTCGCCGACCTCCGCGAGTCGCTCGAGTTCGCGCGGAAGCACTTCGAGGTCTAGTGGTCCTGGGGGCGGAACCGTCGGTTTCACCGTCCGGGAGCGGAACGTGCCAGGGAGCTTCACGCGTTGGCCGGCATGCCGGATGACCGGCGTGCTACGCGCAGCGCTTTGATCGCGGCGTCAGCGGCGACTATCTGCAAGAGGTGAGGCAGGAGTTCCTCACCCGCTGGGGTCAGTTGAAGGCGCCCGTCCTTGATCGCGACCAGTCGGGCTCCGCAGTGCTTCCCGAGCTTGTGCACCTGCTTACCCACCGCACTTCCGGTTTCGAGATGGAGAAGTGGGGCCGCGGCGGCGTACGAACCGGCGCGTAGCGCGGCGAGAAGCGAATAGATGTAGGTGACACGCATCGTGACCTCCGAGATCACCTCTTTACCTATGGTGACGATGACAGTAGCTGCCGATTGAATCGATGTCTCGGTCATTTACCTTCGTTCCAGATTGGACCGAACGCTCGACCCTGGACCCCCGGAACTCTAGGTTTGTGCTCGAACGGATGAGCTCGTACGCAGTTGTCGGGCTGGCCTTCGGCTAGTGCTCTGTCCGGTGCGGTAACACCGATGACCGGGACGGACTCGGTCAACACGAGGCGTCTGAAAGGACGTGTGCATATGGGACTCTATCGAACTGGGGAGGCGCGAAAACCGGCCTCGTACGTGTCACCGCTTCCAGGACGACGGCTATTTGTCTGCTCGATTGCCGTCGCCGCCCTTGTCGGAGGTGGAGCGGCAGCGCCATTGATGGCGGCCGCCCCTCCCGTGACTGCGCCGTTGCTTGCAGACACCGCGTTGACGGGAACGGTGTGGAGCAAGGGCGTCTCGGTTGACGGCGCGGACGTTGTCGTCATCGCATGGCCCAACCAGTCAGTGTTGGCGTCTCTTGGGGATGACCAGAAGGTCGAGTCTCAGGTTGTCGCAACTGCTCAGACCGACGCGAGCGGAGGTTTCACGGTCCAGTTGGACTCATCCTCGCTTCCCAAGGACCTCGTCTCCGAAACCGGGCAGGTCGACGTCGATGTGATCGTCGCTGACAAGGAGCACGAGGCGGAGAGGTCCCTTTCCCTTCTAGCGACCCCTAGCGGCTGGACCTCGACTGAGGTGGTTGCCACGGATGTCGACAGTGCCAGTCCCATCGATTTGCAGTTCGACTTGGGAACCGGAGCGTTCCAGAGTTCCGCAGTATCCGAAGTGGACTTGAGGGCAGATCCAGACCTCCTTTCGGATGAAGAAGGGCTGGCGCTGGGTCCGGGGAAGGCCTCCGGGTTCAGCACGACCTCAGTGGTTGACCGACGAAAGATCGACACGCTCCTCTCGGACCGAGGAAGGGAGTCAGGCATCACTCCTATGGAGGAGTGCTATTCGATCGCGACGAGCAAGTACCAGTCGCAACGACCTGAATCGTTCGTGATCGCGCAGGGCGTAGCCAATGCCAAGGTGAAGGTGACGCAAGGCCGAGGAACGTCTCACTCGCTTGGAGTGGCTGTCACCTTCGGCAATGGCTGGAAGGGTAGTGGCTCGACATCCAGGTCAACGAACTCAAGAGCGGCTCAGGGCGGGATCGCCACAGCACGTCGCTACTACAACAGGGTCAAGTATCGCTATTACACGAATTCGTGTGGACCCGGCTATGGCTACTACTGGAGACCATACAGCGTTCAGGAGCTTGTGGCGGGTTACGTCCTCGTCTCCAGACTGCACTACTCCCGATGCAACACCTATGATTCAGGCTACAGCTACACCAAGGACACGGGTCGGAACACGACCTACGGCACCGGCGTCGATCTGGCTCAGGTCAACGTATCGGCCCAATCGGGGTACAACTCCGACACCAGCCTCAGTTTCGGCGACTTCACTGGACGGGCCAAGCTCTGTTGGAGTTCATCAGCTGGTCGCGAGCAGTCGGCCCGTGTAGTGGCTGCGGTGGCGTGAATGAGGACCACCCCGGCCGCATGCGGCGCAATGTTGCTAGCCATCGCACTGTCTGCCTGTGGCGAGAACTCAGGAAGTAATGGCGGGCGGGTAGCCGCAGCGGGCGGGGTGGACTTCTCCGCTGGTCTTCGAGTCGTGGACGTCTCCGCCGGCGAGATCAACACCATCCATGTCACCGGACTCTGCTTCGAAGGGGGCGAGGGCAGTGGGCGGGTGAAGTCCGTCGAAGCAGCACCAGACTCTGGACTCGAGGTGCGTCGATTCACGGTGCTCGACAAGATGGCGGACGTCGGTGGCGCTAGGCAGTCGTTCGCAGAGCTCGGGCTGACCGCCGACCAGCGAGACGTGTCCCACAAATGCGGGGCATCGGAGGAGCCTGCGGCTCTGTATGTGGAGGTCGCCCTGGCCGATGGTAGGTCGGCCTACTCGCCTTACCTCACGATCGCGACGGAGGCGAATGGGGTGTCCGACTCGTTTCGTTATCCGCTGGGGCTCACGCTCTGCGTCGTCGGCGAGGCCGACGAAGAATTCTGTTCAGGTGAAGCTCGCGCCGGGAGATCCTGAACGTCAGTCGCGGGCGGCGAGCCAGGACCAGGTGAGCGAGGTCAGGGCGAGGAGGAGGACGGCGGTGGCGACGCCCCACCAGCCGACGACGTACGCATAGCCCAGCAGCCAGCCGAAGAGGCTCGAGCCGCCGTAGTAGAAGAGGTTGTAGAGGGCGCTGGCCTGCGCCTTGCCGACGCGGGCGCGGGCGCCGACCCAGCCCGAGGCGACGCCGTGGGCGCCGAAGAAGCCGGTGGTGAGGACGAAGAGGCCGGTCAGGACCATCGCGAGGTTGTCGGGGAGGGTCATCGCGACGCCGACGATCGTGATGACGACGCAGGTCAGCATCACCTTTCGGCGCCCGTGGGTGGCGGCCAGGCGGCCGGCGACCGAGGAGGAGACGGTGCCGCCGAGGTAGGCGAAGAAGATCTGGCTGGAGATCGCCACCGGCAGCCCGAAGGGCTCGCGCTCGAGGCGGAAACCCAGATAGTTGTACGTCGCCACGAACCCGCCCATCAGCAGTGCTGCCTGCCCGTAGAGGACGAGCATGCCCGGGTCGCGGAGGTTGGCGAGCACCCCGTCGCGTACGGAGGTCTCCGGCTTGCCGGTCGGGCGGACCCAGCCCCGGGCGCGTGGTATCAGGGTGATGGCGATGATCGCGGCGATCGCGGAGAGGACACCGCCGGCGGTGACGCCCAGGCGCCAGCCGCCGAGGTCGGCGAACGGGCCGGTGATGACCCGGCCGAGGAGGCCGCCGACGGTGGTGCCGGAGATGTAGATGGCCGCGGCGAGGCTGACGTGGCGTACGTGGATCTCCTCGGCGAGGTAGGCGACCGCGAGCGCGGGTACGCCGCCGAGCGCGAGGCCTTCGAGGCTGCGCAGGACGAGGAGCGTGGTGAAGCCGGGGGCGAGGGGAGTGAGCAGGCCGAGGACCAGCGAGATCGAGAGCGCGATCTTCATCGCCGGGGCGCGGCCGATGCGGTCGGCGATCCACGACCAGCCGAGGACGCTGACCGCGAGCCCGAGGGTCGCCATCGAGACGGTGAGCGCGGCCGAGGCCTCGTCGACCTCGAGCGCGTGCGCAACGGTGGGGAGGATGCCCTGGGTGGAGTACATCTGCCCGAAGGTCGCGATCCCGGCGGCGAAGAGGCCGATCAGGATCCGCCGGTAGCCGCTGCTGCCGGCATCGTGCCCTGCCCACGAGCGGGTCAGGGAGGCATCTACGGACATCGTTCCCACGGTAAAGCAGGGCGCACGCCCGGGTGAACCTCGCGCCTGCGTGAGATATCTCTACTCTTGGGTCGATGTCCGCCATCTCGTCCCATCTCGCCGACCGACTCTCGACCCGTCTCGTCGGTGTGGACGTGGCGCGGTGCCTGGCCCTGCTCGGCATGATGGCGACGCACGTGCTCGATCCGGTCGACGCGACCGGGGAGCTGACCCGGATCCAGGCCGTCGCCGGTGGCCGGTCCGCGGCGCTCTTCGCGGTGCTGGCCGGGGTCAGCCTGGCGCTGATGACCGGACGTCAGCAGCCGGTGCAGGGCCGCGTCCTGAGGTCGCGGTCCCTGGGGCTGGCCGTGCGGGCGGTGCTGATCGCCGCGCTCGGGCTGGTGCTCGGCTCGCTCGGCACCAACATCGCGATCATCCTGACCTACTACGGGGTCCTGTTCCTGCTCGGCATCCCGTTCCTCCGGCTGCGGGCGCGGTGGCTGTGGCTGCTCGGCGTGGTCTGGGTCGTGGTCGGGCCGCTGTTGTCGCAGGTCATCAGGCCGATGCTGCCGCCGCGGCAGTTCGCCAGCCCCGAGCCGTCCCAGCTGCTGGAGCCCGGCCGGCTGCTCGCCGAGCTGCTCTTCACCGGCTACTACCCGGCCGTCCCGTGGCTGGCGTACCTGCTGATCGGGATGGCCATCGGCCGCATCGACCTGCGCAACCGGCTCGTGGTCTCGATGCTCTGGACGGGCGGCGTCATCATCTCCGTCTCGGCCACCTGGCTCTCGGAGCGGCTGACCCGGCTGCCATCGGTGGCCGAGGTGCTGCTGCGCAGCTATCCCGGGCTGGACATCGACGACGCGCTGACGTCGATGAGCGAGGGTCTCTACGGTCAGACGCCGGTCGACGGCGGCTGGCAGTGGCTGCTGGTCGTCGCGCCGCACTCGTCCACGCCGTTCGACCTGGCGCAGACGATCGGCAGCTCGATGTTCGCCATCGGCGCCTGCCAGATGATCGCGCTCCGGCTGCCCGACCGGTGGCGGGTCGGGATGGCGGTGCTGTTCGGCGCCGGCACGATGACCCTCACCCTCTACACGCTGCACGTGGTGATGAGGACCGATGCGGTCTGGCCGCCGGAGAGCCCCGACACGTACGTCGTGCACGTGCTCGTCGTGATGACGATCGGCGCGCTCGTCACCGCGTGGGGTCGTCCCGGACCGCTCGAATGGCTCGTCGGTCGTCCGGCGGCGTGGTTGCGCCGGACGGAGCCTCGCCTCGAGCGGACGTCGGCGGGTTAGCGTGGTCGCATGAGCACGACGGCACCGCGGCGGGGGCGCAGGCCCGGTTCGCCGGACACGCGGGCGGCGATCCTGGCGGCGGCTCGGCAGCGCTTCGCGCAGCAGGGGTACGCCGCGACCTCGGTCCGCGGGATCGCGACCGCCGCCGGGGTCGACTCCGCGCTGGTGCACCACTACTTCGGCACCAAGGAGGACCTCTTCGTCGCCTCCCTGGAGCTGCGGATCGACCCCCGCGAGATCGTGCCGGTCGTCACCGCCGGAGGACGTGAGGGCGCCGGCGAGCGCCTGGTGCGGCTCCTGCTGAGCGTCTGGGACGACGAGGAGTCGCGGCTCCCGCTGATGGCGCTGGTGCGCAGCGTCTTCGAGCCGGAGGGGAAGGCGCTGGTGCCGGAGGCGTTCGGGCGGCTGATCCTGAGGCCGGTGGGTGAGGCGCTCGGGCTCGACGACCCGGAGCGGCGGATGACCCTGGTCGCCTCGCAGCTGGTCGGGATGGTCGTACTCCGCTACGTCGCCCGGATCGAGCCGCTCGCCTCGGCGCCGGCGGAGACGCTGGTGGCGACGTACGCACCGGTGGTCCAGGGCTATCTGACCGGGCCTTTGCCGTAGTCCTCTTGCGCGCGGCGTCGCGGCGTGCCACATTTCATCATGTGATGAATAACGTGGTGGAGGCCTCAGGTCTCCGAGTCGTACGCGGGAAGCGCGAGGTCCTCCATGGCCTCGACTTCTCCATCCGGGCGGGTGAGGTCACCGGGCTGCTCGGGCCGTCCGGGTGCGGCAAGACGACGTTGATGCGGGCCCTTGTCGGCGTGCAGGCGAAGGTCACCGGGTCCCTGACCGTCCTCGGCCGCCCGGCAGGCGCGGCGGCGCTGCGCCCGAAGATCGGCTACGTCACGCAGGAGGCCAGCGTCTACGAAGACCTGACGGTCACCGAGAACCTGAAGTTCTTCACGCGCGTGCTGGGTGCGCCGCGGTCGGCGGTCTCCGACGCCATCGAGACGGTGGACCTGATCGACCACAAGGACCAGGTCGTACGCGATCTCTCCGGCGGGCAGCGCTCGCGGGTCGGACTCGCCGCCGCTCTGCTCGGCTCGCCGGAGCTGCTGGTGCTCGACGAGCCGACCGTCGGGCTCGACCCGGTGCTGCGTGAACAGCTGTGGGGCACCTTCCGGGACCTGGCGACCGCGGGGGTGGGGGTCATCGTCTCCAGCCATGTGATGGACGAGGCCGAACGCTGCGACCGGTTGCTGCTGATGCGTGACGGCGCGTTCCTCGCCGACGGCAGCCCGGCCGAGATCAAGCAGAAGGCGAGCGCCGACGACATCGAGCACGCCTTCCTGGCCCTGGTGAGGGGAGCGGTTCGATGAGCCTTCGACGGACCCTCGCGGTGACCGGGCGCGTGCTCGCCCAGATCCGGCGCGACCGTCGCACCCTGGTGATGCTGGTGGTCCTGCCGACGCTCCTGATGTCGCTGCTGTGGTGGATGTACGAGGAGTCGCCCGCCCCGATCTTCGACCGGATCGGCCCCGCCCTGCTGGCGATCTTCCCGTTCATCGTGATGTTCCTGGTCACCTCGGTGACCACGCTGCGCGAGCGCTCCTCGGGGACGCTCGAGCGGCTGCTCGCGATGCCGCTGGGCAAGGGCGACTTCCTGCTCGGCTACGCCCTGGCCTTCGGGTTGCTGGCTGCCGTGCAGTCGGGTGTCGCCGTGGCGGTGAGCGTGGGGCTGCTCGGGCTGGAGATCACCGGCTCGGTCGCGATGCTCGTCGTCGTCGCGATCGTCGACGCCGTCCTCGGCACCGCGCTCGGCCTGCTCGTATCGGCGTTCGCGACGACCGAGTTCCAGGCGGTCCAGTTCATGCCCGCGATCGTCGTCCCGCAGATCCTGCTGTGCGGTCTGCTGGTCCCGCGGGACTCGCTGCCGTCGGTGCTCGAGGCCATCTCCGACGTACTCCCACTCTCCTACGCGGTCGACGCGATGACCCACCTCGTCACCTCCACCGGCACCGGCGACGTCTGGTCCGACCTCGCCGTCGTCGCCGGCTTCGTCGTCGCCGGCCTCGCCCTCGGCTCGGCGACCCTGCGGCGGCGTACTCCCTGATCGCCGAGGCGTCACCCGCGTCGGCCGATGGGCCTGACGCTTCGGCCGATGGGCCTGACGCTTCGGCCGATGGGCCTGACGCTTCGGCCGATGGGCCTGACGCTTCGGCCGACCGGCCTGACGCTTCGGCCGACCGGCCTGACGCTTCGGCCGACCGGCCTGACGCCTCGGCCGACGGGCCTGACGTCTCGGCCGACCGGGGTGACTTGTCGGCGGGATTGTGAGGTGGTGAGCGGAAGTTGACGGAAGGGGTACGGGAAGCAGGTCGGGGCGAAACCTTGACACCGGAAGGTAGAGGTCGCCAGTCCCCGACCCGAAACGGTGTGAGTACGCGTGACCGACACCCACTGTCCTTACTGCAGCTTGCAGTGCGGGATGACCCTTTCGCGCAAGGGTCCCCGGCTGGAGGTCAGTGAGCGAGCGTTCCCGGTGAACGAGGGTGCTCTGTGCCGCAAGGGGTGGACGGCGGCCGGCCTGCGAGGGAGCAGGGAGCGGCTGACGACCCCGATGGTGCGGGACCGGGCGACGGGGGAGTGGAGTGCGGCGACGTGGGACGAGGCGCTCGACCTGGTCGCCACGAAGCTCGCCGACCTGCGCGATGCCCACGGCGCCGACGCGAACGCCGTGTTCGGCGGCGGCGGGCTGACCAACGAGAAGGCCTACCAGCTCGGCAAGTTCGCCCGGGTCGCCCTCGGCACCTCGCAGATCGACTACAACGGCCGCTGGTGCATGAGCTCGGCGGCGTCGGCCGGCAACCAGGCCTTCGGCGTCGACCGCGGGCTGCCGTTCCCTCTGGCCGACATCGAGAAGACCGACGTCTGCGTGCTCGTCGGCTCCAACCTCGCCGAGACGATGCCGCCGGCGGCCCGTCATCTCGACCGGCTGCGTGAGAACGGCGGCAAGGTCGTCGTCATCGACCCGCGGCTGACCTCGACCGGCGAGCGCGCCGACCTCTTCCTCCAGCCGGTCCCCGGCACCGACCTGCCCCTCGCGCTCGGCGTCCTGCACCTGCTCGACGCGGCCGGCGCGGTCGACGAGGACTATGTCGCCGAGCGGACCACAGGCTTCGAGGACGTACGCCGCTCCGTGGCTGCCTGGTGGCCGGAGATGGTCGAGCGGGTCACCGGCGTCGAGGCGAGCCAGGTGCGCGAGCTCGCCACCCTGCTCGCGAACGCGGAGAAGGTGACCGTCCTGACCGCGCGCGGCGCCGAGCAGCACGCCCAGGGCACCGCGACCGTCCTGGCCTGGCTCAACGTCGCGCTCGCCCTCGGCATGCCCGGCAAGACGTACGCCGGCTACGGCTGCCTCACCGGCCAGGGCAACGGCCAGGGTGGCCGTGAGCACGGCCAGAAGGCCGACCAGCTTCCCGGTTACCGGATGATCGACGACCCCGCGGCCCGCGCGCACGTGGCCGCGGTCTGGGGCGTCGACCCCGAGACGATCCCCGGCAAGGGCCGCTCCGCCTACGAGCTGCTCGACGCGCTCGGCACTCCCGAGGGCCCCAAGAGCCTGCTCGTCTTCGGCTCCAACATCGTCGTCTCCGCTCCGAACGCCACCCATGTCACCGAGCGCCTGGCAGCCCTCGACCTGCTCGTTGTCGCCGACATGGTGATGAGCGAGACCGCGGCCCTGGCCGACGTGGTGCTGCCGGTCACCCAGTGGGCCGAGGAGAGCGGCACCATGACCAATCTCGAGGGCCGGGTCATCCTGCGCAACCAGGCGATCAGCGCACCCGACGGGGTCAGGAACGACCTCGACATCATCACCGGCCTCGCCACCCGCCTGGGCGCCGCCTCGACCTGGTCGACCGACCCCGAGGAGATCTTCGAAGAGCTCCGGGCGGCCACGAAGGGCGGCAAGGCCGACTACAGCGGCATCACCTACGACCGCATCCGCGACGAGGACGGCGTCTTCTGGCCCTGCGCCGAAGGCGCCGAGGGCACCCCGCGCCTCTTCGCCGACTCCTTCTTCCACGCCGACGGCCGCGCCCGCTTCATCGACGTCGCCCACCGGGGTGCTGCCGAGCAGCCGACCGCCGACTACCCGCTCCACCTCACCACCGGCCGGGTGCTCGCGCAGTACCAGTCCGGTGCCCAGACCCGGCGGATCAAGGAGCTCCCCGACGAGGGCGCGTTCGTCGAGCTCCACCCGCTGCTGGCCGACCGCGTCGGCGCCCACGACGGCGACCCGGTGGTCGTACGCACCCCGCGTGGCGAGATGAAGGCGCCGGCCCGGGTCGTGACCACGATCCGCCCGGACACGGTCTTCGTGCCGTTCCACTGGGTCGGCGCCAACAAGCTCACCAACGACGCGCTCGACCCCTCCAGCCGGATGCCCGAGTTCAAGGTCTGCGCCGCGGCGGTGAGCGCATGAGCGAGCCCATGAGCGAGCGCAAGATCGTCATCGTCGGTGGCGGCATGGCCGCGGCGCGGCTCGTCGAGGGACTGGTCGCGCGCGGCCTCGGCCCGCAGACGACCGTGCTCGCGGAGGAGCAGCACGTGCCGTACAACCGGATCCTGCTCTCCGCCGTGCTCGAGGGCACCCACCGTCCCGGCGCGCTGGCCCTGCGCGAGAAGCAGTGGTACGCCGACCGGGGAGTCGACCTCCGCCTGGACAGCCTCGTCGTGGACATCCACCGAGACACCAGGACGGTCGAGCTCGCCGACCGGACGAGGGTCCCCTACGACGCAGTGGTGCTGGCGACCGGGGCGATCCCGAGCCTGCCGCCGATCCGCGGCGTGGTGCGGATGGACGGCTCGATGGACCCGCGGGTGCAGGCCTTCCGCAGCCTCGACGACTGCGCGCGGCTGCTGACTCTGCTCGATGAACAGGGCCTCCGTGACAACCCGCGCCTCCCGCGGAGCGCGGT
This sequence comes from Nocardioides luteus, assembly GCF_000960475.2. GTDB lineage: Bacteria > Actinomycetota > Actinomycetes > Propionibacteriales > Nocardioidaceae > Nocardioides > Nocardioides luteus_A. The sequence continues at coordinate 123,585 of NZ_JZDQ02000002.1, read as the reverse complement.
GATCGTCGGCGGCGGCCTGCTCGGCCTCCAGGTCTCCCGCGCTCTGGCCGTACGCGGCATCGAGACCGAGATCGTCGAGGGCCGCGACCACCTGCTCAGCAGCCAGGTCGACGCCTCGGCCGGCAAGGTGCTGAAGCGGTCGATGGCCAAGCTCGGCACCCAGGTCTACCTGGGCGCCCGCGCGACCCGGCTGACCGACGAGGGCCTCCAGCTCGACAACGGCTACACCCTCGAGACCGACCTGGTGGTGCTCACAGCGGGCGGCCGCCCGCGCGCCAACCTCGCCCGCCGCGCCGAGCTCACCGTCAACCGCGGCATCGTCGTCGACGACCAGCTGCGCAGCGTCGACGACCCCGATGTCTACGCGATCGGCGACTGCGCCGAGCACAACGCGACCACCACCGGCTTCGTCAGCCCCGCCTGGGAGCAGGCCGGCGTCCTCGCCGACGTGCTCGCCGGCAACCAGGCGGCCTATCAGGGGCACCGCGTCGTCGCCCGCCTCCGCGCCACTGACCTCGACGTCTGCGTCCTCGGCGAGCCCCAGAACGAGACCGGCGAGATCGTCGAGATCGCCAACCCGATCAAGGGCACCCACCGCAAGCTGGTGGTCCGCGACGGTCGCATCGTCGCCGGCGCCCTCGTCGGGGACCTGAGCCGGGTCGGCCTGATCACCCAGGCCTTCGACCGGCAGACGGTCCTCGGCGAGCACGAGGCCGGACAGCTGCTGCTGCCCGAGGCGTCCGCGTCGGGCTCCGGGATCCCGCAGCTCCCGGACGACGCGGAGGTGTGTGCCTGCGCCGGGGTCAGCGCCGGCCGGATCCGGGCGTGCCGGTCCCTCGAGGACGTACGCGACACCACCCGCGCCACCACCGGATGCGGCGGCTGCGCGCCGGCCGTACGTCAGCTTCTGGCCACGCGGCCCAGCGGTAGCCAGCTCAACGCCAGTCAGATCAGTGCTAGCCAGCCCAGCAACGGGCAGCTCAGTGTGGAAGGAACTACGTCATGAGCCCTCACCTCCGCAAGAAGGTCGTCGTCGTCGGCCACGGCATGGTCGGTCACCGGTTCGTGACCGCCGCGATCGAGCGCGGTCTCACCGAGACCCACGACATCGTGGTCTTCGGTGAGGAGCCACGCCCGGCGTACGACCGGGTGGCGCTCACCAGCTTCTTCGAGGTCGGCGCCGAGGCGCTCTCCTTCCTGCCGTCCGGCGCCTACGAGGACCCGCGGGTCACGCTGCGCACCGGCACGAGCGTCGTCGAGATCGACACGGCGGCCCAGACGGTGATGCTCGCCGACGGCGAGGAGATGGCGTACGACGAGCTGGTGCTCGCCACCGGAGCGGCACCGTTCGTGCCGCCGGTGCCGGGTGCGGAGCTCGGGAACGTGTTCGTCTACCGCACGATCGAGGACCTCGAGGCGATCCGCGAGGCCGCCAAGACGGCTCGCGCAGGTGCGGTGATCGGCGGCGGCCTGCTCGGGCTTGAGGCGGCCAACGCGCTGCACCAGCTCGGGGTCGAGACCCACGTGGTCGAGCTCGCGCCGCGGCTGATGGCCGTGCAGGTCGACGACGCCGGCGGCAACACGCTCAAGCGCCACATCGAGAAGCTCGGCCTCACCGTCCACACCGGGGTGATGACGGAGTCGATCTCGCCCGACGCGGTGGTCTCGGTCGTGGACGAGGACGAGAGCGGCATCCTCGACGGCAAGGTCAGCGCCCTGAAGTTCAAGGACGTCGAGGAGCCGCTGGCGGTCGACATGGTCGTCTTCTCGGCCGGCATCCGCCCGCGCGACGCGCTCGCCCGATCGGCGGGCCTGGACCTGGCCGAGCGTGGCGGCGTCCTCGTCGACGAGCAGTGCCGGTCCTCCGACCCGCACGTGTGGGCGGTCGGCGAGTGCGCCGCGCCCGGCGGGAAGATGTACGGCCTGGTCGCTCCCGGCTATGACATGGCCGAGGTCGTCGCCGACGCCCTGCTGGGTGGCGCCGGCACCTTCACCGGTGCCGATATGTCGACAAAGCTCAAGCTGCTCGGTGTCGACGTCGCGAGCTTCGGCGACGCGCACGGCACCACCGACGAGTGCCTCGAGCTGACCTACTCCGACGCCGTCGCGGGCGTCTACAAGAAGCTGGTGATCAGCGAGGACGGCACCCGCCTGCTCGGCGGCGTGCTGGTCGGCGACGCCTCGGCGTACGGCCTGCTCCGTCCCATGGTCGCTTCCGGCATGGCACTTCCGGAGAACCCGGAGGAGCTGATCCTCCCCCAGTCCACGGGCGGTGGGGGAGGGATCCAGCTTCCTCCGGAGGCGCAGATCTGCTCGTGCAACAACGTCACCCGGGGTGAGATCGAGGCGGCCGTCGACAACGGCTGCGAGAGCGCGGCGGACGTCACCCGGACCACCAAGGCGGGAAGCACCTGCGGCTCCTGCAAGGTGCAGGTCAAGAAGATCGTCGAGGACTACTTCACCGCCCAGGGCAAGACCGTCGACACCAGCCTGTGCGAGCACTTCGCGATGACCCGCGCCGAGCTCTTCGACGTGGTCCTGATCCACGGCTACAAGACCTTCGACCAGATCATCGAGGCCCACGGCACCGGCCGCGGCTGCGACATCTGCAAGCCCGCCGTCGCGTCGATCCTGGCCAGCCAGCTCAACGGCCACGTGCTCGCCAAGGAGAACCGCAAGCTCCAGGACACCAACGACGCCTACCTGGCCAACCTCCAGAAGAACGGCTCCTACTCCGTCGTCCCGCGCATCCCCGGCGGCGAGATCACCCCGGAGGGCCTGATCGTGATCGGTGAGGTGGCCAAGGAGTTCGGCCTCTACACCAAGATCACCGGCGGCCAGCGCATCGACATGTTCGGTGCCCGGATGGAGGACCTGCCGGCGATCTGGAAGCGGCTGGTCGACGCCGGCTTCGAGTCCGGCCACGCCTACGGGAAGTCGCTGCGAACCGTGAAGTCCTGCGTCGGCTCCACCTGGTGCCGCTACGGCGTCCAGGACTCCGTCGGTCTGGCGATCATGCTGGAGACCCGCTACCGCGGGCTGCGCTCTCCGCACAAGCTCAAGGGCGGTGTCTCCGGGTGCGCCCGCGAGTGCGCGGAGGCCCGCGGCAAGGACTTCGGTGTCATCGCCACCGAGAAGGGCTGGAACCTGTACGTCGGGGGCAACGGCGGCGCCATCCCGGCCCACGCCCAGCTGCTCGCCGGTGACCTGAGCACCGAGGACCTGGTCCGCTACCTCGACCGCTTCCTCATGTACTACGTACGCACCGCCGACCGCCTCCAGCGCACCTCGACCTGGATCGAGTCCCTCGACGGCGGCCTGGACCGGGTCAGGGAGGTCGTGATCGACGACGTCCTCGGCCTGGGCACCGAGCTCGAGGCCGCGATGGCCACGCACGTCGACGGCTACTTCGACGAGTGGAAGGCGACGATCGAGGACCCGGAGAAGCTGAAGCGGTTCGTCTCCTTCGTCAACGCCCCCGAGATCCCGGACCCCAACATCTCCTTCGGGTCCACCCGTGGCCAGATCGTGCCGGACGTCGCGGACGGCCCGGCTCTCGTCGGCCCGGTCTCGCTCGGTGCCACCATCCCTGTCGGCGCACCCAACCTGGAGGAGTCGCGATGACCCAGACGCAGACCCAGACGTACATCTCCGTCTGCCGCCTCGACGACATCGACCCCGAGACCGGCATCGCCGCGCTGGTCAGGGGCGAGGCGGTGGCCGTTTTCCGGACCCTGGACGACCGCGTCTTCGCGCTCTCCAACTTCGATCCGTACGGCCACGCCTCCGTGCTCGCCCGCGGCATCGTCGGCACGCGCGGCGAGGTGCCGTTCGTCGCATCGCCGCTGCTCAAGCAGCCGTTCGCGCTCGAGACCGGTCTGTGCCTCGACGACCCGTCGGTGTCGGTCCCGACCTACGAGGTCGACGTCGTCGACGGAGAGGTACGCATCGGGGGTCGCCGGGAGTAGATGGCTCCCGTGAGGCCGTGAGCGAAAGTTAGCGCCGACGATCGAGCAGGCCACGCACGGTGAAACGCCGCCGTCGCAAGGTGGAAGCATGGCGGTGCACAAGGCTCAGGAGATCTACGATTCCGATGTGGACAGTCGCGCGCTGAGCGGCTTCCGCGTCGGGGTGACCGCGGCGCGGAAGGCCGAGGAGCAGATCAACCTGCTCGAGAGGCGGGGCTCCCAGGTGGTCTGGGCGCCCGCCCTCTCCGTCGACCCCAACCGGGTCGACGCCGGCGCGCTGCGCGCGGTGACCGAGCAGATCATCGGCCAGAAGATCGACATGTTCCTGGCCACGACCGGCATCGGGACCCGCGCATGGTTCGACGCCGCCGAGGAGTGGGGACTCCTCGACCGGCTCCTGGAGACGCTCGGCAGAGCCGAGATCCTGGCGCGCGGACCGAAGTCGGTCGGAGCGCTCCGGCGACGCGGTCTGCGTGAGCTGTGGGCGCCGGAGTCGGAGGAGTTCGACGACGTCCTGGAGCACCTGCGCGGACGTGATCTGACCGGCAAGCGGATCGTGGTGCAGGAGCACGGGCAGTCGCTGTCGATGGTCGCGCACGCGCTCACCCGGCAGGGTGCCGAGGTCATCAACGTCGTCGTCTACCGGGTCGAGTCGGCCTCCGACCCGGAGCCGATGTTCCGGCTGGTCGAGACGTTGGCCGACGGCGAGCTGGACGCGGTGACCTTCACCTCCGCGCCGGCGGTCGCCGCGTTCATGCAGGCGGCCGGCTCGGTCGGCCTGCGCGACGAGGTCGTGGCGGCGTTCCAGGCCGACGTGGTCGCGGCCTGTGTCGGCCCCGTCACCGCCGCCGCCTTCGAGATGTGGGGCGTACCGACCATGGTCCCCGACCGCTCCCGCACCGCGGCCATGATCAAGATGCTCGAGACCGAGCTGCCGCTGCGACGCGAGGGCCTCCTCGTCGAGCTCGCCGGCGGTCACCAGCTGTTGCTCCACGACGACGCGGTGATGCTCGACGGTGCCGAGGTGAAGCTCTCGCCGGCTCCGGCCGCCGTCCTGGGCGCGCTCGTCGCCAACCCCGGCAACGTCGTCTCCCGGCAGGTCCTGCTCGCCACGCTGCCCTCCGGCACCGCCGGCTCCGAGCATGCGGTCGAGATGGCCGTCGCCCGGCTCCGTTCGGCGCTGGGCACCAAGACCATCCAGACCGTCGTGAAGCGCGGCTACCGGTTGGCGGTGGCCTCATGAGGCTCGTCGTCGCCGCCCACGGCACCCGCCAGCTGCTCGGCAACGCGGTCGCCTCGATCATCGCCAAGCGCGCGGGCCGCGTGCTGGGGATGGAGTCGAAGGCCGCGTACGTCGAGCTCTGCGAGCCGCTGCTGACCGATGTCCTGGCCGACGGCCAGCCCTCGGTCGTGGTCCCGCTGCTGCTCTCGACCGGCTATCACATCAACGTCGACCTGCCGCAGGCCGCCGAGGGGCTGCCCGTGACGATGGGCCGCGCCCTCGGCCCGGACCCGCTGCTCGCCTCTGCGCAGGTGTCCCGGCTGGTCGCCGCCGGTGCTTCTCCTGGTCGTCCCGTGGTCCTGGTCGCCGCGGGCTCCAACGACCCCTCGGCCCGGGCTGACATCGCGTCCGCCGGCCTGATGCTGGCAACGGCCTGGGGCGGTCCGGTCCGGGTCGCCACCGTCTCCGGCTCCGGCGCTCCGCCCGTCGACGAGGTCGTACGCCCCGGCGACGCCGTCTCGCCCTACCTGCTCGCCCCCGGCTTCTTCTCCGACCTGGTCCGGTCCCGCTCCGAGGCCGCCGGGGCCGAGGTCGTCGCCGACGTCATCGGCCCGCATCCCGACGTGGTCGAGCTGGTCGTACGTCGCGCCTCGGCGCTGCTCGCCCAGGAGCGCTCCGCGCAGGCCGGCTGAGCGGGAGGGGCCGTCAGGTCGTGTAGTCGGCGTTGATGCGGATGTAGCCGTCGGTGAGGTCGCAGCCGTAGACCGTGAACTCACCCGATGCGATCCCGAGGTCTACCTCGATCGAGACCTCGTCGCCGGACAGATAAGTCGACAAATCCGCCAATAGATTTGCCGAGACCTGAGCGGGGTAGGTCTCGGTGCCGCCGAAGGCGATGCGGACGTGGTCGGGGGAGATGTCGGTCTCCTCGCGGAGCTTGCCGATGGCCATCGCGACCCGGCCCCAGTTGGGGTCGGCGCCGTGCACGGCGGTCTTGACCAGCGGCGAGTTCACGATGGCCTTGCCGACCCGCTTGGCCTGGGCGTCGTCGCGGGCGCCACTGACCACGACCGTGATCAGCTTGGAGGCGCCCTCGCCGTCCGAGGCGATCTTCTTCACCAGGGCCAGCGCGGCGTCGTAGAGCGCCGCCTCGAACTCGCCCAGGTCGACCGGGCCAGCTGCCCCCGAGGCGAAGATCGCGGCGGTGTCGGAGGTGGAGGTGTCGGTGTCGATCGAGACCGCGTTGTAGGTGCGGTCGACGACCCGGCGGAAGGCCGCGTCGAGATCGTCGGCCGGGACCGCGGCGTCGGTGAAGAAGTAGGTCAGCATCGTGGCCATGTCTGGCTCGAGCATCCCGACGCCCTTGGCGATCCCGGTGATCGTCGCCTCGCCCACGGTCCGGGTCTCTATCTTGGCGATCGTGTCGGTCGTCATGATCGCCGCCGCGGCGGCCTCGAAGTCGGCCGCGCCCGCGGTGCCGACGAGCTTCTCCAGCGCGGGCGTGAGCACGTCCATCGGGTACTGCACGCCGATCACGCCGGTCGAGGCGACCAGCAGCTCCTCGGGGCGGACCCCGACGATCTCGGCTGCCCGGCGGCGTACCTCCACGGCGTTGGCCTCGCCCGTCGGGCCGGTCGCGACGTTGGCGTTCTTCGAGATGGTCACCATCCCGCGGAACGCGGCGAGGTCCGAGGTTCGGGAGAGCAGCACCGAGGCGCCGGCGAAGCGGGATCGGGTGAAGACCGCAGCGCTGGTGACGGGGCCGGAGGGGGCGGCGACGACGGCGAAGTCGTCAGCGCCCTCCTTGAGACCGAGGTTGGCGGTGACTCCGACGAATCCGGCTGGTTGAGGCATAGCCGGATTCTAAGGTGGTCCACCGACGTCGCAGGACGAATCTCGCGCTCGCGGCTGACCGCATCGCGAGACGGTGTGCCGTACTGGGCGGGCACTTCGCGGACTTGGTGGGTGTTTCAGTGCCCGTCAAGTCCAGGGATACCCGGTCGACCGGGTATCCCTGGGCCCGGCGCTCACGTCCGCAACCAGGCGAACGCCGCCGCCTCCAGGATCACCCACGAACGGAGTACGCGGCCCACGAACGTGATGCCGACGAAGAGCATCAGGTTGGCCTTGAGCGAGCCGTAGACCACCGCGAGGATCGCCAGCGGCGGAAGCCCGCTGAGCGCGGCGACCGCGAGCAGGCCGCCGGCGTAGGCGGGCCGTCCCTGCGTACGCCGCTCCCACTTCTCCATCCGCAGCCGCCACTTCTCGCACGACATCTTCTTGCGGACGAAGGGGAGAGCGGTGGTGCCGTGGCCGGCGTAGTACCAGACGACCTTCGAGCTGGTCTGGCCGACGCCGGCCACCAGGGCGAGCACCAGGGCCGAGAAGGTGAGGTTCGAGGCGGCCACCGCGAGGTAGGTCTCGAAGTTGATGACGGGGAAGAGGCCTCCGGTGAAGGAGGCGGCGAAAGTCCCGAGAATGAGGTCCATCAGGCGACCTCTGGACCGCGCAGGAATTGAAACAATTCAACAGATTCGTGTTGGGGGATCACTCGCGAAACCTTAGATGTAATCCGTGTCACGGTGCGACATCGGCGTCACATCCACATTACGGACCGCTCACCGAAATGAGGCGTTTCTCACTTAAACATGGGGGTCACAACGGTCTCAGGACCGGCTATCGGAACAGGGCCCGCAGTTGGATCGATCAATTGTCCAGGCCCGTGATCGATGACCCACTCTGGTGCACGGTACCCCGGTTGGAGGCCTCTTCAACTGGGGTAACGTGCCTGCAATCGGCGAAACTTTTGAAGGGTGTCGGAATGGTTGACGTGGACAAGGTCCTCGATGAGGCGGGGCTGACGAATCCTCATGTGCGGGAGTATGTCTCCTACTGGGCAGGGGTGACCGGAGCCGAGCAGATCGAGGTTGTCAGCGCAGCCGACGACGAGCGGCTCCTCCAGGAGTCGCTGGAGGCTGGTGAGCTCCTCCCGGTGACGGGCGGCCGCTACTACAGCCGTTCCTACAGCAAGGACACCGCGCGCTCCGAGGAGCGCACCGTGGTCGCCACCTCCAACCCGGAGGACAAGGGCGTCTACAACAACTGGAAGCCCGCTGACGAGACCGTCAAGACGCTCACCGAGCGGATGACCGGCGCCTCGGTGGGCAAGACGATGTACGTCATCCCCTACCTGATGGCTCCCGCGGGCAGCCCGCTCGAGGCCTACGCCGCCGGTGTCGAGCTCACCGACAGCCGCCCGGTCGTGCAGCAGATGATCCGGATGGCCCGCGTCGGCATCGACTACATCAACAACCTCGAGGACCCGAACTCGTTCGTCCGTGCCGTGCACGTGACCGGCGACCTGCCCAACCTCGGGCAGGGGACCGACAACGACCAGCGTCTGTTCGCGACGGTCGCCGACCAGCGTACGATCCTTCACTTCGGCTCCTCCTACGGCGGCAACGCGCTGCTGGGCAAGATCGCCCACGGGCTGCGCCAGGCCTGCTACGACGGCCGCGCCTCGGGCAAGTTCCTGGCCGAGCAGTTCCTGCTGCTGGGCATCAAGGACAAGGAGACCGGTGAGGAGTTCCACGTCGTCGGTGGTTTCCCCTCGGCCTCCGGCAAGACCAACCTCTCGATGACCCTCTCGCCCGACGCGCTCGGCGAGCGTTACGAGGTCACCTTCTACGGCGACGACATCGCCTGGATCTGGGTCGGCGAGGACGGCAAGCTGCGCGCCTTCAACCCGGAGAACGGCGTCTTCGGTGTCGCCAAGGACACCAACGAGAAGACCAACCCGGGCGCCATCCAGGCGATCCTGCCGGGCTCGGGTGCGATCTTCACCAACGTCGCCTACAACGAGAAGACCCAGGAGGTCTGGTGGGAGGGGCTCACCAAGCACCACCCGGACGACCTCGACGGCTGGATCGACTGGAAGGGCGAGCGCATCGCCGACCGGATCGACGACGAGCTGGGTGAGCCCTGGGCCCACCCCAACTCCCGGTTCACCACGCCGATCTCGCAGGTGCCCAACGCGGCGCCCGACTTCGACGACGCCGCCGGCGTGCCGATCGACGCGATCATCTTCGGTGGCCGCACCCGTGACCGCGAGCCGCTGATCCGCGCGATCACCGACGTGGCCGAGGGCGTCTACGACGGCCTCACCCTGGGCGCCGAGGCGACCGCCGCGGCCGACGGCCTCGAGGGCGTGCTCCGCTACGACCCGATGTCGATGCGTCCGTTCCTCGCCTACGAGGAGGGCGACTACGCCCGCCACTGGCTGAAGATCATCGGCGAGGCCACCGACAAGCCGGTCTTCGCCCACGTCAACTGGTTCCAGCGTGACGCCGAGGACGGTCACTTCCTGTGGCCCGGCTACCGCGAGAACGTGCGTGCGCTGCTGTGGCTGCTGCAGTTCAAGAAGGGTGAGGTCAAGGGCCAGCAGAGCCCCGTCGGCATCATCCCGACCGAGGACGAGCTCGACCTGCGCGGCCTCGAGCTGCCGCAGAAGGACCTCGACCGGATCCTCTCCCTGGACCTGGCCCGCTGGAAGCAGGAGATGGGCTTCCGCGAGGAGCACCTCAAGCAGTTCAAGCTGCCCGAGGAGATCTGGGAGGCGCACAAGCGCGTCGCTGCTGCCATCGACGAGGCCGCTCAGGCCTGATCGAGACCACAGCCGGGGGCGGCGTACGGAATTCGTTCCGTACGCCGCCCCTTTGATGTTCCGTCTGCATCTGTTTACGACGGGAAGATGAACTTTGTAGATATTTGGAACAGATGCCCGGCCAGACATTTACGCAGCCGATCTCCGCCACCTAAGGTTCCTGCCCGTGACGATCCCCCTTAGCCAGCCGCTTCGTGCGGCCTCGATCACCGAGGCGTACGCGCGGTTCTGGAAGAAGTACGCGACATTCTCGGGTCGCGCCAGCCGCACCGAGCTGCTCTGGCCGATGCTCGTGAACCTTCTGATGTTCATCGTCCTCGTGCTGGCGCGCAACGATGTGGCGAGCCTCGTGATCGGTCTCTATGCGCTGGTCGCGTTCGTGCCGACCATCGCGCTCGGCGCGCGGCGGCTGCACGACATCAACCGCTCCGGTTGGTGGCAGCTCATCCTGGTCGTACCCGCGGTCGGTCACCTCGTCCTCGCGGTGCTGTGGCTGACCTTCCCGAGCCCCGAGGGCGTCAAGTACGACCTGGCCGCATGACCGACCGCAAAATTCCCCTAGTTGCCCTCGGGGTTGTCCCCGAATGGCAGGCTATTGGCATGAAGTCCCTCGCAGGAGCCGCAGCGAAGCGGCTCGCCTACGAGATCGTCGGGTGGCTGCTCGTGGTCGCCGGCATCGCGGCGCTGATCCTGCCCGGTCCCGGCCTCCTGATGGTCTTCGGGGGGCTCGCCGTGCTCTCGAGGCAGTACGCCTGGGCTCGTCGCTACGTCGAGCCGGTGCGGCTGCGGGCGCTCCGTGGTGCGGCCGAGGGTGTCGAGACCTGGCCGCGCATCGTGGCCTCGACCCTGGGGGCGCTCTCCATCGGTGCCGTCGGCGTGGTCTTCCTGGTCAAGCCGCCCGCGCCCCACTGGTGGCCGCTCGAGGCGTCCCTCTGGCTCCTCGGCGGCGACTGGACCGGGGTCACCCTCATCGGCTCCTGCATCATCGCCCTCGCCGTCCTGGGCTACTCCTACAAGCACTTCCACGGCCACCCCGACGCCCGTCACCAGCTCGACGAGTCCATCGAGCACACCGGTGAGATGAACAAGGTCGCCTGAGGGTCGTCAGCCGGGAGACATCCGGAAGTCGTACGCCGCAGGCACCGGCTCGCCGGGATGAACGGCTCGCCAGAGCGTGTCCAAGGCGGCCTCGCCCTCGCGGAGGTTGTCGACCGTGATGCCTTCGTCGAGGAGTGTGCGGACCCGGTCGAGGTCGCCCACGGCCAGCGCCGCCTGTGCGGTGCACAGCCGGATCCGGCCGTGCTCACGGTCGGTGTCGGCAAGGGAGTCGATCACCTCGAGCGCTTCGGCGGGGCGGTCGGAGGCGATCAGCGCGTGGAGCAGCTCGATGGTGAGCTCGCGCAGGTCGGTACGGAGGCGGTGAGCCTCGAGCAGGAGGTCCGCCGCGGGTGGGTCCGCGAGATGGGCGAGCGCGCGTAGGGCCCAGGGGTTGGGGCGATCGGCGACCGACCGCTCCAGGACCGTGCGAGCTGCCGTGCGGTCGCCGTCGGCGAGCCGGAGCAGGCCGAGGTGGTACCACGCGTGCCAGTCGTCGGCCGAGGCCTCCAGCAGCTCTCGCCAGTGCGCGCCCAGGACCGGAGCAGCGGGCGGGTCGCTGATCGGCAGCCGGCCGTGCTGCAGCAGCTCGAGCCAGGGCTCCTGGTCCTCGGCGCAGGTCCCGAACGGGCGCAGCGGGTCCGCCGGCACAGCGCCGGCCGCGACCTCGAGCGCGCCCCACCCGGACCCGTGGGCGAGCGGCTCTGCCGGCCCCGTGAAGCCTCCTGCCGCGCTGAGTGCGTCATCCAGCCGGGTCCGCGGCACGAGCCGCTCGAGCGCCTCGTCCACGGCCGCCCGGGCTTCGTCCCAGGAGCCGTGCGCCCGCTCGGGGGCGACCTCGAGCAGGCCGAACGCCTCGGCCCACTCCCAGGTCTCGCCGCCGGGCAGCGGAAGGTGCTCGAGCTGCGTACGTGCCAGGCCCGCCTGGATCTCGAGGTACGCAGCGCCCGGCCCGGACAGCCACTCCTGCCACCTCCGTCCACCCGCGCCGTTGCCCCACTGGAAGAGCTTGCGGCCGATGAGCCGGTCGGTGGAGGCCTGGACGAGCCCGCTGCCGTCGCGGTCGAGCGCGGCGATCCATCGGCGTTCGCCGCCGGCGACGTCCATGAAGAAGTCGGCCGCCCGGGCGAACCTCGCCGGATAGCTCTGGTCTCCGCCGGCCGTCTCCGGAAAGTCGATCAGCCGCAGCTGCTCCGCGTAGTCGAAGTGGAAGGCCCGCTCGGCCGGCGCGACGACACGTACGTCCGGGCCTTCGGGCACCGCGATGTTGGTCCACCAGTAGACCGGGGTCGGGTTCGGTGCGGGGTTGTGGAGCGAGACGTGCACCAGCAGCACCGGGGATCCGGCGGGCAGCCACGCGTCGATCGTGACCACGACCCGCCGCATCCGCTCCAGCTCGTACATCCGCAGGACGGGGCTCCCGTCCGGCGCGGTCAGCCTCACCGCGTGCAGCGGGGAGCAGGTGAGTGGCCAGTGCCCCGTGGCGCCGAGGTTCCACTCGACCCCGCCGGCCACCCAGGCGTCGCGCAGCGCCAGGTTGGCCGGCTGTAGGACGGGGTTGCGGTGCAGGAGCTCCCGGCCCGACGGCCGGTGCACCAGCGACCACAGCCGCCCGCCGTAGCCGGGCAGGAAGGTGGCGGTGAGCAGCTCGTTCTCCAGCGCCAGGGTCGGCAGATCGCGAGGGTCGCGCCGGCGGGTGTAGGAGTCCTGAGCCGTGTAGGGCAGGAGCGTGCTCGGCCGGCCGTACTCGAGGTTCGCCGCCATGTCCGGATACGGCGCGGCATCGGGCTCGAACCCTGGCCGCGGCACACCGTGCAGCAACGGCAGCGGCCCGTCGACCGGGTCCTCCGCTCCCTCGATCGAGAGCCGGTCCGTCCTCAGCGTGGTCATCTCGACCATCCAACCAGGCTGAGGACGCTGACGCCCGGACAATGCGAACCGCCGGCCTCGTCCACGGCGGTTGGCCGTGGACGAGGCCGGCGATTCAGGTGCGAGCGCTGGTCCTACGAGGGGTTGCGGCCGTTCCTGTCGGTGCCGGAGGCGTCGTCCTGCGGTGCGTTCGGGGCCCAGCCCCGGGCCGTCCCGGGGTCCAGGACGTCGCTCGCCGTCTCGGTCCAGTCGTCGGTGTAGTCGGCCTGCCAGTCCTGGTCCTGGCCGTTCCTCTTGTCGTCCTTCTTGCCGCGGCCGCCCGCGCCGGCTCCGCCACGTCCGCCGCGGCTGCCCGCCCCGGTCGCGCCGCCGCGTCCGCCGCGCGCACCTGCCCCGCGGGCACCTGCGCCAGCGCCACGTGCGCCCGCTCCGCGGGCCCCGGCCCCAGCGCCCGCGCGGGCACCGGCGGCGCCGGCCTTCGCGCCCGCTGCCCTGGCCGTGGCTGACCTCGAGGTCGCTCCGGCGGTCGCTGCCTTCGCTCCGGCAGCAAACTTGCTCGCGAGCGCCTTCGCCACGCCGGCACCCAGCAGAGCCCCGCCGCCACCGATCGCGAGCGCAGTCATCCCGCCGCTCCCGCCTGCCAGCGGAGCGAGGCCGTCAGCCGTCTCGACCATCGCGTACGACGTCGAGGGCGCCGGCGTGCCGTCAGCGTTGATCCACCGGGTGCCGTCCCACTCGGGCTTGTTCTCGGCCTCGTAGCCCGCGATGTTCGCCTTCTCCTGGGCGATCAGCTCGTGGCCCCAGCCTTCGGGGTAGAGCGTGCCGGAGTTGTACTTCTCCATCCGGGCCTTGGACGCTGCGATCTGGCTGTAGGAGCCGGGGGACGAGGGCTTCGTCGGCTTACTGTTGCTCTCGGTGTTCGGCTCATCCGTGATCTCGCGGACGGGGGGATCAGCCGTGTAGTTGCTCTTGTCGACCTGTTCGATCTGCTGGGCCGCAGCCTGCTCGGCATCGGCGATCGCCTGTTCCCGGGCCTGCCAGGCAGCGCGATCCGACTGGAGCGCTTTCTGGTTCTGCACTGCCGTCGCAGAATCGACACCGGTTCCGGTTTGGGCGTACTGCGGCGCCGAGGGATCGGGCGCGGGGCCGTGGGAAGCTGGGAGGGACGCTGCAAGCTGCTTGTGGATCTCCTGCGCCTGCGCTGTGGTTGCGCGTGCTTTACTCAGCGCCTCGACGGCCGCGTCGAGTTGAGCGACCTTCTCCTTCAGGTCACTTGACGCTCGCTTGAACGCCGACTTGGCGGCGTCCGTTGTCAGGGACGTCTCCTCAAAAGCATCGGAAACTCTGTTTCCCGCTAGATCCAGGCTTGAGGCGGCTTCACTCATCGCTCTGCGCGCGCGTCGCCACTCAGCCAAGCGGCTCTCAACGTCCTCGGGGGCCGCATTGGCGACGTATTGCTCCAGCACGATCATCATCGTGCCCTTGACTCCGGTCACAGGTCAGTCCTCCTGGTCCTGGCCAAACTCGGATCGAGACACGATCTCCTGCAAGGCTTCGGGAGACAGCGGAAAGAATGGCAATTGGAAGCCCGGCATGTTCGGGCGATCGTCCTTCGTCAGGTTGTCGAAGAAGGGCTGGTCGATCATTTCGACCGCCAACATCATGTCCTTCTTGAACGCCTCCTCGGCCTCTTCATCAGCGTCCTTCACCGCGCGCACGGCGTCGTCGAGCCCGTCGACAAACTTGATCAGCGCATTGGATGTTTGTGACATTGCGGAGTTGATGCGATCGGTCGCTCGGTTCATCAGGCTCTCGAGCGTCGCCGCCGTCGCGCCGCCTCCGAGGGCTTTAGATGCCGGCTTGTCGACGTGGACCTTGTCGATCTCGACCTTCGCGTCGGTGAGGACCTCTTTGATCGTATTGACCAGAGTCTCGTTCACCCCAGTCGAGCGTGCACCTGCCATGTCGGCCTCCGAGTCAGTTCGCGCGGTAGGCAAAGTCTAGACATGGCCGTAGAAGTTGGTCACGCGCAATCATGAGCGAGGTGTACCTACTACGCTCTCGGGCATGATTCCATCTCGGCCGCACCCGGGGGTCCGTTGGCTCACCGCGCTGACCATCTCCGCTGTCGCAACTGCTGTGCTCTCTGGTTGTTCGAGTGGCAGTGGCACGGATGATCCATCCAAGCCACCGAGCTCGTCGACCGCCGCGACGTCATCGGCCGAGCCGACTAGCGATCCGCAGGTTGCTGATCAGAACGGAGCGCAACTCAGCGCTCCCCCGGAGTGGGACGTGCGCTTCGAGGATCCATATTGGCTGATCGATGCCCCGAAGACGGACGGAAGTTCGCCCGGAGGTGCGGTCCTTGACGCGGACACTGCCTCACTAGCCAGGAACACCGACGAACTGGCAGAGGCCCGGCTCAACGCGGCGGGACCGAGCGGGAAGCGGCTCCCCGACGTCAAGTACGGGGGTTACACCTTCTTCCACATTCGTGAGACGAATGACACCAACACCTTCGAGAACTTCGGGGCGCTTATCGAAGGGCACCAGGTAGCCGTGGAGTGGACATTCACCAACGACTTGGCCACACAAGAACAGATCGATGGCCTGATCAACGATGTCATGCCGACGTTCAAGTTCGTCGGCTGAGTCAGGGCAACTCGACTCGGAGTCCAGGCAGGCCGGAGCACAGCACGAAGGACCCAACTAGCTCGATGGAGTCCTGAGGCGCCCTGTCGGCGGTGCCCGATAGGTTGCGGTCTGTGGTCGTACATCTGCACCGCGCGCCGCGGACCGATCTGCTCGCCGACTCGCTCGGCGAGCTGTTGTCGGTGCCGTTGGGGGATCCGTTCGCGACGGAGGTCGTGGTGGTGCCGGCGCGGGGAGTGGAGCGGTGGTTGTCGCAGCGGCTCTCGCATCGGCTGGGGGCGGCAGACGACCGCCAGGACGGGATCTGTGCGGGCATGGACTTCCGGACGCCGTGGTCGCTGTTCGCCGAGATCGCGGGCACGGGGGACGAGGATCCCTGGGCGCCGGAGTCGCTGACCTGGCCGGTGCTGGCGGCGATCGACGCGTCGCTGGACGAGCCGTGGGCGAGGCCGCTCGCGTTGCACCTGGGGCACGGGGACGCGACGGAGGAAGGCGTACGTCGTCGGGGGCGGCGGTTGGCGCTGGCCCGGCGGTTGGCGCGGTTGTTCGCTGCGTACGCGGACCAGCGGCCGGCGGTGGTGGCCGACTGGAGTGCGGGGCGGGACACCGACGGGCTCGGGAACGAGATCGCCGACGACCTCAGCTGGCAGCCGCCGTTGTGGCGGGCCGTCGCCGGGCTGGTCGGCGGGCCGACGCCGGTGGAGCGGCAGGCGGCGACGGTCGCGCGGTTGAGGGAGGCGCCTGGGGAGTTCGACCTGCCGGAGCGGGTCTCGCTGTTCGGGCACACCCGGCTGTCGGCGACCGACGTCGAGCTGGTCGCGGCGCTGGGGGAGCACCGTGAGGTGCACCTGTGGCTGCCGCACCCCTCCGAGGCGCTGTGGGAGGCGCTCGCGGAGCTGGACGGGGTGGTCGCGCGGACCGCGGACCGGTCCCACGATGCCGTCGGACATCCGCTGCTGGCGACGCTCGGCCGGGACACGCGGGAGCTGCAGCGCTCGTTGAGCGGGTTCTCCGGCGACGCGATCACCGACGGCGTTTTCGACACCGACGGCAGACTTCTCGGGTGGCTGCAGGCGGACATCCGCGGCAACACCCTCGGAGAGGCCGCCGGGCGGGTGCTCGATCCGGAGGACCGCTCGATCCAGGTGCACGCCTGCCACGGCGAGGCGCGCCAGGTCGAGGTGCTCCGCGAGGTGCTGCTGGGGCTGCTCGAGGACGACCCGACGCTGGAGCCTCGGGACGTACTCGTGATGTGCCCCGACATCGAGACCTTCGCGCCGCTGATCGAGGCCGGGTTCGGGCTGGGAGAGATGACCGGCGACAAGGGCCACCCCGCCCACCGGCTGCGGGTGAAGCTGGCGGACCGGTCGTTGACGCGTACGAACCCGCTCCTCGACGTGGCCACCAGACTGCTCGACCTGGCCGGTGGCCGGGCGGGGGTGAGCGACGTACTCGATCTTGCTCATCTCGATCCGGTGCGGCGCCGGTTCGGGCTCAACGACGACGCGCTGGAGCAGCTCGAGGAGTGGGCCAAGGACGCCGGGATCAGGTGGGGCTTCGACGCGGAGCACCGCGAGCCCTTCGGGCTGGAGACGTACGTCGCCAACACCTGGCGCTTCGGGATGGACCGGATCCTCACCGGGGTGGCCATGTCCGAGGACTCGGCGACCTGGCTGGACACGACGCTGCCGTTGGACGACGTGGGCAGTGGCAGCGTCGAGCTGGCGGGGAAGTTCGCCGAGCTCGTCGACCGGCTGGTGGAGGTGACCGACGAGCTCGCCGGAGTGCATCCGCTGGAGCACTGGCTGAAGGTCATCGAGGAGGGGGTCGCCGCCCTGACGTCGGTCTCGGCCAACGACGAGTGGCAGTCGGGCCAGGTGACCCGAGAGCTGTCCCGGGTCCGGGACGCCGCCACAGGCCACGAGGTCGACGAGCTGCGCCTCCCGGACGTGCGCGCGCTCCTGGGGGCGCGGCTGGCCGGTCGGGCGACGCGCGCCAACTTCCGCACGGGCACGCTGACGGTGTCGACGCTGGTGCCGATGCGGTCGGTGCCGCATCGGGTGGTCTGTCTGCTCGGCATGGACGACGGGGTCTTCCCGCGGGTCGGGATCACCGACGGTGACGACCTGCTGGCCCGGAACCCGCAGACCGGGGAGCGCGACCTGCGCAGCGAGGATCGGCAGCTGTTCCTCGACGCGCTGCTGGCGGCGACCGAGACGCTGGTGGTGACCTACACGGGCGCCAACGAATACTCGGGACAGCCGCGGCCGCCCGCGGTGCCGCTGGGGGAGCTGCTGGACGCGTTGGACGCGACCGCGGTCTCCGCGGACGGCAGGCCGGTCAAGGAGGTCGTGACGACCAGGCACCCGCTGCAGCCGTTCGACCCGCGCAACCTCACGCCCGGGGCGCTGGTGGCGGGACACTCCTTCTCCTTCGACAGGGCCGCCGAGGCCGGTGCCCTCGCCGCGGTCTCGGACCGCGTGGAGCCGCCGGAGTTCCTGCCCGGCCCGTTGGCGCCACCGGCGACCGGGGACGTGACGCTCGAGGAGCTGCTCGCCTTCTACCGCGCGCCGGTGCGCGCGTTCTTCCGCGACCGGCTGGAGCTGGCGCTGCCGCGCGACGACGACCCGCTCTCCGACGGGCTGCCGGTCGAGCTCGACGGGCTGGGGCAGTGGTCGGTGGGCGACCGGCTCCTCCACGATCTGCTCGCCGGGATGTCGGAGGAGCAGGCGATCCAGCAGGAATGGCGGCGCGGCGTACTCCCCCCGAAGTGGCTCGGCTGGCGCATCCTCACCGACGTGATCACCAAGGCGAAGCCGATCGCGGCCGAGGCGCTGCGGGTGCGCCACGCGGGCATCTCCACGGGACAGGCGCGGGCCGTCGACGTCGAGGTCGATCTCGGCGACGGACGACGCCTGACCGGCACCGTCCCCCAGGTCTACGGCGACCGGCTGGCTCCGGTGACCTACTCCCGCCTGGGCGCCAAGCAGCGGATCGAGTCATGGGTGCAGCTGGTCGCGCTGGCAGCCTCCGACGAGGACCGCGCCTGGAGCGCCTGGACGCTGGGGCGCCCGGGCAACTCCAGGTCGCGTACGCCGTTCGGGCTCTCCCAGCTCGGGCCGCTCGACCACACCGCGATCGACGTGCTGCGCGACCTGGTGCGGCTGCGCGACCGAGGGCTCTCCGCGCCGCTCCCGCTGCCGCTGAAGACCTCCCTCGCCTACGCGCGCCAGCGGCGCACCCAGGCCGGCGTCGACGACGCGCTCTACAAGGCCGGCTGGGAGTGGAACGACGGGCGGTTCGAGGGCGAGGAGTCCGACGTGGAGCAGGTGCGAGCCTGGGGTGCGAAGTCCGGGATCCCGGGGCTGGGCGACCCGCCGGAGCCGGGTGAGGAGTTCGAGGGGGAGACGTCCCGTTTCGGGGCGCTCGCGATGCGGGTCTGGTCGCCGTTGCTCGAGGCCGAGCAGGGGAGCTGGTGATGGACGGATTCGAGCTGACCGGTCCGCTCCCGACCGGCACGACCCTGATCGAGGCCTCGGCCGGCACCGGGAAGACCTTCACCATCGGCGCCCTGGTCACCCGCTACGTCATCGAGGGCGTCGCGACCCTCGACGAGATCCTGGCGATCACCTTCGGCCGCGCCGCCTCCCAGGAGCTGCGTGACCGCGTGCGCTCCCACCTGGTCGAGGCCGAACGGGCGTTCGCGGAGGCCGTCCGCGGACAGCGCCCGACCCCGCTCGACGCCCACCTCGAGCTGCTGCTCGATGTGCCCGACGAAGAGGTCCGCGTACGCCACGAGCGCGTGCGCGACGCGCTCGCCTCCTTCGACGGCGCCACGATCGCGACCACGCACCAGTTCTGCCAGCTCGTGCTGCGGTCGCTGGGCGTGGCCGGTGACACCGACGCCGGCGCCGAGCTGGTCGAGTCGCTCGACGAGCTGGTGGTGGAGGTCGTCGACGACCTCTACCTGAAGTGGTTCGGCGAGGCCCGGGAGCGCCCGCCGTTCGACCGCGACGTCGCGCTCGGGCTGGCTCGGACCGCGGTCGAGGACCCGCAGTCGCGGATCGCTCCGGCGCCCGAAGAGGACCCGGTGGCCGGTGCACGGGTCAGGTTCGCCGAGGCGGTGCGCGACGAGGTCGACAGGCGCAAGCAGATGCGCGGCGTGCTCTCCTACGACGACCTGCTCTCCCGGCTCGCGGTCGCGCTGGAGGACCCCTCCGCTCCCGCGCGGGCGCGGATGAGGCAGCGGTGGAAGATCGTGCTGGTCGACGAGTTCCAGGACACCGACCCGGTGCAGTGGCAGGTGCTCTCCCGGGCCTTCGAAGGTCACGCGACACTGGTCCTGATCGGTGACCCGAAGCAGGCGATCTACGCCTTCCGCGGCGGCGACGTCTTCACCTATCTGACGGCTGCCCGCACGGCCGAGACCCAGGCGACCCTCGACACCAACTGGCGCAGCGACGCCCCGCTGGTCGAGCGGCTCCAGGTGGTCCTGAGAGGTGCCGCACTGGGCTCGCCCGACATCGTCGTCCACGACGTCAAGGCCCATCATGAGGGGTCGAGGCTGACCGGTGCACCGCATCCGTCGCCGTTCCGGATCCGGCGGGTCGGTCGCCGCGGCTTCAAGCTCACCCGCGGGAAGATGATCACCGCCGGTGACGCGCGCACCCACATCGCCCGCGACCTCGCCGGCGACATCGCCGAGCTGCTCGGCTCGGACGCGACCTGGTGCGATCACCCGGTCCAGGCGGGGGACATCGCGGTCATCGTCGCGATCCGTTCCCACGGACTCCTGGTCCAGCGCGTCCTGCAGGAGCACGGGATCCCGGCGGTGATGGCCGGCGGTGGTGACGTCTTCCTGACCCCCGCCGGCGAGGACTGGCTCGCGCTGCTCCAGGCGCTCGACGCGCCCCATCGGGCGCCGTTGGTGCGCGCGGCCGGGCTGAGCGTCTTCTTCGGCTACACCGCGACCGAGCTCGACGCGGGCGGCGAGGCGCTCACCTCCCGCATCGCCGACACCCTGCGCGGGTGGGCGCTGCTGCTGCGTGGCCGGGGTGTCGCCGCCCTGATCGAGGCCGCCGAGGAGCGCGGGCTCACCGCGCGCGTGCTGCAGCGCACCGACGGGGAGCGGTTGCTCACTGACGTACGTCATCTCGGGCAGCTGCTCCACGACATCTCCGTGCGCGACTCGCTCGGGCTGCCGGCGCTGCTGGCCTGGTTCCGCGACGAGCGCCGGCGTTCGGCCGCGGCCGAGCGGCCGCGGCGGCTCGACTCGGACGCCGCGGCGGTGCAGATCGTGACGGTGCACGGCTCGAAGGGGCTGCAGTACCCGATCGTCTACCTGCCCTTCGCCTACGACTTCTTCGTGCGCGACCCCGATGTCGCCCGCTTCCACGACGCCGACGGACAGCGGACGATCGACGTCACCTGCACCGGCGCGCAGTGGGCGCAGCACGCCGAGCGGCACAAGGCCGAGGAGCTCGGCGAGGAGCTGCGCGATCTCTACGTCGCACTGACCCGGGCGCAGTCGCAGGTCGTCGCCTGGTGGGCGCCGACGGCCAACACCGCCACCGGTGGACTGCATCGGCTGCTGTTCGGGCGCGGTCCCGGCCAGGCGGCGGTTCCCGACAGTGTTCCCGTGCCGAGCGACGAGGACGCGGCGAGCCTGCTGGGCAACGTCGCACGTCACGGCGGACCGACGGCCGAGGAATCCGTACCGGTTCCGGCAGCGCCGCCGGTGCGTGCGACTCCCCGTGGCGACCTCGCCGCGCGGGCGTTCACGCGCGAGGTGGACGCGGAGTGGCGGCGTACGTCCTACTCCGGGCTCATCCGGGTCGACGAGGGCGTCACGGCGACCTCGGAGCCGGAGGTCGAGGGCACGGACGACGAGCCGGTCGCCGAGGACGTCGACCTCGTCGCGACCCCCGCACAAGAGGAGCACCTCTCGCCGATGGCCGAGCTGCCCAAGGGTGCCGGCTTCGGGTCGCTGGTCCACGCGGTCCTGGAACACACCGACCCGCAAGCCCCCGACCTGGCCGAAGAGCTGCTGACGAAGACCCGCGAACAGCTGCGGTGGTGGCCGGTGCCGGCCTCCGCCGAGGACCTGGCGACCGCGATCCTGCCGCTCAACCTGACCCCGCTCGGCCCGCTGGCCGACGGGCTGACGCTGGTCCAGATCCCGCTGCGCGACCGGCTGCGCGAGCTCGACTTCGAGATCCCGCTCGCGGGGGGTGACGGCCCTGGCCGAAGCGGAGCCCGAGGCGATCAGCAGGGTGCCCCCGACGTGCGCCTGCGCGACCTCGCTCCGCTGCTGCGAGCGCATCTTCCGGCGGACGACCCGATGGTGACGTACGCCGACCGGCTGGAGACTCCGCCGTTGGGTGACCAGTCGCTGCGGGGCTATCTGACCGGATCGGTGGACGTGGTGCTGAGGCTGCCGAGCGGCCGGTTCGTCGTCGTGGACTACAAGACCAACTTCCTGGGCGTGGAGGCGATGGACTACACCCAGCCGAAGCTCGCCGAGGCGATGCTCCACTCCCACTACCCGCTGCAGGCGCTGCTCTACTCCGCGGTGGTCCACCGCTTCCTGCGCTGGCGCCTGCCCGGCTACGACCCCGAGCAGCATCTCGGTGGCGTGCTCTATCTCTACGTGCGCGGGATGCTCGGCCCGGACACTCCCGTCGTCGACGGCATCCCCACCGGCGTGTTCACCTGGCAGCCGCCCGCGTCCTTGGCGGTCGCCCTGTCCGACCTGCTCGACCGAGGAGCCTCATGATCGAGCGCTGGGAGTCCGACGACCCCTTCGACGCACGCCTGGCCAGGTCAGCGACCGGCCTGTTGGCGTCGTTCAACCAGGAGGGTGTGCTGACCGCGGCCGACGTACACGTCGCGACGCGAGCCGCCGCCCTCGCGGGAGAAGAGCGCGACGAGGTGCGGCTGGCGGTCGCGCTGGCGGTCCGCGCGGTCCGGCACGGGTCGGTGTGCGTCGACCTGGCCGCGCTGCGGGAGACCGAGGAGACGCTGCCCTGGCCCGCCGCCGACGGCTGGCTGGAGGCCGTCGCCGACAGCCCCCTGGCCGCGCAGTCGCTGGTGCAGGTCGAGGACGGCCTGCTCTACCTCGACCGCTACCACCGCGAAGAGGGACAGGTACGCCACGACCTGCTCGCCCGCCTGGCCTCACCCCGGCCCGTGGCCGACGAGGCGCTGCTCGAGGCGAGCGCGGCCCGGCTCTTCCCGGGGGAGGGCTACGCCGAGCAGCGCGCCGCAGCGCTCGCCGCGTCCCGGCAGTCGACGACGGTGCTCACCGGCGGACCCGGCACCGGTAAGACCACGACCGTCGCCGGCCTGCTGGCGCTGCTCACCGAGCAGTCCCCGACGCCGCTGCGGGTCGCGCTGACCGCACCCACCGGCAAGGCCGCCGCCCGGCTGCAGGAGGCGGTCGAGGGCGCCCAGCTCGCGCCTCAGTTCACCGACGCCGACCGTGCCCGGCTCAACGGCCTGACCGCCTCGACCCTCCACCGGCTGCTCGGGTGGCGACCCGGCTCGTCGACGCGGTTCAAGCACCACCGCACCAACCGGCTTCCGCACGACGTGATCGTCGTCGACGAGACGAGCATGGTCTCGCTGACGATGATGGCCCGGCTGCTCGAGGCGGTGCGCCCGGAGGCGCGGCTGATCCTCGTGGGCGACCCCGACCAGCTCGCCAGCGTCGAGGCAGGGGCGGTGCTCTCCGACCTGGTCGCCGGGCTCGCCGTGCGCTCGCCCGACGCGGTCGCCGCGCTCCGCACCACCCACCGCTTCGGCGGTGCGATCGGTGCCCTCGCCGCCGCGCTGCGGGACGGCGACGCCGACGCGGCTCTCGACGTGCTGAAGTCCGACGACCCCGCGGTCGAGCTCGTCGACCCCGCCGACGAGACCCGGACGGCCGAGGTCGAGCGCGAGCTGGTCAGGCACGCCGTCGCCCTTCACGAGGCTGCGCTCGCGGGCGATGCGGAGCGCTGCGTACGGATGCTCGACGAGTCGCGCCTCCTCTGCGCCCACCGCGACGGCCCGTGGGGCGTCGCCCACTGGAACCGGCAGGTCGAGCGCGGCCTCGCCGAGACGACCGGTGAGCCGCTCGGCATCGGCTGGGGCCACGAGTGGTACCCGGGCCGGCCGGTCCTCGTCACCGCCAACGACTACGGCCTCGGTCTCTTCAACGGCGACACCGGCGTCACCTATCAGGACGCCGGCGGAGACCTCCGCGTCGCGATCGCAGGCGGCGCGACGTACGCCCCCTCACGCCTCGGCGACATCGAGACCCTGCACGCGATGACCGTCCACAAGTCCCAGGGCAGCCAGGCCCGGTCCGTCACCGTCCTGCTCCCGCCCGACGACTCGCCCCTGCTCACCCGCGAGCTCTTCTACACCGCGGTCACGCGGGCCCAGGAGCGGGTACGCATCGTCGGCACCCCCGACGCCGTCACCGCCGCGATCACCCACCGCGCCCAGCGCGCCTCCGGCCTCCGCCAGCGGCTCGGCCACGACTGACCGCCCGCGGCCGACCGGGGTCAGGAGCGGGCGATGGAGGTGGCGAGGGAGGCCAGGTGGCCCAGGCGGGCGAGCTCGGAGTCGAGGAAGTCGGGGCCACCGCGGCGGCCGATGATGACGATCTCGTTGCCGTCGATACGGGCGCCGGCGAACATGTTCTCGTCCTCGCCCTCGACCTCGATCCGCTCGGGGCGGTCGAGCTCGATGAAGGGGACGTTCTCGGGCGCGCCGTCGGTGGAGCGGGCGATGCCCTTGACGCGGTGGACGCGGATGGCCCAGTCGGCACGGAAGGTCAGCGGCAGCACGTCCACGAGCCGGTCGAGGGCCTCATGAGCGTTCTCGGTGAGGTCCTCGACCGCCTCGAGGTCGAGGAAGAGGTTGCCGCCGGCGGCGTAGCGGGAGATCCAGACGACCTGCACGCCGTCGAGCTCGTTGCATGCCGAGACGATGGAGTCCGGCATGGTGCCCGGGGAGGTCTCGAGAAGCACGTCGTCGACGGCGAGTCCCTCGGCCTTGTTCTTCTCGACGATCTCGATCGCCTCGATGTCGCCACCGGCTTCACCGATGGCGGAGGCGAGGCGACCGAGGGAACCCGGGACATCGGGCAGCTCGACGCGTAGCAGGAACGGCATGGCCATAGACCCTAGCGTCGTGAACCGACAGCCGTAGCACTGTCCCGGTTACACACCGGTCAATTGGTGACCGTTCAGTCGGCCGGCTCCAGCAGGAAGAGCGGGAAGATCCGGGACGTGTTGGGCTGGTATTCGCCGTACGTCGGCCAGGTCTTCACCGCATAGTCCCACCACTCCTCGCGCTCGGCCCCGGAGAGCTCGCGAGCGACGTACGCCTTCTTGGTGCCGCCGTCCTGGAGCACCATGTCGGGGTACGTGCGGAAGTTGGCCACCCACGCCGGGTTCTTGTCGCTGCCGCCCATCGAGGCGACGGCGAGGTACTTCCCGTCGCGCTCGACCCGCATCAGCGGCGTCTTGCGGATCGCGCCGGTCTTGGCGCCGCGGTTGGTGATCAGGATGATCGGCTTGCCGTCGCGCTCGAGGACGTTGGCCTCGGCGCCGTTGGAGGCCTCGAACGCGGCAACCTGCTCGCGCACCCAGTCGGCCGTGCTCGGGACGTATTCACCTTGCAGTTCGGTCATGCCCTCTACAACACCACGACTCGGCGCCTATTCCGCGCGTCCCGATCAGGCGAGGGCCTTGTCGATCTCGCGGTCGAGATGCGACTTCGGCCGCGCGCCGACCATCTGGAGCACCGGCTTCCCGCCCCGGAAGAGGAGCATCGTCGGCACCGCCATGACCCGGTAGTCGGCGGAGGTCGCCGGGTTCTCGTCCTGGTTGAGCTTCACCACTCGCAGGCTGCCGACCCGCTCGGCGGCGATCTTCTCGAGGATCGGGGCGAGCTGGCGGCAGGGTGGGCACCACTCGGCCCAGATCTCCACCAGCACCGGCGTGTCGGACATGAGTACGTCCTCGACGAACCGGGCATCGGTGATGTCCTCGATCACGGCGGTCTGACTCATCGTTTCTCTCCTTCGGGGTGATAGGACTCGGCCTCGTGCAGCAGCTCGGCGAGCTCGCCGCGCAGGGCGGTCAGCTCGGTGACCCGCCGGTCGATCTCGGCGATGCGCTGCCGATAGGCCTCGAGCGAGGCCGGGCACACGTCGGCGCGGTCGTTGCCGGCGCGCAGGCAGTCGACGAACGGCAGCGTCTCCTCGGCGGTGAGACCGAGCGAGAGCAGGGCGCGGATCTCCCGCACCACCTGTACGTCCACGTCGGCGTAGTCCCGATATCCGTTGCCTGCCCGCCGTGGCGTGAGCAGTCCGCGCGACTCGTAGTAGCGCACGGCCTTCACCGTCACGCCGGCCCGATCCGCGAGCTCCTTGATCTGCACGCCTACGACGGTAGACCTTGACCCTGGGGGCAAGGTCAAGCCTGCGATCAGCCGGCCGGATAACCTCACCCCATGAGCGCCATCGAGGGAGTCTCCGACACGTTCGACCCGAGCCGCTGGGACGAGGTGCCCGGCTTCGAGGATCTGACCGACCTGACCTATCACCGGGCCAAGGAGCACGGCACCGTACGCATCGCCTTCGACCGCCCCGACGTGCTCAACGCCTTCCGGCCGCACACGGTCGACGAGCTCCTCCGCGTGCTCGAGCACGCCCGCACCTCCGCGGACGTCGGCTGCGTCCTGCTCACCGGCAACGGGCCGTCGGAGAAGAACGGCAAGTTCTCCTTCTGCACCGGCGGCGACCAGCGGATCCGCGGCAAGGCTGGCTACCAGTACGAGGAGACCGATGCGTACGCCGCCGGCCGGACCGGCGCGGAGGAGCCCACCCCGATCGACAAGGCCAAGCTCGCCCGCCTGCACATCCTCGAGTGCCAGCGGCTGATCCGCTTCATGCCGAAGGTCGTCATCTGCGTCGTCCCCGGCTGGACCGCCGGCGGCGGCCACTCCCTCCACGTGGTGTGCGACCTGACGCTCGCGAGCGCCGAGAACGCGCGGTTCAAGCAGACCGACGCCGACGTCGGCTCCTTCGACGGTGGCTACGGTTCGGCCTATCTCGCTCGTCAGGTCGGCCAGAAGTTCGCTCGCGAGATCTTCTTCCTCGCCGAGGAGTACTCGGCCGAGGACGGCGTCCGCATGGGCACCGTCAACCGCGCCGTCCCGCACGCCGAGCTCGAGGACGTCGCGCTCGAGTGGGGCCGCAAGATCAACGGCAAGTCGCCCACCGCCCAGCGGATGCTGAAGTACGCCTTCAACCTCCTCGACGACGGCCTCGTCGGCCAGCAGATGTTCGCCGGCGAGACCACCCGCCTGGCGTACATGACCGACGAGGCGCAGGAGGGCCGCGACCAGTTCCTGGAGAAGCGCGAGCCTGACTGGTCGCCCTACCCCTGGTACTACTGATCGGTGGGGTGCTCCTCCGTCGAGTGCGAGTCGGTGAGGGCGAGGGCGCCCATGACCGCGACCAGGCCGACGACGACCGCGAGCACGCCGTAGGTGATCCGCTCGCCGTGGAAGAAGGACTGCACGAGTGCGCTGCTCCACGTGCCGGCCGGGAGCTGGGTGGTGACCAGTGCGGCGATCATGGTGCCGACGACCGCCGTACCCACGCTGGTGCCGATCTCCTGCGCGGTGTCGTTGAGCGCGGTACCCATCGAGGTCCGGTTGGCGGGCATCGCGTCGACGAGCGCGATCGCGCAGATGGTCATCACGGTGCGCAGGCCGATCGTCATCACGACCATGGCGGTGGCGATCGCGGCGTAGCCGTGCTCGACGCCCCAGGCGAGGCCGACCAGCGACCCGGCGAGCGCGAGTGCGCCGATCAGGCAGGCGATCCGGTGGCCGAAGCGAGCGGCGAGGCTCTCTGACAACGGAGTCGCGACGATCATCGTGACGATGATCGGAAGGTTCGCGAGGCCGGCCCGGACCGGGCTCCAGCCGTAGGCGAACTGGAAGTGCAGGATCAGCCCGAACATCGCGCTCGCCATCGCGATCGACGTGCCGATCTGGGCGATGGCGGCACCACGGACGGTGCCGGCAGCGAAGAGGCCCAGATCCAGCATCGGGGATTCGGTACGCCGCTCGCGCCAGACGAACCCGAGGCCGGCGGCCACGGCGCCGGCCACTGATGCGAGGGTGACTGCGGAGAGCCAGCCGTGCTCGACGCCGCTGGTGAGGGACCAGCAGGCCAGGCCGATGGCGGTGATGCTCAGCAGGGTGCCGGGGATGTCGAGCCGGTCCGTGGTCAGGCCTTCGCGGTCGTCGGCAGGGACGCCGAGGCGGACGCCGACGAAGGCGATCAGCGCGATGGGCGCGTTGACGAGCAGCAGCCACTCCCAGCGTACGTGGGCCAAGGCTGTGCCGCCGAGCAGCGGGCCGAGGATGAAGCCGGACATGCCGACGACGATCATCACCGTCATCGCGCGCATCCGCAGCGTCTTGTCGTCGAAGAGCCGGAAGACCAGGGAGTTCGTGATCGGCGCCATCGCCGCGGCGGCGACACCAAGAGCGGCACGCAGCGCGATCAGCTCGCCGGCGGTCTCCACGAGGACGACCAGCAGGCTGAGGAGGCCGAAGACGGCGAGGCCGACCTGCAGCACCCGGCGCCGGCCGAACCGGTCCGCGACCGAGCCGGCGGTGAGCAGCAGGCCGCCGAACGTGAGGGAGTAGGCGCCGGTGACCCACTGCAGCGCCGTCGTGCCGCTGCCGAGGTCGCGGCCGATGGTCGGCAGTGCGATGGACAGCAGCGTGTTGTCGACCATCTCGACGAAGAAGGCCAGGCACAGCGCGGCCATGGGGATCCACGCTGCGCGCAGCGATGAGTAGGTGCGTGACGGACCGGCGGTCACGGTCACGGTTGCGGTGCTGGACATGGTGGTCTCCCTTCGGGTGAGCGTTCGCCCTCCATGCTGAGGAGCACCGGTTTCACACCGGTTTCATGCCGCCTTCAGGTCGCCCTCACGGCCGCCCACCGGAAACCGGTGGTTGAGGTAGCTCGCCCGCCTGCACGTCGCGGGCTGATGTTTCGCTCACCTGCGTTCGAGCAGTCGTTGGTCCAGGCGCCACATGGCCAGGCCCGTCACCGCGACGATGGCGACCAGCCCGATTCGGTCGACGGTGGTGTGGGCCACGGTCGCCAGGCCGCCGATGCTGTGACCGATCAGAGCTCCGGCGATCAGCGCCAGGGTCTCTCGCTCGGTCCACTCGGGCGATGCGGCCATCCGGCGCACGATGAGGTACGACGCCGCGGCCAGTGCCGCGGAAGCCAGCATCGGCACGACCACGACGGGACCGTGGGTGAAGGCTGGCTGCGTGGCGCCGAACATCGGGAAGGTGAGGGCGAAGAACACCAACGTGCCCAACCCGGCGCCGCAGAACAGCCACACCCGGGGAGCAACCTCGACGGTCCCGGGGCTTTCCCGGGTCTGCTGGGCACGCGGCACCAGCCGCAGCGCGACGACCCCGATGGCCAGAACGGCGACGAGGCAGCCGAGCACGAACGCCAGCGGCGCCTGGTAGCCGGGATCCTCCTGAGGCGGGACGCTGCCGCGCAACACGCCGACGCCCAACAGCGCGACCACCGCGCAGACGACCAGGCCGGTGCGACCCAGGTACGGGCGTCCGCGATGTCTCGGGAAGAGCAGGTCGGTCAACGCGATGGGGACAGCCAGGGTGAACACGGCGTGGTAGATGACGTTCGCCTCCCAGTACGGGGCGTTGAACCCGAACACCCGAAGTCCCCAGTCGGCTGCGTCGTAGAGGTGGGGGCTCGTCAAGGCCTGCAGTCCGATCCCGTCCTCGAGGAGCTCGTAGGCGAGGGCCAGCAACAAGATGCTCGGCCAACCTCGCCCACACCTGACGACGAGCTCGCGGATGAGCAGGGCGCCGGCACCGTAGATCGGGATCCACAAGAGCACCAGCCATGCCATCCGGATCGGTGTCGACCCGAGCGCGAGCTCGGCGATCAGCGGTGTGAGCAACAGCAGGGTCCATGCGGCCCGACGGTTCCGCGGTGCTGCTGACCCTGGTGCCCGCTCTGCAGCGTGGTCGCTCATCGGCTCCTCCGGGTGGTTGTCGGTCGTTTCGACGGAAGGTTATCACCGATAAGCATGCTTCTGTCGTACGGTATGCCCCATGCCGCACCCCAAGCGCACCGATCTGCCGGCGATCGTCGCTGCGGCGATCGAGGTGCTCGACGAGCGCGGTCTGGACGGCCTGTCCATGTACGCGATCGCGGCGCGCATCGGGGTCCGTCAACCGGCGCTGTACCACCATGTCGGCGACAAGGAGGAGCTCCTGGCTGCGGTGGCGGCCGAGGTCCTTGATCGCTGGCACACCGACCGCCTGCCGGTCGAGGGCGAGCCCTGGGCCGACTTCCTGACCCGCAATGCCCGAAGCCTGCGCCGGGCGATGCTGTCGGTGCGCGACGGCGCTCGCCTGATCGCCGCCGCGGGTCCCCGCAGCCCGGACCTCGACAACGCGATCGCGCAGACCTCGCTGCTCGAAGCTCAGGGCTTCAGCGGCCCGAACGCGGTACTGGCGTTCATCACCATGGCCCGCTACACCATCGGCGCCACCCTGGAGGAACAGACCGCCCGTGACGGCGCTGCCATCGTGCTGCCGCCTGGTCGCAGTGACGAAGCGGCCGCGCACCTGGCTCACGTGGCAGGTCAGGTGAACGCTCTCGGGCCCGACCACGAGTTCGAGGTGGGCCTCACTGCACTGAGGCATGGTCTGGCCCGTCTACGCGACGTGCTCGAGGAGCCGGCGAACGCGACCCCGCCTCACGCAGACGTCTAGTGCCCCGACGGAGGTACTGCTGATCCGCGTCAGCCGGCCAGCGCCGCGGTGAGCTGAGCCGCCAGCCACTCCTCGTAGCGGGCGCTGGTCCAGCTCGACCTCCGCACCAGCCGGTCGTACACCTCGGGGGAGGTGAGCGTCCAGACGACATCGACCACCTCGTCGAAGGAGCGGGTCGACGGCAGCTCGCCGCGCTCCTCCAGGCCACGGAGTCCGTTGGCGTTGCCGGTGCGCCGCTCGGTGTCGATGGTCGTCACGAACTCCTCCAGCACGGCGTCACCGCCAGGACCGTGGGCGAGGATGACGCCCAGCAGCGGCCCGACCCGGTCCCAGATCATCCGGCACCAGGCGGCGTACGCCCGGGCGTACGCCGCTCGGTCGGTCGCCTCGACCACGGCCCGGAACTGGGGGCGGTCGCTCATCGGCGTCGGGTCGTCGTCGCCGGCGAGCAGGACGTCGTAGACCGCCTTGACGACCTCGGCCTTGCCGCCGACGGAGTTGTAGACGGTCTGCGGACTGACTCCGGCCCGCTCGGCGAGCTGCGGCACGGTCATCGCGAAGAAGCCGTCGGCGAGCAGCAGCTCGCGCGCGGTGTCGAGGATGCGTGCGCGGGTCAGCTTGGCCTGCTCGGCGCGTCGAGCGGTGTTGTAGGGCCTCTTCCCTCGGGAAGCAGATTCCATTAGAGTCCAATTCCATTGGATTGTTGTTCTAACGGAAGGATCATAGCCATGTCCACGACCGCTCTGTCGCGCGCCCTCGCCGTCTTCGACGCGATCAACTCCGGCGACCTCTCCTGCCTCGACGATGCCGTCACTGCGGACTTCGTCGACCACGGCTCGCCCATCCCGCTCCCGCCCGGCCCGGAGGGCTACCGGCAGATCCTCACCGTCGTGCACGACGTGCTGCAGATCCGGTACGTCATCGAGGACTCGTTCGCGACCGATGACCGCGTCGTCATCCGCGCGGTCGCCCACGGCGTCGGGGTCGACGCCATCCACGGCGCGGGCGCGGCCGGAAAGACGTACGTGATGCCGACGGTCCACATCTACCGCGTGGAGGACGGCCGGCTCGCCGAGCACTGGGGCGTGCGCGACGAGTACGGCGCGCGGATCCAGCTCGGCACCGCGATGGCGCCGATGTTCCCTGCGCCCGAGCCCTTCTGAGTTCGCCTCCTGTCGGATCTCGTCCGGCTCAGCTGGAACGCTCCGCCCGTGATGCTGGTGCCCAGCCGTCCTCGTCACGGATGGCTCGCATGATGCGGTGGCTGATCTCGCGCAGCTGGCGAGCCTGGGACTTCGTCAGGCGGTCCAGGACGAGCCGGCGGACGACCTGCACGTGGCCGGGGGTCGCCTGCCGGACCTTCTCGCGCCCGGGTTCGGTGAGGATGGCCAGCGTGTAGCGCCCGTCGTCGGGGTCGGGGGTGCGGCGCAACCACCCTCGGGACTCCAGCCGCACCGCTGCGCGCGAGAGCCGCGAGAGCGTGCTGTTCGCGTAACCGGCCAGCACGCTCATCCGGAGCGTGCTCTCGGGCGCCTTGGCCAGGGCGTACAGGACGCCGTACTCGAAGTGCGTCAGCTGCGCGTCGCTCTGGAGCTGACTGTCGAGGACCGGTGGCAGCCACTCCAGCACCGTCGCCAGAGCGGCCCATGTCTCGAGGTCCTCGCCGGTGAGCTCCGGGGGAGTGGCGGGAGTGGCGGGCCTGGTGGCGTCGGGCATGTCCGCAGCGTACGCGAAAGTGCCGCTTGGGTGTCGCCTTATTGACTTGCTTGGGAAAGTCATCTGATCTACTTTTGACTTGCCTGAGCAAGTGAATTCAACGCCGGAGGCGGCAATGGAGAGGCGGGAATCATGGAGTTGGGCCTGGCTGGCAAGAGGGCATTCGTGAGTGGGTCGACGCAAGGCATCGGCTTCGCGATCGCAGGAGTCCTGGCTGCGGAGGGGGCGGCTGTCGTCGTCAACGGGCGCACCGCGGAGCGTGTCGACGGGGCAGTGGCGCGGCTCAGGGTCGCCGTGCCGACGGCGGACGTCACCGGGATCCCGGCCGACTTCGCGGACCCTGGTCAGGTGCGTGCACTCCTGGGGTCGCTCGGTGAGGTCGACATCCTGGTGAACAACGTCGGCGTCTTCGAGGTGAACGCCTTCGAGCAGATCTCCGACGCGGACTGGCAGCGATACCTCGACGTCAACCTGATGAGCGGTGTCCGTATGTCGCGGCACGTGCTTCCCGCGATGTTGGCCAAGGGGTGGGGCCGGGTCATCTTCGTCGGCAGCGAGTCCGGCGTGAACGTCCCCGCCGACATGACCCACTACGGGGTGACCAAGGCCGGCATGCTCGCCCTGAGCAACGGCCTGGCCAAGCTCACCCGTGGCACCAGTGTCACCGTCAACACGATCCTGGGCGGACCGACGTACTCCGACGGCGTCGCCGAGGCCGTCGGGCACCTCTCCCGGGCCCAGGGGATGCTCCCCGAGCAGCTGAAGAGCGCCATTGCAGCAGGCAACACGACGTCGTTGTTGGAGCGCTTCATCGAGCCGGAGGAGATCGCCCATCTGGCCGCCTACCTGGCCAGCCCGCTCTCCTCGGCCACCAACGGTGCTGCGCTACGCGCCGACGGAGGAGTCCTGACCGGCATGCTCTGATGCCCGGTCATCGATCGCGGGTCGATCCCCGCGCGACGATCCGGCCGGTGGCCAGCTCGGCGGGCTCCGGATGGTCCGTGCCGTCCAGCATGTTGACGAGCCGGGTGACGGCGAGCTCGGCCAGCAGCTGGGGCTGCAGGTCGACCGTGCTGATCCGGGGCTCGGCGGCGCGCAGGTGCGAGGAGTCGGAGCCGCACAGCAGCTGGACGTCGTCCGGCACCCGCCGCCCGAGCGCGTGAAGCCGGGCCTGGGCTCCGGCGGCGTGCGGGCCGGTCAGGCAGTAGATCGCATCGAGGTCAGGAGAGGCGGCGAGCAGCTCGTCGACCGCTGCCGCGCCACCGCTCCCCTCGCTCCGCTCCGGCTGCCGCGAGATCAGCGGCGGCGCTCCGTGCTCGGCTGCCCAGGCGGCGTACGTCGTCTCGGTGTCGAGGTACCAGGCGTTGGGTGTGTCCGAGCTGATGAGCGCGATGCGCCGGGCGCCTCGCTCGTGGAGGAAGTCGAGGACCCGCCGGGTGATCGACTGGGTGAAGATGTCGAGCGCCGGCGCTTCGTCGATGCCGGGCACGCGGCCGACGGTGAGGTAGGGGAGACCGTCCTGCTGCAGGACGGTGACGAGCGGGTCCGCGCGGAGGGGCTCGGTGACGATGAACCCGTCGCAGGCCAGCGCGGTGGAGGGTGCGCCGTCGGCGGTGGGGTCCGCCACGAGCATGAGGCCGTAGCCGTGCCGCATCGCGTTCACCGCGGCAGCCCCCGCGAACTGGAGAACGTAGTCGATGCCCTCGGGCAGCGTCGGCCCGCCCTCGAGCGTACGCAGGACGAGGGCGATGACGCCGAGGCGGCTGCTGCGCAGGCTCCGGGCGAGCACGTCGGGTCGGTAGCCGAGCTCGGTGGCGGCGGTGCGTACGCGTTCGCGGGTCGCGGGCGCGACGGTCCCCTTGCCGCTGAACGTGTGCGAGACCGTCGTCGGTGAGACCCCGGCGCGACGGGCGACGTCCTTGATGCCCGGTCGCGCGCGACGCTCGGCGTCGGAACCTGTCATGGGCCGCAGACTAAACTTCCCGCCATCCTCTTGTCCAAAACGATTTGGGTTCCTACCGTCACATGCCATCCAAAATTGCTCACCAGGAGTTCCGATGGCACTGACCGACTCGACCGACCGCGACGAGCAGCCCGACGCGCCGCTCGCGGTGGAGGCCCACAGCATCGACTTCATCCCGGAGTCGGAGCGACATGGCCGACCGCGTGACCTCTTCGCCGTCTGGGTCGCGCCGAACGTGAACTACCTCAACCTGCTGATCGGCGGCCTGCTGGTCGCCGTCTTCGGGCTGACCCTGTGGCAGGCCGTGGGGGTGATCGTCGTCGGCAGCCTCTTCACGCTGTTCACCGGTGTCGCCGCCTCGAGCGGGCCGGCCGCCGGCGCTCCGAGCGAGGTCATCATGCGAGCGCTCTTCGGTGTACGTGCCAACCGCGTCGCAGTCCTGGTGAACGGCTGGTTCATCAGCGTCTGCTACCTCGCGATCAACTGGGCCACGGTCGCCGTCGTCACCTTCGAGCTCGCGCACCGGGCCGGTCTGGCGACCGACGACCGGGTCAAGGTCGTGCTGATCCTCGCGGTCTCCGCGGTGACGCTCGTGATCAGCGTCTACGGTCACGGCCTGATCCTCAGGCTCTACCAGCCGCTCGCATGGGCGCTGCTGGTCGTGTTCGTCGTCGCCTCCGCGTACGTCGTCGGCCACGCCGACTGGGGCTATCGCCCGGCCGAGCCGCTCCACGGCATCGTGCTGTGGGCGTCGCTGGCGGCGGCGGTCGCCACGCTGGCGTCCGCTCCGCTGTCCTACAACAACAGCGCCGACTTCGCGCGCTACCTGCCCACCCGTACGTCGCCGGCCGCCGTCGCGTGGTGGACCGTCATCGGGTCGGTGCTGCCGAACGTGATCTTCACGCTCGTCGGCGCGCTTGCTGCCACGGCCCTCGACATGACCGATCCGGTGGCCGCGCTCGACGGCATCCTGCCGCGCTGGTTCGGCCCGGTCTTCATGCTGGCCGTCATCCTCGGCACGGTCGCCAACAACGCCATGACGGCCTACAGTTCCGGTCTGTCGCTGCAGGTGGTCGGCATCCGCTGGCCGCGGACCCGCACCGTCCTCCTGGACGGCACCGTGGGCACCTTGATGACGCTGTACGCCGTCCTCGTCTCCGACTTCCTCTCCACGGTGCAGAACGCGCTCCAGCTCGCGGTCGTCATCCTGGGCCCGGTCATGTCGGTGTACGTCGCCGACGTCGTCTGGCGTCGCAACAGGTACGACGGACCGGGTCTCTGCGACACCTCGGCGACCAGCCCCTACTGGTATTCCGGGGGCCTCAACCTGGTCGGCGTCGGCTGTGCGCTGGCCGGGGTCGCGGTGAGCGTGATGGGTGCGGCCGTCGTGTTCGAGACCGGTGGCAGCTTCACCGGATGGATCGCGAGCGCTCTCGGTGGGATCGACGTGTCGGTGTGGGTCGGGTGCCTGCTGCCGGGCCTCGCCTACCTCGTCCTGATGCCCCGCTACGCGGCCGCGCGCCGTTCGGTCGTCCGATGAGTGCCGGCACGGTGACCGTCTACCGCAACGGACGGGTCTTCACGGGTCCCGGAGCGACGGCGTCGACCCTCGTCGTCGACGGGGAGTCGATCGCCCATGTCGGCGACGACGTGCCGGCGGCGTACGCCGACGCCGAGGTCGTCGATCTCGACGGTGCCGCGCTGCTGCCCGGGTTCGTGGACGCGCACACCCACCTGATCGGGCTCGGGACCTCGCTGCAACAGGTGGACCTGCTGCCCGCGACCGACCTGGCAGACCTCCAGCGGCGCATCGCTGCTGCGGCCGCAGCCGACCCGGAGGCCCCCAGGATCGTGGGCCGGAGCTGGCTGTTCGGCCCGCTCGAGGGACGTACGCCGACACGGCACCTGCTCGACGAGGTCGTCCCCGACCGGCCCGTCTACCTGATCTCCAACGACGTGCACAGCGGCTGGGTGAACACCGCGGCCCTGCGGGAGCTCGGCATCGACGACGAGACCCCGGACCCGATCGGCGGATCGATCGCCCGCGACACCGACGGTGTGGCGACCGGGATGCTCTACGAGACCGCCGCGCTCGGCCTCATGCGCGACTTCCTCGAGGGCACCGAGACGGACGAGTCGATCGACGCGGCTCTCGATGCGGCCTTCCGGCACTACCGTGCGGCCGGTGTGACCGCTGCGATCGACATGGGCCTCGGTGAGCTGGAGGTGCCGGCGTTCGAGCGCGCGTTGCGGCGTCACGGCGGCCGCCTGCCGATCCGGGTGGCCGGGCACTGGCTGGTGACCCGGACCGACTCGGTCGAGGGCAACCTCGAGCAGGTACGTCGCGCAGCCGAGCTGCGCGACCGCCTGACCGGTCCCTGGCTGCGGGTCAACGGCATCAAGATCATGGTCGACGGCGTCATCGACAGCTGCACCGCCGCGATGAAGCGACCGTTCGCCGACGGCAGTCACCCGGGTCCGATCTGGGACCTGGACGCCCTCGTCCCGGTCGTCACGGCCGCGGATGCCGCCGGCCTCCAGATCGCCCTGCACGCCATCGGCGACGAGGCGTCGGACGTCGCGCTCTCCGCGCTCGAGCAGGCTGTCACGGCCAACGGTCCGCGCGAACGACGTCACCGCATCGAGCACCTCGAGACGGTGACCGAGGAGAACGTCGCCCGGCTCGCGGACCTCGGAGTGATCGCCTCGATGCAGCCGGTCCACGCGGACCCGCTGATCCAGGATGCCTGGCGGGCGATGCTCGGCGACGATCGTGTCGAGCGGGGCTTTCCCTGGCCCGAGTTCACCCGGGCCGGCGCGCGGCTGGCGTTCGGCACCGACGCCCCGACCGCGCCGTACGCCCCGCTGCCCAACATGTACGTCGCGACCACCCGACGGTCCGCAGTGGCGCCCGACCTGCCCGCCAACCTGCCCGAGTACGCGCTCGGGCTCGGCGAGGCACTCGCCCACGCCACGGCCGACGCCGCCTACTCCGGGGGATGGGAGGCGATCACCGGCACCCTGCGTCCCGGCCTGGCCGCCGATCTCGTCGTCCTCGACCGCGGTCTCTTCGCGGGGGCGCCCGAGGAGATGCTCGAGGCGCGGGTCGTGATGTCCCTGGTCAGCGGTCAGCGGGGGAGTGCGGCGAGCTCGCTCAGCTCGCGCTGATAGGCGCTGTACGTCTCGCGCAGGGCGGCGGCCGGCCAGTCGGCCGGGCGGAGCTCGACGGGGAGGAGCGGGTCGTCGCTGAGGTGGCGCACGATGGCGGCCGCGGTGGCGAGCCGGAGTGCGGGCTGCGTGGTCGAGGCCAGGCGCTCGAGCAGGTGCTCGGCCGCGCGCGTCCATCCGGTCAGGTCCCACAGCGAGGCGGCCAGCTCGGCCGGATCCTGATCGGGCACGGCGGTGAAGGTCTGCAGCACCGGGTCCGAGAAGCGCGGACGCCGGAGGTTGGCCGGGCGGGTCCAGACGCCTTCGCGCAGCTCGGCGAGGCGGTGCGCCTTGAGCGCGTCGCGCAGGACGGCACGCTCGGTGCCGGGGCGGCCGCCGGCGACGACGACGGCCATCTCCCAGGAGCCGTCCCAGGGCTTGTCGGCCGTGTGCACCGCCTCGTCCTGGTGCGCCTGGCGCTGGATGAGCCGTTCGCCGAGACGGTAGCCGTCGTCGGTACGTCGCAGGTCACCGTCGCTGACCGCGCGGGTGAGCGCGACGCGCACGGTCGCCGGGGCGATGCCGAAGAACTGTCCGGCGCGGGCGAGGTCGGCGGGAGTCAACGGGGTCGGATGGGCGCCGAGCATCAGGCTCAGGATGGCAGAACGGGCGGAGAGCGGAGCCAGTTCGTCGCGCGCGGTAACCACCCGCGCATCCTCTCATGCAACATTCATGGACACGACTGTCGGAAATTATGTAACGTCGTCATCATGAGCAGCGCGCACGAGGCCTATTCCACCCATGTGGTCAGCAACCAGGTCCCGCCCTTGGTGGGTCACAACACGGCCGGTGACCCGGTCCTGCGGGAGGGTCTCGAGCGGGAGGGCGCTGCGTGGGCGCTTCCGGAGATCGACGAGCTGGGCCGACTCGCGGGCACCCAGGAGGCGCAGGACTG
This sequence comes from Nocardioides luteus, assembly GCF_000960475.2. GTDB lineage: Bacteria > Actinomycetota > Actinomycetes > Propionibacteriales > Nocardioidaceae > Nocardioides > Nocardioides luteus_A. The sequence goes on along the minus strand of NZ_JZDQ02000002.1, from coordinate 85,485 downwards.
GGGCCGGCTCGCCGAGCGGGTCCCGCCGCGTCTGCACACCCATGACCGCTACGGGCACCGGGTCGACGAGGTCGAGTACGTCCCGGCGTACCACCAGCTCATGCAGACCGCGGTCGAGCACGGTCTGCACGCCGCCCCCTGGGCCGACGACCGGCCCGGAGCCCACGTCGCGCGGGCCGCGAAGTTCTACGCCTGGAACGTCGACGCCGGGCACGGCTGCCCGATCTCGATGACCTACGCGGTGGTCCCGGCGCTGCGGGCCAACCCGGAGCTCGCCACGCGGTTCGAGCCGCTGCTCACGAATCGGGAGTACGACTTCGGTCTGCGCGACCCCGAGACGAAGCGCGGCCTGATCGCCGGGATGTCGATGACGGAGAAGCAGGGCGGCTCCGATGTACGCGCGAACACCACGACCGCGACGCCACAGACCGACGGAACGTACGTCCTGCGCGGTCACAAGTGGTTCACCAGCGCGCCGATGAGCGACCTCTTCCTCACCCTCGCCCAGACCGAGGCCGGCGTCTCCTGCTTCCTCGTCCCGCGCGTCCTGCCCGGCGGCGAGCGCAACGCGATGCGCTTCATGCGTCTCAAGGACAAGCTCGGCAACAAGTCGAACGCCTCCTCCGAGATCGAGTACGACGCGGCCACCGGCTGGCTCGTCGGCGAGGAGGGCCGCGGGGTGCGCACGATCGTCGAGATGGTCAACATGACCCGCCTCGACTGCGTGATCGGCTCCTCGGCCGGGATGCGCACCGCGCTGACGATGGCGGCGCACCATGCCAAGCACCGCTCCGCGTTCGGCAAGCTGCTGATCGAGCAGCCGGCGATGCGCAACGTGCTGGCCGACCTGCAGGTGGAGTCCGAGGCGGCGACGACCGCGATGCTGCGGCTCGCGGGGGCCAACGACCGGGCGATCCGTGGAGACGAGGGCGAGGCCGCGCTGCGCCGGATCGCCCTGGCCGTCACCAAGTACTACGTCTGCAAGCGGGCGCCGTTCATGGTCAACGAGGCCCTGGAGTGCCTGGGCGGGAACGGCTACATCGAGGACTTCGACGTCGCGCGCATCTATCGCGAGATGCCGCTCCTCTCCATCTGGGAGGGGTCGGGCAACGTGGCGGCCCTCGACGCCCTGCGAGCGCTCGCGAAGGAGCCGCACACGCTGGACGCGTTCCTGGCCGAGGCCGAGCTCGCCGCCGGTGCCGACGCCCGCTACGACGCCGCGCTGGACCGGTTGAAGAAGGAGTTCACCTCCTTCGACGACCTCGAGCTCCGGGCCCGGCGGATCGTCGGGCAGCTGGCCCTGGTCTTCCAGGGGTCGCAGCTGCTGCGGCACGCACCGGCAGCCGTCGCCGACGCGTTCTGCTCCTCGCGTCTCGGCCGGGACTGGGGCGGTGCGTTCGGCACGCTGTCCCCTCGCGGCGACCTGGACGCGATCCTCGAGCGGGCGCTCCCGGTATGACGGTCGAGGTCACCAAGGACGGCCCGGTCACCACGATCGGGATCAACCGTCCCGACGTACGCAACGCCGTCGATCGGGCGACCGCGGAAGCCCTGGTGGCCGCGTTCGAGGAGTTCGACGCCGATCCCGACGCTGCCGTCGCGGTGCTGCACGGCGAGGGCGGCACCTTCTGTGCCGGGGCCGACCTGAAGGCGGTCGCGGGCGGTGACCCCAACCGGTTCGAGCCCGACGGGCACGGCCCGATGGGTCCGACCCGGATGCGCCTGGGCAAGCCCGTCATCGCCGCCGTCGCCGGTCACGCGGTCGCCGGCGGCCTGGAGCTGGCGATCTGGGCCGACCTGCGGGTCGTGGAGGAGGACGCCGTCTTCGGTGTGTTCTGCCGGCGTTGGGGCGTACCCCTCATCGACGGCGGCACCGTCCGGCTGCCGCGGCTGATCGGCACCAGCAACGCCATGGACATGATCCTCACCGGCCGTCCCGTCGGTGCTGAGGAGGCGCTACGGATGGGGCTGGCCAACCGTGTCGTCCCGCCCGGTCAGGCCCTTGCGGCCGCGCAGGAGCTGGCGCGCCAGCTCGCGGCGTTCCCGCAGACCTGCCTGCGTCACGACCGGCTCTCCGTGCTGGAGCAGGAGGGGCTCGGCGAGCAGGACGCGCTGGCCGCGGAGTACGCCCACGGCGTCGTCTCGGTCACCGCCGACACCGTCGCCGGAGCGACCCGGTTCGCCGGCGGGGCCGGACGTCACGGTTCCTTCGGCACCGACTGAGTGACGTACTGGCCGAGCAGCACCTGGATCAGCCGGCGGCCGACGGACGTGGCGTGGGTGCGGTCGGAGCCGGCGAGCCCGAGGAGCGGGTCGAGGCCGCGTACGTGAGGGCCGAGGGCGATGTGGGGAAGCAGCATGATGATGGCGGCGACGAGTGCATCGCGGTCGGTGTCCTCGCGGAGAGCCCCGATGGCGATGCCGAGATCGATCATGCCGCCGATGACCTCGAGGTAGTCGACGTAGACGGCCTCGCGGACGGCGGCGAGCGCGCTGGGGTTGTGCTCGAGGTTGGCCGAGACCAGCATCTGCCGGTGGCGCGGGTGGTCGTAGAAGTAGCTGATCCAGGCATCCATGAGCAGGTTGACCGAGCCGAAGTAGTCGGTCATCCACGGGAGATCGGTGCTCGCCGCCTCCATCGCCGATCGGATGTCGTGACTGGCCCGGGCGATCAGATGGACGAAGAGGTCGGCCTTGTCGGGGAAGTACTGGAACAGGCTGCCCTTGGAGATCCCGGCCTCTCGACAGATCGTGTTGAGGCTGGCCGCGTTGTAGCCCCGGACGCCGAACTCCTCCTCGGCGGCGCGGCGCACGGCATCGCGTTTGGCCTCCGGGAGGCGCTCCCAGGTCGGCGTAGGCACTGGCGCCACCCGCCCCCTCTCATGGCTGGACGCTCGCATCGTAGCGTGCTGCCGAGATGTTCCTTGACCGTGCTGCGGCGGCGCCCCTAGTCTGTGACCGCTGGTCATATGACCACTGGTCACGTTCGGGCGGAGGCGCGATGTCGAGCACGGGGAATGACATTCTGAGGCGCCGATCCCAGGCGGTCGCCGAGGCGGTCGCGTCCCGCTTCGCGCCGACGACCTACACCCAGGTGGACCGCGTCGGTCGCACCGAGGTGCGGTTGGAGATGCCGCATCACCTCGTCGAGTTCGAGCTGGACTGGATGGACGACCTGGTCGAGGTCTTCGTCCAGCCGCTGGGGTCGGGGAGACTTGCCCGGCGGCGGCTGGTCGGGATGCTTCCGGCCTACGACCGCGCGCTGTTCGAGAGCGAGACCAGGCGAGCGGTCGCTCGCGGCGGCCTGCGCGGCATGGCCGCCCAGATCGACGCCGCCGCGCGCGCGTTCGAGCGGCTCTACGACACCCCGGCCAGCCGCGAAGCCAGCTCCTGACCCCGGGCGGTCATCCCAGCGGCAGCGGGGAGCTCTCCTTGGTGTTGCCGAAGGCGAACGTGGTCTCGATCGAGGCCAGCGCGGGCATGGTCCGGAGGTTGTCGCGCAGGAACTGCTCGTAGGTCTCGAAGGACGGCGTGACGATCTTGAGCAGGTAGTCGTGGTCGCCGGCCAGGACGTACGCCTCGGTGATGTCGGGGATGGCGCGCAGGTGCTCCTCGACGGCCTCGACGGCGGCGTTGGTGTGGGTGGCCATCTTGATGCGGACGAAGGCGGTGATGTTCATGCCGACGGCGTGCGGGTCGATGACCGCGCGGTATCCGCTGATCACGCCGGCCTCCTCCAGGGCGCGTACTCGGCGCAGGCACGGCGAGGGGGAGAGGCCGACGCGGTCGGCGAGCTCCTGGTTGGTCAGGCGGCCGTTCTGCTGGAGCTCCCAGAGGATATGCTTGTCGGTGTCATCGAGGACGCGCATGGTGGCAGATTCTGCCACGTATCGACATGAAGGTGGCAGATCCGGCAATCATATGCGCCTCGGTTTTCCCTATCGTGGCGCTCCATGGGGATGCGACAGGAGAGCGGCACGCCAGCGCTGGCCGGGTGGGCTGCACTGGGGATGACGGTCGTGCTCTGGTCGTCGTTCGCGCTGAGCACGCGCGGCATCGGCGGGTCGAGCCTGACCGTCGCCGATGCCGCGTTCCTCCGGTTCATGACGCCGGTCGTGCTGCTCGCGCCGCTGCTGCCGAGCACGATCCGAGCCGTACGCCGCGAGCGGCCGCAGGTGCTCGCCCTGCTGCTCGTCGGCGGTCTCCCGCACTTCCTCGTCTTCGCGTTCGGCGCCCGGCTGACCAGTGCCGCGCTCACCGGGATGCTGGTCCCCGGCACGGTGCCGCTGTTCGTCACGCTGCTCGCGATGGCACGTGGCCGGGCCTCGCTGCCGCCGCGACGGTTGCTGGCGCTGGGGCTCATCACGGCGGGGGTCGCGGTGAGCGGGTTCCTGGTCGGCGGCGGTGCCTCGCTCGGCGGGGTCGGCCTGCTGCTCGTCGGTGGGTTCGCCTGGGCCGTGTTCACGACGGGCCTGCAGCGTACGAGCCTGACGCTCCTGCAGATGGTGCTGACGATCTGCACGGTCTCGAGCACGGCGGTGCTCGTCCTGGCGGTCTCCGGCGTGATGCCGTCGCACCTGCTCACGGGGACGGCCGAGCTCGGTGACGTCGTTGCCCTCACCGTCCTCCAGGGCATCGGGACCGGGCTGATGTCGACGCTCTGCTACGCCTTCTCCGTCAAGGCGCTCGGCAGCAGCCGCGCCTCGGTCGGTGGCGCGGTGAGCCCGGTGCTGACCGCGGTCGTCGCGGTGCCTGTCTTCGGTGAGCGGATCGGTCTCGGGCTCGCCGTCGCCCTGATGCTCATCGTGGCCGCCGTGGCCATGTTCAACGGGCCCGCATCACCCGACGATGCGGCCGTCCTCGAACCGGAGGACGTGGTCCGAGGCGGCGATGCTCTCCTCGTCGTGGGTGACGCACACGACCGTGGCCCCGCGGGCGGCCTCCTCGGCGAGGATCTCGCGGGTGCGCTGCCGGCTGGCGGCGTCGAGCCCCGCGGCCGGTTCGTCCAGGAGCAGGATCTCCGTGTGCTGGACGATGCCCTGAGCCAGTAGCGCGCGCTGGCGCTGTCCGCCGGAGAGCTCGCCGAACGTACGCTGCTCGAGGCCGGTCAGGCCGACGCGGTCGATCGCCTGCGCGATCGCCGTCTGCCGGTCGGCCCACCGGACTCGGCGGCCCCATGTGCCGATCGCGACGACGTCGCGGACGGTCACCGGCAGCGTGTCCGGGGTCGAGGGTCGCTGCACGACGAGGGCGAGCCTTCCTCGGCGGGTGATCGAGCCGCGCCGCGGGTTGCGTACGCCCGCGAGCAGCTCGACGAAGGTCGACTTCCCCGACCCGTTCGGCCCGGCGACGGCCGTGACCGTGCCGGGCGAGAAGTCTGCGCTGACCTCGTGGATCACGTCCTGACTGTCGTAGCCGAAGCAGAGGCCGTGGGCGGACAGGTGTGGGGTATCGGTCTGGTCGAGGGCGAGCACGCGCAGCACTATAGCAATTGGTAACCATTCTCATTAACCGCTAGAGTCCCGCCCCGTGTCACCGATCATCGAGCCGTTCCGGACCGACTTCATGCTGCAGGCGCTGGCCGGCGGGGTGCTGGTGGCGGCCATCTGCGGGGTCGTCGGCACCTGGGTCGTGATCCGCGGGATGGCCTTCCTCGGCGAGGCGATCGGCCACGGGATGCTCCCCGGCGTCGCCCTTGCGACCGTCCTCGGCGCCCCCGTCACGCTCGGCGGCGCGGCGAGCGCGATCGTGATGAGCGCGACGATCGGCGCCCTCCAGCGCCGGGGGCGGCTGACGTACGACACCAGCATCGGGCTGCTGTTCGTGGCGATGCTCTCGCTCGGCGTCATCATCATCTCCCACTCGCGCAGCTTCGCCACGGACGCGACGGCGATGCTGTTCGGCGACGTACTCGCCCTCGGGCCCGACGACATCACCGTCCTCGCGGTCGCCCTGGCGGTCACCCTGGCCGTCGCGCTCGGCTTCCATCGCGCGTTCGTCGCCTCGGCCTTCGACCCCCGGATCGCCGGTACGTTGGGCCTGCATCCGCAGCTGGCACAGGTGATGCTCGTCGGTCTGGTCACCCTCGCCGTGGTCGCGTCCTACCAGGCGGTCGGCTCGCTGCTCGTGATCGCACTGCTCCTCGCGCCGGCCGTGGCCGCCGGCCGGTGGACCAACCGGATCCCCACGACGATGGCCTGCGCCGCCGCCATCGGCGCGGTCGCTGTCCTCATCGGCCTGACCGCGTCCTGGTACGCGGGCACCGCCGCCGGTGCGTCGATCGCCTGCGCGGCCATCCTCGCCGCGGTCGTCTCCGGGCTGCTCCGCAGCGGTCTCGATCTCCTTCGACGTCTGTCCCCCACCTCCGAAAGGACGCCATGCACCGCAGGACACTCGCCGGCATCGTCACAGGGCTGACGCTGGCCGCCACGGGATGTGGCAGCACCGCCACCCCGGCCGATGACACGGACGCCGACCCCGGCTCCGGCAAGGATCATGGCGCCGTCGAGGGTGCGCGGGAGGTTGCCGAGCCACAGCTGCACCTGACCACGATCGACGGCACCGGCAACGTCGCCCAGCTCGACCTCATCGAGGGGAGCTCGGCGGAGGTGGGCCGGATCGGCGAGCCGAGCGCGGTCGCCTCCGACGGCCGCTATCTGTTCGCGACCACGGCCGAGGGCGTGGAGGTCGTCGACAGCGGGATGTGGACCTGGGACCACGGCGACCACTTCCACTACTACCGGGGCGAGCCGAGGCTGCTCGGCGCGGTGGAGGGTGAAGGCCCGGCGACGGTGGCGACCGGACCGCTGTCGACGGCCGGCTCGACCGGCGTGTATTTCGACGGGAGCGGAGATGCGGTGCTGCTCGACAACAAGGCCCTCGCCGGCGGCGAGGTGCGTGAACGGTTCCGGGTGGACGGCGAACCCCATCAGGGCCTGGTCGCGCCGCTCGGCAACGGCGCCCTGGTGACCGTCGCCGAGGACGGTGCGGTGACCGGGCTGCGCTATCACGGTGCCGACGGCGATCCGGCCGGGGCGCAGATCCCCTGCGCCCGGGCGAGCGGCACGATCACCACCAAGGTCGGTGTGGTCGTCGGCTGCGCCGACGGGGCGGTGCTGGCGACCGAGACTGACGGCCGGCCCGGCTTCGAGCGGATCGCCTACCCGAAGGGCATCGCCGCCCCGCGGGCGACAGCGTTCGACGGCCGCAAGAGCCGCCCGACCGTCGCGGCGCTGTCGGGGAGGACGGGCATCTGGCTGCTCGACACCCGCGAACGCACGTGGACCCACCTCGATGCGAGAACACCCCTGCGCCAAGTGGTCGCCGCCGACGACGAGGACGGACACGTCCTCGCGCTGGACACCGCCGGCCGGGTCCGCGTCCTCTCCGCCGAGGGCGGCAAGCAGCTCGCCGTGACCGAGCCGCTCGTCGACCCGAGCGACGGGGGAGTAGACCTGGTCGTCGACCAGGAGCGCGCCTACCTCAACGTTCCGGCCGAAGGAGTCGTCCACGAGATCGACTACGCCGACAGGGCACGGATCGCGCGGACGCTCGAGACGCCCACCGCGCCGGTGTTCTTCGCGGAGACGGGCCGATGAGGCGCCTGGTCGGAGGCGTGGTCGTCGCGATGACCCTCACCGGCTGCGCCGGAGCAGCCGACGGCGACGACCGCCCGCACATCGTGGTGACCACCAACATCCTCGGCGACGTCGTCGCCAGCACGGTCGGCGACGCCGCCCGGGTCACCACCCTGATGCGCCCGAACGCCGACCCGCACTCCTTCGAGATCTCGGCCCGCGAGGCCGCGACGATGCGCGAGGCCGACCTGCTCGTCTCCAACGGGCTCGGTCTCGAGGAGGGCCTCCAGCGCCACCTCGACCAGGCGGCCGAGGCCGGCGTCGAGACGTACGTCGCGGGCGAGCAGATCGACGTCCTCGACTACTCCGACGGCGACGCCGCGGGCACCCCGGACCCGCACTTCTGGACCGACCCGGCGCGGATGCGTGACGTGGTCGACGGCCTCGAGGCGGCGGCGAAGGACATCGACGGCATCGACGAGCAGGCCGTGGAGCGGGCAGCGGCGGCGTACGACTCCGAGCTCGAGGAGCTCGACCGGGAGATGACCGACTCCTTCGCGAGCATCCCGGAGAAGCACCGCAGCCTGGTCACCAACCACCACGTCTTCGGCTACCTGGCCGATCGCTTCGGGTTCCGCGTCGTCGGTGCGGTGATCCCGGGCGGGACGACCCTGGCCGCACCCAGTGCTGCGGACCTGCGCGAGCTGACCGCGGCGATCGAGCAGGCGGACGTACCGGCGATCTTCGCCGAGTCCTCCCAGCCGGACCGCCTCATCCAGGTGCTCGCCGACGAGGCGGGTGTCGACGTCGGGGTGAGCGAGCTGTTCACGGAGTCCCTGACCGAGAAGGGCGAAGGCGCTGACACCTACCTGACCATGATGCGCGCCAACACCGAGCGCATCACCAGCGGGCTCTCACCAGGGCCCACCGAGTGAAAGGCACACCCCCATGAAAACCCCACAGCATCGCGCCCTCCGGGCCGTCACGGCGGTGGCCGGCGTATCGCTGGCGCTCTCGGCGTGCGGCTCCACCGCCGAAGGCGAGGAGTCGACGACCACCGAGGCCGACAAGGGCAGCCGCCTCGCGGTGTCCTACGCCAACGGGATCGCCGTCCTCGACGGGAAGACGCTCGAGGTCGTCGACGAGTTCGAGACCGAGGAGTTCGTACGTCTCAACCCGATCGGCGACGGTCGCAACCTCGCCGTCACCACCAGCAAGGGCTTCCAGGTGCTCGACACCCGCACGCCCGAGCTGACCGACCTCGTCTTCCCGGCCGACACCGGCGGCCACGTCGTCCACCACGGCGACACGACGGTCCTCTACGCCGACGGCACCGGTGAGACGACCATCTTCGACACCGCCGCCCTGGGTGATGCCGGCAAGCTCCCGGAGACCACGACCTGGACCGCTCCCGAGGCGCACCACGGCGTCTCGATCGTGCTCGAGGACGGCACCCTGCTGACCACGGTCGGCACCGAGGAGAGCCGCTCGGGCGCGATCGCTCTGACGCCCAAGGGCAGCAGCTTCGAGCAGGTCGCCGCCAACGATGCCTGCCCCGGCATCCACGGCGAGGGCACCGCGGCCGGCGAGGCGGTCGTCTTCGGCTGCGAGGACGGCGCGCTCCTCTACCGCGACGGCGCGTTCGAGAAGCTCCAGGCGCCCGACGAGTTCGGCCGGATGGGCAATGCGTACGTCTCCGAGACCAGCCCGCTCATCGTCGGCGACTACAAGACCGACCCCGACGCCGAGGGCTACCTGCTCGACGCGGTCACGCTCATCGACACCGAGAAGAGCACCTTCAAGCCCGTCGCGCTCCCCGAAGGTGTCGAGTACACCTTCCGCGACGTGGCGCGCGGCCCGGAGGACCTGGCCTACGTCCTCGCCACCGACGGCTCGATCCATGTCCTGGACCCCGCGACCGGCGAGATCACCGACGAGTACCCGGTCGTGAAGCCCTGGGAGGGCCCGGCCGAGTGGCAGGACCCGCACCCGGCGATCAAGGTGAGCGGCGACATCGCGTACGTCACCGAGCCCGCCGCCAAGACGGTCCACGCCGTCGACCTCACGACTGGTGAGATCACCGCCTCCGTCGAGCTCGACGAGCAGCCGAACGAGATCGCGGTCACCTGATCTCACCGAGCGCCGAGTCGGCGCGTCTGTCCCAAGCCTCCCTCGGACCTGGGACAGATGCGCCGACTCGGCCGCTTTCGCGCGTCAGGACAGGGCGCGGCGGGCGGTGTCGAGGAACGTACGGAAGGCCTTGCGGTCGTCGGGGCCGAGGTCGGCGAGCATCTGCTCCTCGAGCTCCTCGACGCGCGGGTCGTAGGTGTCGAGGAAGGTGCGGCCCTCGGCGGTGAGGCTGATCAGCATCCGGCGCCGGTTGTCGGGGTCGGTGCGGCGCTCGATGAGGCCGCGGCGCTCGAGGGCGCCGATGAGGTCGGCGGCGGACTGGGCACGTACGAACGACGCGCGGGCGAGGTCGGCGGCGCTCATCGTCGGGCGGCGCTCGAGCACGGAGAGCGCGGTGTACTGCAGGGCGGTGACCCCTGATTCCTTCAGCACGGCGTCGAGGCGGGCCCGCGTGGCGAGCTCGAGCTGCTTGACGACGTAGAGCAGCAGGGGCGCATCGGTCATGCGGTCATTCAAGCATCGCCGCGCTTGCGAGGGACGCGTACTTCTGCGATTATCAGGATTCCTGTCAATCACGAGGAGTTCATCATGCCCCTGCGAGCCGAGCGCATCGACGACATCGCGGTGCTGACCCTCGCCCGCCCGGCGAAGCGGAACGCGCTCAGCGACGAGGCCGTGCTCGGGATCGAGCGGTTCTTCGACGGGCTAGAGCCGGACGTACGCGCCGTCGTCATCGACGCGGACGGCGACCACTTCTGCGCCGGGCTCGACCTCGCCGAGATGACCGAGCGCGACACCCTCGCCGGGGTCACCCACTCGCGGATGTGGCACCGGGTCTTCGAGAAGATCGAGTTCGGGCCGGTCCCGGTCGTTGCGGCGCTGAAGGGCGCCGTGGTCGGGGGCGGGCTGGAGCTCGCTGCCGCCGCGCACGTCCGGGTCGCGGAGGAGTCGACGTTCTACGCCCTGCCCGAGGGACAGCGCGGGCTCTTCGTCGGCGGCGGCGCCTCGGTCCGCGTCCCACGGCTCATCGGGGTCCCGCGGATGGCCGACATGATGCTGACCGGGCGACGCTACGACGCGCAGGAGGGGCTGGCGCTGGGCCTGAGCCAGTACGCCGTGGCCGATGGTCTCGGCCGCAAGACCGCCCTCGAGCTGGCCGGCCGGATCGCCCAGAACGCGCCCCAGACCAACTTCGCCGTCGTCCAGGCGCTGCCGCGCATCGCCGAGGCCAACCCCCGGGACGGCTTCCTGATGGAGTCGCTGATGGCCGCGATCGCTCAGGGGACCGACGACGCCAAGGGCCGGATGCAGGACTTCCTCGACGGCCGCGGCAAGAAGGTGACGGACCAGTGAGCATCGAGCAGGGTGACGTCGTCTGGTCCCCGCCTGCGGACATCCTCGAGACCTCCCGGGTCGGTGAGTTCCTGGCCTGGCTCGCCCGCGAGCGCTCGCTGGAGATGACCACTCATGAGGAGCTGTGGCGGTGGTCGGTGACCGACCTCGACGGCTTCTGGTCGGCGGTGTGGGAGTTCTTCGGGGTGCGGGCGCACGCTGCGTACGACACCGTCCTCGCCTCCCGCGAGATGCCCGGCGCGCGCTGGTTCCCGGGCGCGACCCTCAACTACGCCGAGCACGCGCTCGGCACCGACGAGGACCTCGACCGGGTCGCCGTGCTCGGTCGCTCGCAGACCCGCGACGACGTCGAGCTGACCTTCGGTGATCTGCGCGACCAGGTGGCCCGGGCGCGGGCGGCGCTGAAGAGGCTGGGCGTACGCCGCGGCGACCGCGTCGCCGGCTACCTCCCCAACATCCCCGAGGCCCTGGTCGCCTATCTCGCCACCGTCAGCCTGGGTGCGACCTGGGCGAGCTGCGCCAGCGAGTTCGGGCCGCGCAGCGTGATCGACCGCTTCGCGCAGATCGAGCCGGTCGTGCTGCTCGTCGCCGGTGGCTACCGCTACGGTGCCAAGGACGTCGACCGCCGGGAGCAGGTGGCCGAGATCCGGGCCGAGCTGCCGTCGGTACGACAGGTGATCGACGTGGAGTACGGGGCACACCGGGTGGATGACACCCTCTCCTGGACCTCGCTGCTCGGCGAGGAGGACGAGGCGGAGCTCGCCTTCGAGCCGGTGCCCTTCGACCATCCGCTGGTGGTTCTCTTCTCCTCCGGCACGACCGGCCGGCCGAAGGCGATCGTCCACGGCCACGGCGGGATCCTGCTCGAGCACCTCAAGAACCACGCGCTCTCGTGGGACATGGGGCCCGAGGACCGGATGCTCTGGTTCTCCACGACCGCCTGGATGATGTGGAACGCCCTGGTCTCCTCGCTCCTGGTGCGCTCCTCGATCGTCATGGTCGACGGCAACCCGATGCACCCCGACCTGACCTGGCAGTGGCGGCTCGCGGCCTCGACCGGGGCGACGATCATGGGTGCCAGCCCGGGCTTCGTGATGGCCTGCCGCAAGGAAGGTGTCGAGCTGAAGGACCTCGGTGACCTGCGGATTCGTGTCCTCGGCTCGGCCGGGGCGCCGCTGCCGCCGGAGGGCTACGCCTGGCTCGCCGACCAGCTCCCCGACGCTCAGATCAACGTCGGCAGCGGCGGCACCGACGTCTGCTCCGGCATCGTGCAGAACAACCCGCTGCTCCCGGTCTACGCCGGCGAGATCTCCGGCCCCTGCCTCGGCGTCGACGCCCACGCCTACGACGAGTCCGGCCGCCCGGTCACCGGCACCCTCGGCGAGCTGGTCATCACCTCGCCGATGCCCTCGATGCCGGTCGGCTTCTGGGGCGACACGGACGGTTCCCGTTACCGCGAGGCCTACTTCGACCACTATCCCGGGGTCTGGCGCCACGGCGACTGGATCCTCTTCCACGACAACGGCAGCTGCCACGTCGCCGGCCGCTCCGACGCCACCCTCAACCGCGGCGGCGTACGCCTCGGCACCGCCGAGTTCTACCGCGTCGCCGAGGAGGTGGACGGTGTCGCCGACTCGCTCGTCGTCCATCTCGAGGACCCCGACGGCGGCAACGGCGAGCTGCTGCTCTTCGTCGTCACCGACGAGGGGTTCCGGCTCGACGACGCGCTTCGCGCCCGGCTGGTCGGCGCGCTGCGCTCCTCGCTCTCCCCGCGGCACATCCCGGACCAGGTGATCGAGGTGCCCGCGGTGCCGCGCAACCTCACCGGCAAGAAGCTCGAGCTGCCGGCCAAGCGCATCCTGCAGGGGGTCCGCATGGAGGACGTCGCCAGCCGAGACGCGCTCGCGAACCCGGACTCGCTCGACCCGTTCGTCGCGCTGGCGAGGTCCGGCGCCCTGCAGAAGGTGGACGCATGAGAAGCGGTGACAGCGTTCGTACGCTCGGGGTCGTCGGCACCGGCGCGATCGGCGTCAGCTGGGTGGTCCTCGGGCTCCAGCACGGGCTCGACGTCGTCGCCTGGGACCCGGCCGACGGTGCCGAGGAACGGCTGCGGGCGCAGGTCCCGGAGGGTGGGCTGCGGTTCGCGGACGGCCTCGAGGAGGTCGGCGCGGCCGCCGACCTGGTGCTCGAGAGCGGACCCGAGCGCCTCGACGTGAAGCGCGAGATCTTCGCCGCGCTCGACGAGGCGGCACCGGCTGACGTACTGCTGACCAGCAGCTCCTCGGGGCTGATGCCGAGCACGTTCCAGGACGCGTGCGCGCACCATCCGGAGCGGGTGCTGGTCGCCCATCCGTTCAACCCGCCGCACCTGGTGCCGCTGGTGGAGGTCGTCGGAGGTGCGGCGACGAAGCCTGAGGCCATCGAGGCGGCCCTGGACACCCTGCGCCACCTGGGCAAACGCCCCATTCACATCCGTCGCGAGGTGCCCGGGCACGTGGCCAACCGGCTCCAGGCGGCGCTGTGGCGCGAGGCCTACCACCTCGTCGACCAGGGCATCGTCTCCGTCGCCGACATCGACACCGCGATCGCCGACGGGCCGGGGCTGCGCTGGTCGCTGCTCGGACCCTTCGCGACCCAGCACCTCTCCGGCGGTCCCGGCGGGCTCGGCCATGTGCTCGAGCACCTCGGCCCGCCCATGGTCGAGTGGTGGGACGACCTGGGTCACCCCGAGCTCACCGCCGGCTTGGTCGAGAAGCTGGTCGACGGGGTCGACGAGGAGTTCGACGGCACCTCCGCCGAAGACCTGGTCGCGCGCCGCGACCAGGCGCTGCGGCGACTGCTGGAGATCAAGACCGACCTCGGGCTCGGCTGACACCCGAGCCCACGAGACGAACGAGGATCGACATGTTGGACAGCGGCATCGGATCGTGGCCCGCCCGCCGGGCCCGGATGACCCCTGGCGCGCGGGCGTTCGTGCAGGACGACGCAGTGGTGACGTACGCCGAGGTCGACCGCCTTGTCGAGGCGGTCGCCCACGGGCTGCGTGCGCGCGGCGTCGCAGCCGGCGACCGGGTCGCCTTCCTCGGCCTGAACTCCATCGAGCTCGCGGTGACGCTCTTCGCCACCGCGCGGCTGGGGGCGGTCTTCCTGCCGCTCAACACCCGGCTGGCGCCGCCCGAGCTGGCCTGGATCCTGAACGACGCCGAGCCGGCGCTGCTGATCCACGCCGACGACTTCCAGGAGGCGGTCGCGACCCTCGACCTGCCGAGGCATCGGTTCACGGCCGCCGGCGGACACGGGCTGGACGCCCTGGCCGTCGAGTCGGCGGGGGAGCGGATCGACGTCGAGGTCGGCTTGGACGACGTCTTCATGATCCAGTACACCTCCGGCACCAGCGGCCGCCCCAAGGGCGTGATGTTGACGCACGGCAACATCGCCTGGAACGCGTTCAACCTGCTCGTCGACGTCGACATCCGATCGGACGAGATCGCCCTGGTCACCGCACCGCTGTTCCACACCGCCGCGCTCAACCAGGTGCTGCTGCCGACCTTCCTCAAGGGCGGCACGTCCCTGATTTCGGCCCGCTTCGACCCGGCCACGGCGATCGCGACCATCGAGCGGGAGCGGGTCACGCTGCTCTTCGGTGTCACCTCGATGTACCAGGCCCTCGCCCAGGAGCCGACCTGGGCGACCGCCGACCTCGGCAGCCTCCGCTCGGCGCTGAGCGGCGGCGCGCCGATCCCGCGCACCCTCCTCGACACCTGGCAGAGCCGCGGCCTGCACATCATCCAGGGCTACGGCCTCACCGAGGCCTCCCCGGGGACGACGATGCTGCGGGCCGGCGACGGCCTCGAGAAGCTCGGCTCCGCCGGCACCCCCTGCTTCTTCACCGACGTACGTGTCGTCGCCCCCGACGGCGAGGACGCCACCCCCGGCCAGCCGGGTGAGGTGCACGTCAGCGGTCCCAACGTGACACCCGGCTACTGGCACAACGGCGCGGCGACGGACGCCGCCTTCGACGGGCCCTGGCTGCGTACGGGCGATGTCGCGGTCCTCGACGACGACGGCTTCCTCTACGTGGTCGACCGGGTCAAGGACATGTTCATCAGCGGCGGCGAGAACGTCTACCCGGCCGAGGTCGAGCAGGCCGTCTACACCCACCCCGACGTCGCCGAGGCCGCCGTCATCGGCGTCCCCGACGAGCGCTGGGGCGAGGTGGGACGAGCCGTCGTCGTACGCCGCCCCGACTCCGCGCTCACCCAAGCTGACCTGCTGAAACACCTCGACGGACGGCTCGCCCGCTACAAGATCCCCAAGGCCGTCGTCTTCGTCGACGAGATCCCGCACAACGCCTCCGGGAAGCTGCTGAAGTCCCGGGTGCGCGAGCTGTACGGCACCCCGGAAGGACCCATCCGATGACCCGCTACGAGCCCCGTATCGACACCGGCGCGATCCAGGCCCTCGACATGCACACCCACGTCGAGGCCGACCACCACGGCCACCTCTCGCTCGACCAGGAGCTGATGGACGCCTCGGCGGCCTACTTCCGCGGCGACCACCCGCGCACCCCGACCGTCGACGACCTCGCCGCCTACTACCGCGAGCGGACCATGGCCGCGGTGATCTTCACCGTCGACGCCTCGACCGGCCTCGACCACCCGCCGCTGTCGAGCGAGGAGATCGCTGAGCGCGCGACCGAGCACGCCGACGTGCTGATCCCGTTCGGCTCGGTCGACCCCCGCAAGGGCGACGCGGCCGTGAAGCAGGCCAGGAGGCTGGTCGAGGACTACGGCGTACGCGGCTTCAAGTTCCATCCCGGCCTGCAGGCCTTCTCGCCCGCCGACCCCGAGTTCCGCCCGCTCTGGGCGACACTCGACGAGCTCGGCGTGATCGCCCTGTTCCACACCGGACAGACCGGGATCGGCGCCGGCCTCCCCGGCGGCCGGGGGATCAAGCTGCGCTACTCCGACCCGCTGCTCCTCGACGACGTCGCCGCCGACTTCCCCGACCTGCAGATCGTGATGGCCCACCCCGCCGTCCCCTGGGTCGACGTGCAGATCTCGATCGCCAGCCACAAGGCCAACGTGCACATCGACCTGTCCGGCTGGTCGCCCAAGTACTTCCCGCCGCAGCTGGTCAAGCAGCTCAACGGCCCGCTGCGCCACAAGGTCCTCTTCGGCTCCGACTTCCCGGTGATCACCCCGGACCGCTGGTTCGCCGACCTCGAGAAGCTCGAGATCAAGGACGAGGTCCGCCCTTTGCTGGTGAAGGACAACGCGATCCGGCTTCTCGGACTGGGATCCTGACCATCGGGAGCACGCCATGCCGAACTCGAGGACCATCTCCGCGGACATCACCGACATCGACGAGGCACGCACGGTCGGCGGCAAGCTCTTCTATCCACACGACGTCGAGGTCACCGACCGCGGCGGCCAGTTCGGAGTCCATCTGGCCGTACGCTCCTTCGGTCCGGTCACGGTCGGCAGGCTCGCCTACGAGTCCGCTGTGCGGGTCGGCACCGGCCCGCTCGGGGACGGCTATCAGGTCAACGTGCCGGCCACGGGCGCGATCCGCACCGCCTACGGCCGGGACACCGTCCTCGCGACGCCGACCATGGCGGCCGTGCACAGTCCGCACAGGCCGACCTGCCTGGAGGGATGGGGCGGCGGCGAGGACGTCATGACCCTGAAGCTGGACCGGTTCGTGGTCGAGGACACCCTCGAGCGGCTCCTCGGCCACCCGCTGCGAAGCCCGCTCGAGATGGCGCCGGGCCTGTCCGTGGACCGCGGGCCCGGCCAGCAGGTGTGGCAGCTGGCCCGTGTGCTCATCCACCAGGTGTACGCCGTCCGCGCGGATGAGCACGGGGCAGCCGCGGGCGAATCAGTCTTCGACGCGTCGCCCTTCACCGACTCGCTCGCCCAGAGCATCATCACCGGCCTGCTCTACGCCCACGAGCACAACTACGCCGAGGAGCTCCGGCGTCCCGCGGCTGCCAGTGGCCCGGCCGCGATCCGAGCGGCGGTCGCCTACATCGAGGAGCACGCCGCCGAGCCGATCGGGGTCAGTGACGTGGCGGGCCACGCCGGCCTCTGCATGCGTGCGCTCCAGCAGGGATTCGCCCGACATCTCGAGACCACTCCCAGCGAATTCCTGCGGCAGGTGCGGCTGGGGCGGGTGCGCGACGCGCTTCTCACGAGCGACGCCGAAGCCACCACTGTCGCCACGGTGGCCTCGAGCTGGGGGTTCTTCAGTCTCGGCAGGTTCGCGGCGCAGTACCGCGAGGCGTACGGCGAGACGCCGTCGCAGACGCTGCGCCGCAAGCCCTGAATTCGCGTAACGAACAGAGCCGTTCGTCTTCCGGATATCAAGCGGGCCGGGCGCTCTCTAGCATCGGAGTGACAGCCGTCACAGCGACCAGGAGGACCCGATGTCCCGCACCTTGCCACCCGATGTCCCCGAACAGATGTCCGCGACGTACGAGGACCGGCAGCTGTTCATCGATGGCCGCGACACCGCCTCGGCGGCCGGGCGCCGGATGGACGTCATCGACCCGAGCACGGGCAACGTGCTGACGACCGCTCCACTCGGCGACGCGGCCGACATCGACGCCGCGGTCGTCGCTGCGCGACGGGCGTTCGACGAGGGTCCGTGGCCGCGGATGAGCGGCCGGGACCGAGCCCGGGTCTTGCACCGGGTGGCGGACCTGATTCGGGAGCGGGCCGACGAGCTGGTCGAGATCGAGAGCCGCGACGTCGGCAAGCCGGTGACGCTGGCGCGACACGTCGACGTCGAGACCGCGGCCCAGCAGTACGAGTACTGCTCCGCGCTGGCGCAGACCCTCGACGGCTCGGTGCGGGACACCCCGATCCCGGCGCTCGCCTACACCCGGCGCGAGCCGTTGGGCGTGGTCGGCGCGATCACCCCGTTCAACTTCCCGCTCATCCTGTCGAGCACCAAGATCGCGGCCGCGCTTGCGGCAGGAAACACCGTCGTGCACAAGCCGGCCGACGACACCCCGCTCAGCGCGCTGTTCATGGCCCGGCTGCTCGCCGACGCCGGGGCGCCCGAGGGCGTGCTCAACGTCGTGACCGGGACCGGCCCGGAGGCCGGCGACGCGCTGCTGCGCCACCCGGGAGTCGACAAGATCGCGTTCACCGGCTCGACCGCTGTCGGCCGCCGGGCCGCGAGCGTTGCCGGCGAGCACCTGAAGCCGGTCACGATGGAGCTCGGCGGCAACGGCGCGCACCTGGTGTTCGCAGATGCCGACATCGAGTCGGCCGTCGGTGCCGTGATCAAGGCGTTCGTGTTCAACACCGGCCAGTTCTGCATGGCCGGTCCCCGGCTGCTTGTCGCCGCCGAGGTCCACGACGCGGTGGTCGAGGTGCTGCGGCAGGCGGTCCCGGGCGTACCCCTGGGTGATCCGCGGGACCCGGCCACGGTGATCGGCCCGATGGCCGGCGACCAGCACCGCAAGAAGGTCGAGGAGTACGTCGCCCTGGCCCGCCAGGAGGGTGGCCGGATCGTCACCGGCGGTGGCCGTCCCGAGCTCACCGGCGACCTCGCCGGAGGGTTCTACGTCGAGCCGACCGTGATCACCGGTCTGCCCGCGGACTCACGAGTCGTCAACGAGGAGGTCTTCGGGCCGGTCCTCACGGTGCAGTCCTTCGCCGACGAGGACGAGGCCGTCGCGCTCGCCAACTCCACGGCGTACGGCCTCGCCGCGGGCTTGCACACCCGAGATCTTGCCCGGGCTCACCGGGTCGCCGGACGGCTCGACGCCGGCATCGTCTGGGTCAACGACTGGGCGATGCTCGACCCCGCCGTGCCGTTCGGCGGCGTCAAGCAGTCCGGGTTCGGCCGCGAGTACGGCCCGGAGGCGCTCGAGGCGTACACGAAGACCCGATCCGTCGTCATCTCCCTACCGACCCCACCCCAGGAGGAGTCATGAGCACCACGACCCAGGCCGCGGTCGTCGAGTCCGCCGGCGCGCCCTTCACCGTCGGAGAGGTCGAGCTCGACGCGCTCCGTCCCGATGAGATCCTGGTGCGGATGGTCGCCGCCGGGCTCTGCCACACCGACCTCGGCGTGGCCAGCGGCGGGCTGCCGTTCCCGCTCCCGGGCGTTCTCGGGCACGAGGGCGCGGGTGTCGTCGAGGAGGTCGGATCCGGAGTACGCAGCCTCGTACCCGGCGACCAGGTGCTGCTCTCGTTCAGCTCCTGCGGGACCTGCGCCCCATGTCGTGACGGCCATCCGGCCTACTGCGACGTCTGGCTCCCCGCCAACCTCATCGGCGGTGCCCGCATGGACGGGACCTCGCCGGTGCGGAGGAAGGGGGAGTCGATCGGGGGCCACTTCTTCGGGCAGTCCTCCTTCTCCCGCCTAGCGGTCGTCGACGAGCGCAGCGCCGTACGCGTCGGGCCAGAGGCCGACCTGTCCCTGCTCGCGCCGCTCGGGTGCGGTGTGCAGACCGGCGTGGGAGCGGTGTGGAACGTGCTCGCGCCGCGGCCGGGCTCCTCGGTGGTGGTCCTCGGGGCCGGTGCCGTCGGTCTCTCGGCGGTGATGGCGGCGCGGTTGACCCCGGCCACCCGGATCATCGCCGTCGACCGAGTGCCCGAGAGGCTCGACCTGGCTCGCGAGCTGGGTGCGACCGACGTCGTCGATGCCGGCCAGGTCGACAATCTGACCGCGGCGCTCACGGAGCTGACCGGCGGCGCCGACGGCGTCGTGGAGACGACCGGCAACCCAGGCGTACTCCGGCAGGGCATCGACGCCCTGGCGGCCCGCGGCACCGCCGTCGTCGTCGGAGCGCCTCCGTTCGGCACGGAGGTCGCGGTCGACGTCAACGCGATGCTCCCTGGCAAACGGATCACCGGCCTCACCCTCGGCGACGCCGAGACGCGCACGCTGATCCCGGCGCTGGCGCGCCTGGTGGCGGACGGCCGGATGCCGCTGGAGCGGCTGGTCCGGCACTACTCGTTCGAGGAGATCCAGACGGCCGTCGCCGACATGGTCTCGGGCGCCGCGGTGAAGCCGGTGCTCACCTTCTAGGTCGGTCATCGTTCGGTCGGAGGGGGCTCCTTGACAGGCGTGACATACATCACTCAGAATCGACAGGAATCCTGATAAACAGGAATCCTGAATGGAGCCCCCACATGACCCTCACCTCCGGTGGCAGCACGACCGGCTCACGCACGCAGATGGGCCGGATCGTCGCCAGCAGCTTCACGGGCAGCTTGATCGAGTACTACGACTTCCTGCTCTACTCGACCGCCTCGGCCGTGGTCTTCAACCAGGTCTTCTTCTCCAACCTGGACCCGGTGACCGGCACGATCGCGTCGTTCGGCACCTTCGCCGCCGGCTACCTGGCCCGCCCGCTCGGGGGCGTGGTCTTCGGCCACTTCGGCGACCGGCTCGGGCGGAAGAAGATGCTGGTCCTGACCATGCTCATCATGGGCGTGGTCAGCTTCCTGATCGGCTGCCTGCCGACGTACGGGCAGATCGGTGCGGCCGCGCCGGTGCTGCTCATCCTGCTCCGGATCGTCCAGGGCGTCGCGGTCGGCGGCGAGTGGGGCGGCGCGGTGCTGATCACCGCCGAGCACGCCACCTCCCGGCGCGGGCTGTGGGCCTCGTTCACGAATGCCGGCGCCCCGGCCGGCATGGTCCTCTCGACCGCGGTGATGGCGGTCATGGCCTCGGTCACCACGCCCGAGCAGTTCACCGCGTGGGGCTGGCGGGTGCCGTTCCTGCTCAGCATCCTGCTGCTCGCGGTGGGCCTGTGGATCCGCCTCAGCGTGACCGAGTCGCCGGCCTTCGAGGCGATGAAGGACCGCAAGGCGGAGGCGAGGACGCCGTTGCTGGAGGTCCTCCGCAACCACCCGCGTACGCTCCTGCTGGCCGTCGGCGTCGGCCTCGGTGCCTTCGTGGTGCAGGGCACCCTGACCACCTTCCTGATCGCGTACGCCCTCGGCGCCGGCTTCGAGCGGCCCACGGTGCTCAACGCGCTCACGGTCTCCTCGGCCGGTGCGGTCATCGGCATCCTCGGCTGGTCCGCGCTCACCGACCGCGTCGGCCGCCGCCCCGTCGTGCTCACCGCCGCCCTCGCGACAGCGGTCTTCGCGTACCTGCTCTTCCCGATGCTCGACAGCGGCTCGGTCGCGCTGCTGGTGCTCGCGGTGGTCCTCGGCCAGTCGGTCATCCACGCCGCCTTCTACGGCCCGCTCGCCGCGCTGATGAGCGAGGTCTTCAAGACCTCCTCGCGCTACACCGGTGCCTCACTCGGCTACCAGCTCGCCGGCATGGGCGCGGGTCTGTCCCCGCTCCTCTTCGCCTCGCTCCAGAAGGCCGGCGCGAGCACGGTCATGCTCTCGACCGTCATCGCGGCGTTCTGCCTGCTGAGCGTCTTCTCCCTGGTCCGACTCGGAGAGACCAGCTCCCGGGAGCTCGTCGACGCCTGACCCCATGGCCCACCGCGCCCGCCGTGCGAACCGCGGCGGGCACGGTGAGTCGACGTGATCCGAAGTCGAAACCTCTCCGCGACAACTTCTCTGCCACTCGACGCATCGAACGGAACGAGCCGGCATCAGCCGGCCGCAACGTTTGATGTGGAGGAGAGGCATGTTGGCACGCAGGGGAGGGGTCGCCGCCGAGGTCGCCCGAGGCGGCTCGGCGGCGGCGGTTGAGGGTCGGATCGACGCGCTCGACGGGATTCGCGCGATCGCGGTGACGGCGGTCGTCGTCTACCACCTGTTCCCCGATGCGCTGCCGGGCGGGTTCCTCGGGGTCGATCTCTTCTTCGTGCTCAGCGGCTACCTGATCACGCGCGGCCTGGCGCAGCGGATCGCCTCCGGAAAGGGTCTCGGGCTCGCCCGGTTCTGGTGGCGGCGTACGCTCCGGCTGCTTCCCGCGCTCGGCATGATGCTCGTGGTGGTGGCCGCGGCGACGGGCATCGTCGGCGGCCCGGCGGCGGTCCGGCTCCGCCCGCAGCTGATGGCCGCGCTGACCTACACCAGCAACTGGTACCAGGCCGGCGCGGGGCTGTCGTACTTCGAGCGCACCGAGCCGCCGGTGCTCCAGCACCTGTGGTCGCTCGCGGTCGAGGAGCAGTTCTACCTGGTGTGGCCGCCGCTGTTGATCGCGATCGTGCTCCTCGCCGGGAGCGCGCGGGCCGCCGCCGGAGCGACTGCCGTGCTCGCTGCGGCGAGCGCGGTCGCCATGGCCGTCACGTTCGTCCCCGGGGAGGACCCGAGCCGGCTCTACTTCGGCACCGACACGCACGGATTCTCGCTGCTGATCGGCGCTGTCGCCGCGCTGGTGTCGCTGAGCCCCGGCGCGTGGGCCGCTCGCTGGCTCGCCGCGCCCATGGACGGGCGGGACAAGGCGCACCGGCTCGTCGTCGTCTCGACGCTCGCGGTGTGCGTGCTCGGCATGGTCCTGATCGGCGAGACCTCGACGTTCGCCTATCGCGGAGGGATCGTCCTCGTCGACCTGGCCGCCGCGATCGCCGTCGTCTCGGCCGCGGTGCCCGGACAGGTCGCCCCGGTGCTCGGGTCCCGCCCGCTGGTGTGGGTGGGCCGGCGCAGCTATGCGATCTACCTGTGGCACTGGCCACTGATCGTCCTGCTCGCGACCGGTGCTCCCGTCCCGGAGGGCGTCCGGGCAGTGCTCGTGGTCGGACTCTCGCTGGGGCTCGCGGCGCTGAGCTGGACGTACGTCGAGCGCCCGGTCCAGCGGCTGGGTCTCCTGGGCTGTGCGAAGCGGTTCGCCGCGCATCTGCGGTCGGGCGGATTCGTCCCGGTCGCCGGGATGGTCGTCGTGGCGATCACGGTGTGGGCCGCGGCCGGGGGCATCGTCCGGTCGCCGGCCACGACCTCGGCCGAGTCGTACGTCGAGGCCGGACAGGACGCCATCGGAGCCGCCGCGGAGGTGCGACCGACACCCGACATGCCGGGAGCGTCCGTCAACCCACGACGCCCGCTCGGGAAGCAGACCACGATGATCGGCGACTCGGTCACGCTGGCGAGCGCGAAGGGCCTGCTCGCTGCGCTGCCGGGCATCGACATCCGGGCCGAGATCGGCGAGCAGATGTGGAACGCCCCGGACGTCGTCCGGCGGCTGCGTACGTCGGGCGTGCTGCGGCCGGTCGTGGTGATCGCGCTCGGCACGAACGGCGACTTCAACAGCGACATCATCCACGAGGTCGTCGAGGCGGCCGGGCCAGGACACGTGTTCGTCTTCGTCACCGCACACGCGCGCCGCGACTGGGTCCCGTCGGTCAACGCCAAGCTGCGGGGGCTGCCGGACGACCAGCGGTCGGTCGCCGTGGCCGACTGGGACGCAGCCGCGTCCGAGGTCACGGACTTCGCCAGCGACGGCATCCACCCGGGTCCCCAGGGCGGGCGCGCGTTCGCCCGCGTGGTCGAGGACGCGATCGCCTCCCTCGTCCGGCGATGACGCGGCACGACGATTACCATTCCGGCATGAGACTGGTCAGGATCGGCCTGCTGCTCGCGCTTGCGGCGGTCGGCGGGGCCGGCGGCTATCTCGTCTCCACGGACGACGCCGGGACCACCTCGTTCTCGGGTCCGGAGCCGGTCGCCGCGGTGTCGCCGAGCTACCCGGTCGACCCGGTCGTGGTGCTGCCCGACTCGGACCGGCCGGCGTTGAAGCCGGACCTGCCGCTGCACCGGGCGACGGTGGGCGCGGCGCCCTTCGATCTCACTTTGCCGGTCCCGCGGGGATGGGATCGCAGCGTCCCGAGCGCGGGCGAGTGGCGCTGGTACCCGCCGCCCGGCAACGTCGTGAACACCTACTTCCTCCGGGTCCGGCTCATCGGGAACCAGTACCAGCCCGTCGACCGCGCGGTCGACGCCCGACTGGACGCGCTCCGTTCCTCCGAGAACGTGAAGGGTCTCGAGGTCCTGTCGAGGACGGACACCTCGTTCGTCGCGGAGTACGTCAGCGACGGCTATCGGCGAGTCACGATGGAGGCCTATCTCGCCAAGGAGGACTCCGAGGACTCCGAGGCCGCCTACGCCTGGATCGCCCTGGTGGGCAGGCGTGCCGACCGCGACGGCATGAACGACCTCTTCGACCGGATCGTCCCTGCTGTCAGGACCTAGTGGAAGATCTAGTGGAAGCCGTGGGTCTCGACGCCGTCGAGGACCCGGTTGGCGGTGGCGGTGTCGTGGCTTCGCACCTGCACCCACAGCAGCTGGTTGTCGGCGACCTGGACCGCCCGTTCGACGGTGACCCCGTCGCCGCAGTCGGGATAGAGCACCGTG
Source organism: Nocardioides luteus (assembly GCF_000960475.2). Classification (GTDB taxonomy): domain Bacteria; phylum Actinomycetota; class Actinomycetes; order Propionibacteriales; family Nocardioidaceae; genus Nocardioides; species Nocardioides luteus_A. Next base: position 61,145 of record NZ_JZDQ02000002.1, on the reverse strand, counting down.
ATGACGTCGCCGTCGTCGGTGCTGTCGGTCACGGGATCCCGAGGCGGGCCGCACTCGGGGTGCTGGGGCATCTGGTCCGGTAGCTCGGTGCCGGCGAGGATGCCGAGGAAGACGCCCTGGCCGTCCGGCTCGGACGCCCAGCCGGCCGAGGTGCCGACCGACAGGGCCGGGTGGTCCCGCTTCTCGGTCGGCGGAACCCAGCCGTCGACGGCGGCGGCCCGGTTCCATTCCGAGGGGATGCTGACGCTGAGGGACCCGGTCTCGTCGGACACATCTGCCCACGTGCTGTCCTCCGGCGCGAGCCGGGCCGCGCCGTAACCTGCACCGGCGCCGGCCACCAGGGCGACCAGCCCGGCCAGCAACCACCGGCGTCGACGCGAGCGACGCGGGCGCGCGGCGGTCGGCTCGGTCGGCGCCTCGTCGACCGCGGTGGGGAGGCTCGGACGCACGTCCTCCTGGATCACGTCCGGTGGTCGCCGCATGGTCGTTGTGCCGCCGGTCGTCTCGCCCAGGGCGTCGGCCAGCGCCGTGACGTACGCCTTGACGTCGGGGTAGCGCTGGTCGCGATCCACGGCCAGGCCCCGGGTGACGACGGCGGCGACGGCAGCGGGGACCGGATGGTGCTCGCTCGACAGCGGTGGCAGCGGGCCGGGATCGGACGCGGCGGCCAGCGAGGCGTGCCGATACGGCGGCCGGCCGGTGAGCAGCAGATAGGTGATCGCCGCGAGGGAGTACTGGTCGGCGCGGGCGTCGAGCGACTCGCCGCGCGCCTGCTCGGGCGCGACGTACGTCGGTGTGCCGGCGATCAGGGTGAGCCGCGACGAGACGTCCAGCGACTTCCCGAGACCCAGGTCGGCCACCATCGCGTGCACCTGGCCGTCGACCGTCCGGAACAGCACGTTGGCCGGTTTGACGTCGCGGTGCAGCACCGAGCGGTCGTGCAGGGTCTGCAGCCCGAGGCCGACCTGGCGCACCACGTCGAAAACCTGCGCCATCGACATCGGCTCGGTGCCGATCCGGTCGGCGAGCGTGCCCTGGTCGGCGTAGGTCATCACCAGATAGGGCCGGCCGTCGTCGAGCTCCCCGGCGTCGTACACCGTGACCACGTGGGGCGACTCCACCCTGCGCAGCATCCGGCCCTCGTCGAGGAAGCGGCGCCGGACGTGGTCGTCGCCGCTCCAGTTCTCGGCGAGCACCTTCACCGCGACCGGCGAATCCAGCTGGTCGTCGAAGGCCATCCACACGGTGGCGAACGCGCCCGCCCCGATCCGTCGCTGAACCGCGTAGCGACCCAAGATCCGGTCCGGACACCCCGACATTATGCACTGCCCGGCGGGTTTGTCAGGTGCCCGGCCCTATGCTGGGGGCGCCCGCATCACCCCAGCACGAGGAGTCTCCCATCGCGAGCGACGCGCTTAGCCTGGACGACATCGACGAGCTCGCCCGACGCGCCAAGGACGGCGACCGCGACGCCCTCGAGGCCCTGCTGAGCGCGGTGCGTCCGCGGGTGCTCAGCACGTGCCGTGGCGTGCTCCCGCACCTCGCCGACGCCGAGGACGCCTGCCAGGAGGCGCTCATCTCCGTTGCCGCGAAGATCGGCACCTGGACCGGCAGCGCCAGGTTCACCACCTGGCTGCACGTCGTCGCGGTGAACGCCGCGCGATCGACGTACCGACGACTGAAGAGGCAGGCTGTCCCGGTCGAGGTCATGCCGGCCGACCGTCCCGACCCGCGCACCACGAGTGTCATCGCCGGCACCCGCCTCGACCTGCTCGAGGCCATGGAGAAGCTCGAGGTCGACCACCCGCAGCTGGTCGAGCCGCTGCTGCTGCGCGACGTCTACGGCCTGCCGTACGACGAGATCGCCGGCCTGGTCGACGTCCCGCTCGGGACCATCAAGGCACAGATCCACCGCGGACGCCGGCTCGCTCGGCCGCTGCTGCGCGAGTCGGAGTGAGCTGCGCGCCGGGGGAGTCACCGCTGCGTCATCGGTCCCGGACCGGCCGACGGGCTGCCAGGTAGTCCGCGGGCATGCCCGGCCCGGGCCGCACCACGATCTGATCCGGCGGGACCTTCCCGTGCTGCTCGCAGCGCGTCTGAAGGTGGACCGGCTCGCCGCAGTCGGCGTGCAGGTAGTCGATGGGCCGCCCGTCGGGCGCGAACCAGGTGTCGCCCCACTCGGTGAGCGCGATCAGCGCCGGTCGTAGGCCCTGGGCCATGGCGGTGGGCCGGTAGTCGCCGGCGTCGTCGCGGGTCATCAGGCCGGCCTCGACGAGCGTGGCCAGGCGCGTCTTCAGGATGTTGGTGGCGATGCCGAGGTTGTGCTGGAAGTCGCCATAGCGCGTCACGCCGGCGAAGATCGCGTCCCGCAGGATCAGCAGTGTCCAGCGCTCGCCGACCACCTCGAGGGATCGGGCGATGGAGCAGATCTGGCCGTCGTACGTCTTTCCGAGCACGGGGACGACTCTAGCAAATCACTTGCATGATGAAAGTTCGGGTGTCTACGGTGTTGCTTGCATGATGCAAGTCACATCCGATCTCAAGGGGACAGCCATGAACGACCTGACCGCGACCTTCACCGTCGACGCCACACCGCAGGAGGCGTACGAGGCCATCAACGACGTACGTTCCTGGTGGGGGCACCACATCGCCGGTCCCACCGACCGGGTCGGTGCCGAGTGGTTCTACCTGGTGCCGGACATCCACTACTCCAAGCAGCTCGTGTCGGAACTGGTTCCCGGCGAACGCGTCGTGTGGGATTTCACCGACGGCTACCTCGACTTCATCGCGGACAAGAAGGAGTGGATCGGCACGACCGGCCGCTTCGACATCGCCGTCGATGGCGATCAGACCCGCGTGACCTTCACCCACGAGGGGCTCGGGCGTGGGGACGAGTGCTTCGACGTCTGCTACGACGCCTGGACCCACTACATCACCGTCAGCCTGAAGGGCCGGATCGAGTCCGGCCAGGGCACCATCCGGACCCAGGACGAGGACAAGGCCGCCGTGGGACGGTGACGCTCAGCCGAGGACGCCCCGGATCTCCTCGATCGTCCGGACCAGCAGCGCGCCGGTGTGCGGCTTCGCCACACCCATCGTCGGCTCCGGCCAGAGGGTGAGGGGGACGCTGCGACCGTCGGCCGAGGTGATCACGAATCCTTCGACGACCCGCGCGGTGTTGATCCTGACCTCGGCCGCCGCGACGGTCGCACCCCGGGCCGGAAACGCGAGCAGCTGCGTCGGCTGCCCCGGGCCGCTCTTCCAGAGGGACACCTCGTCGGGGCTCACCACCAGGATCGTCGCGGAGAGCTTCCACATGCCCATCTGGGGTCGGGTGAAATAGGCATGCGCCGTCTCTCGGAACGCCGCGAGCGTCTTGCGCTGCCCGCGGACCGTCGCGGCGCCGTACGCGACGAAGCCCGCCACGACGGCGAGCAGGGCGATCACGATCAGGATGAGCACCAGCACGGCGGGTAGTCCACCACACCTGATGGTGGGAAATGGTCGATTCGGGCCAGCCGGAGGCGCTCGGGAGAGCCCAGATCGACCACTACTCGAGCGACGGAGTCGGGACCCCTTGTGGCTCGGGCGCGTGAACGAACTTTCATTCACCTCGGGCGCGTGAACGAATCTTCACTCACCGAGAAGGCAGGATCAGGTTTCGCTCCATCGCTGAGCCATGGAGGAGGAGGCAAGCGCTCGGTTCAGCGTGCAGGGGCTTCTCCGGGGCATGGGCCAGGCATCGTCCTGGTATTACTGAAATCATGCTGAAGACCTGGGCCGGGCGCGGACGACTGGCTGTCTACGTCGCCGCGATCGTCCTCGGAATCGTCGAGTCCGCCATCCTGAGCGACGAATACTCGGTCGCCGGGGGAGTCGCGCTGCTGCTGGGCGGAGCTCACGCCGGGTCCATCGCGCTCGCGCTGTGGCGTCCGGTCGAGGCAGCCGGTCTGTCCCTGGTCGCGGTGACGCTCACCGCGTTGGCGATGATCAGTCTGGGCCGCGACGGCTGGCCGTGGATGGTGCCGCCACCGACCCTGACGCAGCTCCTGGTGCTGATCGTGCTGACCCTGGTCGCCGGCTGGCGGCTGGCGGCGATCACCCTGGGCATCCAGGTCGCCGCAGGGGTCGTGCTGGTTGTGATCGGCTCCTACTGGAACGACTTACTCGCCCCGCTCGGCGAGGTGGCCAATTTCGCCTCGCTCGCGCTGATGCTCGGGGCGCTGGCCACCGTCGCTCGCCGGCTCTCGGAGAGCCGCAGCGCACTGCGCGAGGAGCACGAGCGCCGCTCAGTCGTCGAGGAGAAGGCGCGGATCGCCCGCGAGCTGCACGACGTGATCGCCCACAACATGTCGCTGATCACCGTGCAGGCCAGATCGGCTCCGCACCGGGTCGACGACGTCAGCCCGGCGGCGGAGGCTGAGTTCGCCGAGATCGCCGACCTGGCGGCCTCTGCGCTGCGGCAGATGCGCGGGGTGCTCGACGTGCTGCGTACCGAGGAGGGGCAGTCGGGCCGCGTCCCGGTGCCGGGCATCGACGGGCTGGGCGAGCTGTTCGAGAGCGCCCGCGGGACCGGGCAGCGGGTCGAGGTCCGCGGCGACCTTCCGGAGCTCACCGACGTGGCGCCCGAGGTGGGCACCGCGGCCTACCGGATCGTGCAGGAGGCGCTCAGCAACGCCCGCCGCCACGCTCCCAGCGAGGCGGTCGGCGTCGACCTGACGCTGGGCGAGCAACACCTCGAGATCCGGGTCACCAACACGCTCGACGGTTCCTCACCCACGGCCGAGAACACCGGCGGCGGTCACGGACTCATCGGGATGCGCGAACGCGCCGCGGCCGTCGGCGGCAGCATCACCGCCGGATCGGTCGGCGGCGAGTTCGTCGTCGAGGCCCGACTCCCGGCCGAAACGTCCGTGCGCACCCCCTCCAAACGCGGTAGGAAGACCCCGTGACGGTGAAGATCGTGGTCGTCGACGACCAGGCGATGGTGCGCTCCGGCTTCGTGGCGCTGCTCAGCACCCAGCCGGACATCGACGTGGTCGGCACCGCCGCGGACGGCTCGGAGGCGCTGCAGGTGATCCGGCGTACGCATCCCGACGTGGTGCTGATGGACGTCCGGATGCCGGTGATGGACGGGATCGAGGCGCTCCGGCAGCTCTCCGAGAACCCGGCCACGGCGCAGACCAAGGTGATCATGCTGACCACGTTCGACGCCGACGAGTACGTCCACGAGTCGCTGCGTCTCGGCGCCAGCGGCTTCCTGCTCAAGGACGCCTCGCCCGACGAGCTCGCCTCAGCGATCCGGGTCGTCCATGCCGGCGAGGCGCTGCTCTCGCCGTCGGTGACCCGCCAGGTGATCGCGCAGTTCGCCCGCTCGCCGCGCAAGCGCAAGCAGGACCCGCGCCTCAAGCAGCTCACCGAGCGCGAGCGCGAGGTGCTCGAGAACATCGCCCGCGGCAGCTCCAACAGCGAGATCGCCGCCGAGCTCTTCCTCGCCGAGCAGACCGTGAAGACCCACGTCAGCCGCATCCTCGGCAAGCTCGGCCTCCGCGACCGCGCCCAGGCTGTCGTCTTCGCCTACGAGAGCGGTCTGGTCGCGCCGCACGTCTAGCCTGCGTGACCCCTCAGGGGCATCCCGGACTACCCCGGTAGGGGGTCGAATGGCTCCCGGGAGTGACGCGCGGCGGGACACCTGATTCCTACCGTCACGGCCATGACAGTTGTGACGCCGCTCAGGTACGGCCTCAACGAGGCCGACGGAACCATCGGACCCCGCCTCCTCGCCTGTGACCCGCCCGGAGGGGCGCGGGTCGTGGAGGTCTTCGGGGACGCCGCCACCGCCGACCACATCGCCGTCGTCGTGCCCGGCAACGGCCACCACCTCGGCAACTACTTCACCAGCACCGAGGCCCACAGTCCGCGCTCCCGGGGGCAGCTGCTGCTGCGTACGATGCAGGAGATCGCGCCCGAGAGCCGGTCGGCCGTGGTGGTCTGGCTGGGCTACCACTCGCCGCCGGAGTGGTACAACGCGATCACCAACGGGCCGGCCTATGCCGGCGCCCGCGACCTCGCCGCCCTCACCCACTACCTGCCGCGCGCCGCCCATCTCACCCTGATCGGCCACAGCTACGGCTCGACGGTCGCCGGCCTCGCCCTCGCCAGCGCGCGCGCCGAGGACTGCGTGGCGCTGGGCAGCCCCGGCATGGGCGTCGTGCACCGCTCCGAGCTCGGGTCACGCACCCGGCTCTGGGCGGCGTACGGGGAGAACGACCGGATCCGGCTGGTCCCGCAGGTACGCCTCGGCCGCCTCGGGCTCGGGCGCGGCCCGCTGCACCCGGAGCTGGGCGCGACCCGGTTCGGGACCGGCGACATCCCCGGCCACTGCGGCTACTACGCCGAAGGCAGCGAGTCGCTGCTCAACATCGCCCGGATCGCTCTGGGTCGCTACGAGGAGGTGACGACTGCTTTGGTCTCGACACGCCGCCGTTCGTCCCTCACGACGTCGGCTCGACCGACAGAACTGGAGGCAGCAGCATGATCACCGACGAACCCGCCATCTGGACCCAAGGGCTCCGCAAGAGCTACCCCGGCCGCGGCGCCGCCCTGGACGGCATCGACCTCGCCGTCCCCGCCGGCACGGTCCACGGTCTGCTCGGCCCCAACGGCGCCGGCAAGACCACGACCGTACGCATCCTGGCCACCCTGGCCAGCTTCGACTCGGGCCAGGCCTGGGTCGCCGGCCGCAACGTCGCCCGCGACCGCGCCGGGGTGCGCGCGCGGATCGGCATCGCCGGCCAGTACGCGGCGGTCGACGGCGTGCTGAGCGGCCGCCAGAACCTGGAGATGTTCGCCCGCCTGCACCGGATGAGGGCCCGCGAAGCACGAGCCCGTGCGGACGAGCTGCTCGAGCGTTTCGATCTCGTCGAGGCCGCCAGCCGCCCGGTGCGCGGCTACTCCGGCGGCATGCGCAGGCGGCTCGACCTCGCCGTCAGCCTGATCCGCAGCCCCCGCGTGCTCTTCCTCGACGAGCCCACCACCGGGCTCGACCCGCGCAGCCGGATCGAGGTCTGGGACGCCGTTCGCGAGCTGGCCGACTCCGGCACGACCGTGCTGCTCACCACCCAGTACCTGGAGGAGGCCGACCGGCTGTGTTCACGCATCACGATGGTCGACCGCGGCCGGGTCGTCGCCGAGGGGACGCCCGCCGAGCTCAAGTCCAGCGTCGGCGGCCGCGACCTCGACGAGGCGTTCCTGCTGATCACCGAGGGGGCCTGAGATGAGCACCCTGACCGAACCCACCGTCCACGGATCACGCATCACGTGGGCGACGGTCGACACCTGGGTGGTGGCCAAGCGCCACCTCCTCCATCTCGTACGCCGCCCCGACGAGCTTCTCGGCACCCTGATGATCCCGGTGATGGCGGTGGCCATGTTCGGCTTCGTCTTCGGCGAGGCCTTCGGGGTCGCGATGGACGTGCCGGGGTCTGAGTACCGCGAGTTCCTGCTCCCCGGCCTCTTCGCGCTGACCATGGCGTTCGGCATCGGCAACACCACGATCTCGGTCGCCGAGGACGTACGCGGCGGGGTGCTCGACCGGATGAGATCCCTCCCCATGTCGCCGGTCGCGGTGCTGGCCGGGCGCGCCCTGGCCGACGTCATCCTGGCCGTCGTCGAGCTCAGCATCCTGCTGGCGCTGGGGACGCTGTTCGGGTGGCAGGCCCACCTCGGGGTCGGTGGGGTGATCGCCGCGCTCGGGCTCCTGGTCCTGCTCAGGATGGCCTTCTCCTGGGTCGGCATCCTGCTCGGCCTGCTGGTCAGCGGCCCGGAGGCGGCGATGAAGTACTTCGCGCTCGTCTTCCCGCTCGCCATGGTCGCCGACACGATCGTGCCGACCGACCTGATGCCCGGCTGGCTGGCCCTGCCGGCCGCGTGGAACCCGCTCTCCTCGACCGTCATCGCCACCCGTGAGCTCTTCGGGAACACGGCCGTCCCGGCCACCACCTGGGTCGGCGAGCACGCCCTCACCATGGCCGTCCTCTGGCCGGTCGCCATCATCGCGATCTGCCTGCCGCTGGCGATGGCCCGGCTCCGCCGGCTCGGACGGTGACGACGATGACCACGCTCCCGAGCCAGGCGCACCGTCAGGTCAACGCCTACACCGAGCTGATGCGTCGCGTCAGGCAGGCGGGTCTGCTGGAGCGGTCGCCGAGGACGTACGTCCGGCGGGTGGCGCTCCTCGGCACCGGCTTCGCGCTCGCGCTGATCGCCCTGCTCGCCCTCGGACAGACCTGGTGGCAGCTGCTGGTCGCGGCGGCCTTCGGGATCCTGTTCACCCAGACCGCGTTCCTCGCGCACGACGGCGCCCACCGCCAGATCTTCGCCTCGGGCCCGAAGAACGAGTGGGCCTCCCGCATCCTCGGCAACCTGGTCGTCGGGCTGAGCTACGGCTGGTGGATGCGGAAGCACACCCGCCACCACGCCAACCCGAACAAGGTCGACGCCGACGAGGACATCCGCCCCTCGGTGCTGCTGTTCACCACCGAGGACGTGGAGCGACGCACGGGCCTCAAGCGGTGGCTCACCGCCCGCCAGGGATGGCTGTTCTTCCCGCTGCTGACCCTCGAGGGCGTCAACCTCCACCTCGGCGCCGTCCTCACCGTGATCAAGGGAAGAGACCTCGAACATCGGCGTACGGAGGCAGCGTTCCTGGCGCTGCGGCTGGTCGGCTGGCCGGTGCTGGTCTGCTCGGTGCTGGGCCTCGGCCTAGGCGCGGCCTTCCTGGGCGTGCAGCTGGCCGTCTTCGGGGTCTACATGGGGGCCAGCTTCGCCCCCAACCACAAGGGCATGCCGCTGGTGCCGCGCGACACCAGGATCGACTTCCTCTCCCGCCAGGTCCTGACCTCCCGCAACATCCGCGGCGGACGCTGGGTCGACCGGCTCATGGGCGGCCTGAACCTGCAGATCGAGCACCACCTCTTCCCGAGCATGCCGAGCAGCAGCCTGCGCCGCGCCCAGCCCCTGGTCCGTGCCTACTGCGCCGAGCAGGGCGTCCCCTACACCGAGGCCGGCCTCCTGGAGTCGTACGCCATCGTCGTCCGCCACCTCAACCGCGTGGGTCTCGGCGACCGCGACCCGTTCGCCTGCCCGTTCGTCGTCGCCAACAGGACGGGCTGAGCGCCCGATGAGGGGTAGGGGAATCCCTCATCGAGCTGCGGTCATTGCCACTGGAGCCCGGTGCCCGCGCTTCCTACCGTGAAAGCATGACGAGCACCCTGGAGACAGACACGATCGCCGCCCTCCTCCGACGGGTGGAGGCCCTCGAGTCGGAGGCGGAGATCCGTCGGCTGGAGGCGCGCTACATGTTCCTCTGCGACACCCCCTGCCCCGAGTTCGGCGTCGACGACGATGCTCGACGGATCGACCTGATCATGGACCTCTACGCCGAGGACGCGGTCTGGGAAGGGGTCGGGGAGTACTACGACGGTCAGTTCGGCAAGGTCGAGGGGAAGGCCGCGATCCGTGCTCACTTCGAGAGGTTCTGGGGCGAGAAGCAGGACCCGGCCCTGCTGCTCAACGCCCACTACCTGACCTCCGAGCAGATCCACGTCGACGGCGACGAGGCCGAGGGGCAGTGGATCCACATGCAGCCCTGGCTCTTCTCCGACGGCAGGGCGATGCTCCGCTCGAGCCGGCTGAACAACGCCTTCCGCCGCGTCGACGGGACCTGGCTGATCACCCGGACCCGCACCGAGAACGTCTTCATCGCACCGCTCTCGCCGGGCTGGGCCGAGTCCTACCCGTCGACGTCGGTGCTGATGAAGCCCTGAGGTTCGCCCAGATCAGGTCAGACGTCCACCTGGTGCAGGAGCACGTCGCGTACGAGCGTGCCGAGGCTGTCCGAGCCGGTCTTCGCCTTGATCCGTGCCCGGTGGACGTCGACGGTCTTGACGCTGGTGCCCAGCTCCCGCGCGATGTGCTGGCTGGGCAGGCCGTCGATGACCAGGCGCAGCACCTCGAGCTCACGCGGCGTGAGCTGGTCGACGCGGGCCTGTACGTCGCGGCGTACGGCATCGGCGGCGAACCGCTTGCTCGCCTCGAGGAGCTGCTCCTGGACGACGTCCAGCATCTGCTGGGAGTCGTACGGCTTCTCGAGGAAGTCGACGGCGCCGTGCTGCATCGCCCGGACCGACATCGGCACGTCACCGTGGGCCGAGCAGAAGATGACCGGTGCCGGGTAGTGCTGCTGGCGGAGCTTCTCCTGCAGCTGGAAGCCGCTGACGCCGGGCATCCTGACGTCGACGATGAGGACGGCCGGCTCGGTCGGGTCGTACTCGTCGAGGAACGTGGTCGCGTCGGGATAGGTCAGCGCCTCGATGCCGACGGTCTCCAGCAGGAAGACCAGCGACTGACGCAGGTCGTGGTCGTCGTCGACGATGTGGACGACCGGGGTGCGCGCGACGGCGGCGGTGTCGGGCCGGGGGAGTTCGGTGATGCTCATCGTTGCCGCCTTGCTGGTGGGGATGGTCGTCGACGGTACGTCGTCGCTGTTTCCCGTCGGTTTCGTCATCGCGCTTCACTCATCCCTCGTGGTGTGACCTGGGCCATGCCCAGGATCAGGACACCAGGCTTTGCTCGACAGTGCACGCCGCCGACAGGAGCGCGGCCTCGCCGTGGCTGCGGCCGATCACCTGGATGCCCAGCGGCATGCCCTCGGCATCACGCAGCCCGGGCACGGTGACGACGGGCAGGCCGAGCGCCTGCCACGGCCGGCTCAGCACCGGGTCGCCGGTCGCCCCGAGCCCGTGGGGAGCGGGACCCGGGGCGGCGGCGCCGACGATGACGTCGTAGGACCCGAGGAGCTCGGCGACCCGCTCGCGGCCTCGCGCGATCACGTCGCGAGCGGCGTCGTAGTCGCGCCGACTGGTCTCGGCACCCGTACGCAGCAGTCCGGCCAAGGGCTCGGACAGCTGGTCCGCGGCGGCCAGTTCCGCCGCGCGCTCGCGGGCGGCCTCGTACGCCATCACGACCGGGTGCGCGGCGGCGAGGTCGGCGACCAGCTGCTCCTCGGGAAAGTCGACGACGCGGGCGTCGCTCGCCTCCAGCGCGGCCCGGGTCGTGTCCAGCGCACCCTGCATCGCCGGGTCGAGGACGCCGAGCGGCGCCGCCGACCAGAGCAGCACCCGGAGCGGCTCGACCCGATCGGGCGCACCCGGGCGGGCGACGTCGGGTTCGCCGCTCAGCGCGGACCAGGCCAGGGCGAGATCGCTCGCGGTCGCGGCGTACACGCCGTGGCTGTCGAGGCTCTCGCTCAGCCCGGTGACGCCGTCGACCGGGAAGCGACCGTGGCTCATCACCAGCGCCGCGACCCCGCAGTACGCCGCGGGCCGGGTCACCGAGCCGGCGGTCTGGGAACCCAGGCCGAGCGGCACCTGACCGGCGCCGACGGCCGCCGCGGAGCCACTGGAGGAGCCGCCCGGGGTGCGATCGGTCGCGGCCGGGTTCGCGGTGGGGCCGGGGGAGAAGAACGCGAACTCGGTGGTCACGGTCTTGCCGACCGGCACCGCGCCGGCCCGGCGCCAGGCCGACACGATCGCCGCATCCTCGTCGGCCGGCGTCGCCTCCGCGCGCAGGGAAGAGCCGCACCTGGTCGGCAGGCCGGCCACGTCGATGATGTCCTTGACGCCCAGCGGTACGCCGGCCAGCGGCCCGGCCGCGGGAGCCGACTCGTGCCGGATCACCCAGGCCCTCAGCTCGGGCTCGGTCTCCTCGATCCGCGCGGCGGACCGGGCCATCGCCTCTGCCGGCGTGGTGGTGCCACGGTCCAGCTCGGAGACGAGCTCGCGCAGCGACCACGGCTGCCACAGCGACGTACTCATGCCTCGCCCCAGGTCGCGTCGGCGGTCCAGTAGTCCATCCCGCTCGCGGAGACGTCATGACGCCACTCGGACGTGCGCCGCAGGGTCGGCTCGACCTCGGCGGTGATCTCGTCGGCGACCTCGGGGCCGTCGCCGGGGGCCTGCCAGTGCACCCAGTTGAGCTCATGGCCGGAGGCGTCGTGGACGAAGAGGTCCACGTGCTGCCAGCCGTACCCGTGCGTGTCGGTGTAGCACATCAGCGTCATCCGCGCGCCCGGCTCCCTGATGATCGCGCTCGTCCGGCTCATGCGGACAGCTCCGTGGGGTGCAGGGTGTGGAAGCGACGCTGGAAGTAGACCAGGCCTCCGGTGTCCTCACGGCTCTCGACGGCGTCGACCTCGACGAAGAGCACGGTGTGCGAGCCGTGGGAGCGGTGGTCGGCGACCCGGCCGATGACGGTGGCGACGGCCTCACGCAGCACGGGGACGCCGTGGACGTCGTGCTCCCACTCCGGCGCGGCGAGCCGGTCGCTCATCGAGACGTCGCTGGCTCCGGCGAACTGCATCGCGATCGCCTCGTGCTCGGCGGCGAGCACGTTGATGCCGACGCGCTTGTTCTCCACGAAGAAGTCGTGGGTGTAGCTGGACCGGTTGACGCAGACCAGCATCGTCGGCGGGCTGTCGGTGACCGAGCAGGCCGCGCTGACGGTGATGCCGGCCGGGCCGCGCGGGCCGTCGGTGGTGACGATGTTGACCGCTGCGGAGAGATTCGACATCGCGGCACGGAAGGCGCGCTGGGTCGGGGTCAGCTCGGGACTGGTCGGGGTGGACAACCTGGGCCTCCTACCGGATCGGATACCTCGACCGTAGGCAGTCTCGCGCCGCCGTGGAATCGAGAGTTCCTCGACGCCGGATGAGGATTTCCCCTACGCCGGAGCGGCTAAGCGCGGGGCAGCGTGAACGCGAACCGGGTCCCGCCGCCCTCGCGTGGCTCCGCCCAGATCATCCCGTGCTGGCGGGTGATGATCCGGTAGCTCAACGCCAGCCCGATCCCGCTCCCGCGCTCCTTGGACGTGAACGACTCCGCGAACGGATCCTGCGTCAGCCCGCGCCCACGGTCCTCGACCGTCACCATCCCCGAGGTCTTCCCGTCGTACGTCGCGGTGCTGGTGCCGATCCGGAGCACTCGCTCGCCGGGGGCGCACTGGCTCAGTTCGTCGACGGCGTTGAAGCAGAGGTTGAGCACGACCTGTCCCGTCAGGACTCGTTCGCAGCGTACGGGCACGGGGTCGGGGGAGAGGTCGAGCTCGACCTCGATCCCGGCCGGTTCCGCGCGCAGAGCGACGAAGTAGAGGCACTCCTCGACGACGTCGTTGAGGTCCACGCGACTCGAGACCTGCTCCAGATGGCCGACGTAGGAGCGTACGGAGCTGACGATGGTCGCGGCCCGCTCGATCTGGCGTTCGGCGCCGTCCAGCCCGAAGGCGAGCATCTCGGCGTCCCGGGCGACCTCGGCACATCCCGCCAGCGTTCGAGCACGGGCGCGGACCCCGGCCAGGAAGTTGTTCGCCGCGGCCAGGGGCTGACCCAGCTCATGGGCTATCGCCATCGCCATGTCACCCATCGCGTTGTAGCGGGCCAGATAGTTCTCCTGGTCATAGGCCTGTTCGGCGCGCACCCGCTCGGAGATGTCGTAGACGGTCAGGACGAACTCCTCGATCCCGGGCTGGTGCATCCGTTCCAGGGTTCCGCCCAGCCAGGCGGACCGGGCCGGACCGGTTCCGGTGCGGCGGCGCAGCCGGAGCCGGACGGTGGCGATCGGGTCGGCAGCGCCGACCGCCGCCGGCCAGCCGCTGCGCTCGCGGTCGCCGCGCCGGTCGATCTGCACCGTGGCGACGTCATCGAGATGGTGTCCGGCCATCTCGGTGCGCGACACCCCGAACTGGGCGAGCGCCTGGTCGGTCACGTGCTGGACGACGCCGTCCGGGCTCAGCACCACGACGCCGGCGGCCGTGTGCCGGCTCAACGTCTCGACGTACGCCGTGGTCTGCCGCAGCTCCCGCTCGACCGCCTGCTCGCGCTCGATGTCACGGAACTGCACCATCACGGCCGGGCCCTGGGCGAGCTCGATGCGGGTGGCGACGGCCTCGGTGGGGATCACCCGGCCGGTGCTCGAGCGGTAGTGCCACTCGATCCTGCTCCGACCCTTGTCGACGGCCTCCTGCAACCACGCCCTGCCGATCACCCGGTCGTACTCCTGGGCGGAGCTGCTCATGTCGTCGGCCTTGAGCGGGCGCAGCTCGGTGACGCTCCATCCGAGCAGCTCGCACGCGGCGGGGTTGGCCCAGATGATGTCCTTCGTCGTCGCGTCGTGGATCAGCACGCACAGCGAGGTCGCGTTCATCATCGCGAGAAAGTCGGTTTGGACCAGCTCCGGCACCTGCGGGTCGACCTGCATCTGGTCAGGATAGGTCGCCGGATGAGGCGCGGGCGCTGAAGAAATCCCCTACGCGGGGCAGTGACGCCCCCTCATCCGGGCCGGGCATTCCCAATTCCCGCCACGCGGGGAGCCTCATAGCGTCGATCCCGGCGGCCGGCGTCCGGCCGATCCCCCACATCCGACCCGACGCAGAGGAGCCGACATGGCCCAGACCCAGGAGATCCAGCCGGAGACGACCGGCGCGCCCCTCACCCTGGAGGACGTCCTGTCGGAGCTGGCCGAGCGACGCGGTGAGTTCCACGAGCAGAGCTACGTGCCCCGTGACTTCGTCGAGCGGCTCAAGCAGGTCGGGATCTACCGGAGCTCGACCCCGCGGATGTTCGGCGGCGAGCCGATGGCCCCCGCCGACTTCCTCGAGGTGGTCGAGCGGATCTCTGCCGTCGACGGCTCGACCGGATGGGTCGCGGCCTTCGGTTCGGCCCTCACCTACCTGGCGGCCCTTCCGCTGGAGACCCAGGCCGAGCTCTATGCGGACGGCCCCGACGTCGTCTTCGCCGGCGGGCTCTTCCCGGTCCAGCCCGTCACCCCCACCGAGCGTGGCTTCGTCGTCGACGGACGCTGGAAGTTCGCCAGCGGCTGCATGGGCGCCGACGTGCTCGGCGTCGGCATCCCCGGCGACGACACGTCCGGCGGCAAGCCCCGGAGCGCCCTGCTGCGACCCGACCAGGTCGAGATCGTGCAGGACTGGGACGTCGCCGGGATGCGAGCGTCGGGCTCGTTCGACCTGGTCGTCAAGGAGGTCGAGGTCGCCCGCGAGTGGACCTTCATCCGTGGCGGAGCGCCGACCGTCGACGAGCCGCTCTACCGCTACCCGACCATCGGCTACCAGGCCCAGGTCCACGCCGCGGTCGGCCTGGGTGTCGCCCGGGCCGCCCTCGAGTTCGCCCAGGAGGCAGGCTCGCGCACCGGCGTGACCGGAGCACCGCCGCTGGCCGCCCGCGCCTACTACCGCACGTCGTACGCCGAGAGCTATGCCGCGCTCCGTTCGGCGCGCGCCTTCTTCCACGAGGTGGCCGAGGAGGTCTGGAGCACCGTCCTCGCCGGTGACGACGTACGGCCGGAGCAGCACGCGCGGATCCGGCTCTCCGCCACCCACGCGGCCTCCACCGCGGCCCGCGTCGTCGGTGACCTCTGCACCATCTCCGGCACCGGCACCATCGCCAACCGGCACCCCCTGCAGCGGATGCGCCGGGACGCCGAGGTGCCCCAGGTGCACGCCTTCCTGGGGCCGTCGATGTTCGACGCCGCCGGCGCGGTGCTGCTCGGCCAGGAGCCGACCGTCCCCGGATTCATGTGACCAGCCGCCCGTCCCGCCACCCCAAGGAGACCCGATGAGTGATCCGACACCACTCCGCGTCCTGTTCTGCATCGGTATCAACCAGAACTTCTTCGATCTGCCCAGCGCCGGCGTCACCGTCGACGACGTCTGGCGGGCCTTCGTCGAGATGATGGACGGCATCAAGGCGCTGCCGGGCGTCGACTTCATCGGGGACATCGACGACGACGCGCACATGGTCGGCCCCTCCGACTCCTGGCCGTGGACCTGCTACCTGCTGGCCGACGTCGACAGCCAGGAGACCGTCCGGGCCGCCTGCAACCTGTTCCGCACCATCGCGGTGGGCGAGGGCGGCTTCAAGCTCTGGCGTTACGCCAAGGTCGAGGCGCGGATGGGCAGAGCCCTGACCCCGCGCTCCTACGAGCCCGTGGAGGCGAACTGAGATGACCATCGAGATCACCGCATCCAACGTGTACGACCTCGCGCCCGCCGACCTGGTCCAGGACGACCGGGTCGCCGGCCGGATGTACACCGACCCCGAGATCTTCGAGCTGGAGATGACCCGCATCTTCGAGCACACCTGGATCTGGGTCGCGCACGAGAGCGAGCTGCCCAACCCCGGCAGCTTCAAGTCGACGTACGTCGGCCGGCAGCCGGTCATCGTCTCGCGGGACCGCAAGGGTGCGATCCACACCCTCGTCAACCGCTGCCGGCACCGCGGGGCGAGCCTGTGCGAGAAGCGGACCGGCGAGGCGAACGGCTTCACCTGCCCCTACCACGCCTGGTCCTACAGCCTCGACGGCAAGCTGCGCGGCATCCCCTACCCGGAGGGCTACGAGGGCGTCATCGACAAGAGCGAGCTCTCCCTCAAGCGGCTGCGCACCGAGTCCTACGGCGGCATGGTCTTCGCCACCCTCGACGAGGACATCGAGCCGCTCGAGGAGTTCCTCGGCGACGTGAAGCTGTGGATCGACCGCTTCATGAAGCAGGGCGGCGGCTACCCGATCAAGGTGCTCGGCACCCACCAGTTCACCTTCGGCGGCAACTGGAAGATCCAGCTGGAGAACACCACCGACGGCTACCACTTCCCGATCGTGCACCGCTCCTGGATGGCGTCGGTCGACGCCGAGACCGCCGACATGATGTCGTTCATGACCGACCCCGAGGCGGTCACCCACGACCTCGGCAACGGTCACAGCGTCGCCCAGATGGTGCCCGAGCACTCCGACCTCGATGCCGACGACGGCACCGAGAAGCTCCAGGACCGGTTCGACGAGCTGATCGCCGACCTGCGTGCGGCCAACCTGTCCGACTCGGCGATCCGCAAGGTCGTCCTGGCCATGCACGGCACGGGGTTCAACCTCAACCTCTTCCCGAACGTCTCCATGTCCGCGGCCTTCTTCCGGGTCCTGCGGCCGATCTCGGTCGACAGGACCGTCATCGAGCACGTCGCGATCGGGCCCGACGGCCCCGACGAGGTCGTCGGCCCGGTGAACCGCGCCCGGCTGCGGGTGCACGAGCACTTCCAGGGACCCTTCGGCTTCGGCACGCCCGACGACGCCGAGGGCTGGGACCGGGTCCAGCGGGGCGCACAGGGTGCGCCCGAGATGCCGATCCTGGTCAACCGTGGCGCGGCCCGGGAGAAGCCGAGCCCCGAAGGCTGGACGACCTCCCATGTCACCGACGAGACCGGGATGCGCGCTGCGTACGCCCAGTGGAAGCAGATGATGAGCGATGACTGAGACCCTCACCCACACCGCCGCCCCGTCCCTGACGGACCCACGCGTGCTGCGCGGGATCGAGCTGGCCTGGCGGGAGGCCGACCTGCTCGACCGCAAGGAGTACGAGGCGTGGAACGCCCTCTACGCCGAGGACGGGCACTACGTCATCCCGATCGATCCCGACACGACCGACTTCGACAACACGCTCAACATGGTCTACGACGACGCCCGCATGCGCGGGATGCGCGTCACCCGGATGACCGAGGGCTACGCCATCGCCGCCGTCGACTCGGCGACGACCGCCCGCACGGTCTCCCGGTTCCTGCCCGTCGAGGTCTCCGACGCCGAGGTCGTGCTGCGTGCCTCGCAGGTGCTGGTGGCGTACAAGCGTGGCCGGCATGACCTGTGGGCGGGCGACGTCGAGTACCGGATCCGGTTGGGTGCCACCGCCGCCGAGGACCTGATCGTGCGCAAGGTCGTGCGTCTGGTCGACAGCGAGGCCGCCGTTCCGGCTGCTGGGTTCCTGCTGTGACGGCCGGTCCCGACGACCGGCCCTGCGAGCGGCCCGTGGCGGTCGTCACCGGTGCGGGCAACGGCCTCGGTGCGGTGATCGCCGCCCACCTGCACGGGATCGGGCACCGCGTGGCCGTCGTCGACATCGACGGCGCGGCCGCCGCGTCGGTCGCGGACGGGCTGGACCCTGCGGGCGAGAGCGCCCGGGCGTACGGCCTCGACGTCACCGACCGTGACGCCATCGAGGGTCTGCTGGCCGCGCTGCTGGAGAGCTGGGGAGGCGTCCACGTCCTGGTGAACAACGCCGCCCGGACCCAGGCCACCCCGCTGCTGGAGATCTCGTCC
Organism: Nocardioides luteus; assembly: GCF_000960475.2. Taxonomy (GTDB): domain Bacteria; phylum Actinomycetota; class Actinomycetes; order Propionibacteriales; family Nocardioidaceae; genus Nocardioides; species Nocardioides luteus_A. The sequence continues at coordinate 42,936 of NZ_JZDQ02000002.1, read as the reverse complement.
GAGGAGCTCGCCTCGGTGATGGCGGTCAACCTCGGCGGCACCTTCGCCGCCTGCCAGGTCTTCGGGAAGCAGATGGCCGCGGCCGGCTACGGCCGGATCGTGAACCTCGGCTCCCTCGCGGGTCAGAACGGCGGCACCGCCACCGGCGGGCACTACGCCTCCTCCAAGGGCGCGGTGCTCGCGGCCACGAAGGTGTTCGCGCGCGAGCTCGCGAGCGCCGGGGTGACGGTCAACGCCGTCTCGCCCGGCCCGCTCGACCTCCCCGTCGTACGCCGCATCGTCGGCGAGGACAACGTCGACCGGTTCGCGGAGACCATCCCCGTGGGCAGGCTCGGCAGCCCAAAGTTCATCGCCGAGATCGTCGCGCTGCTGGCCTCGCCGGGCGCGGCCTCGGTGACCGGAGCGTGCTGGGACGCCAACGGTGGCCTCTACGTGCGCTGATCACCACCCAGAGGAGCAGATCGATGACCGACATCAAGGTGCGGGTCACCCAGATCGGGGTGGAGGCCCCGCACATCCGTACGCTGCGGCTCGTCCGTGAGGACGGCCGGCCGTTCGAGCCTTACCGAGCCGGAGCCCACGTCGACGTGGTCGGCCCGACCGGCGTCCTGCGCCAGTACTCGCTGTGCAGCCCGCCGTCCGAGAGCGGGTCGCAGCTGATCGCGGTCAAGCTCGAGCCCGACTCGCGCGGCGGCAGCGCGGCGTTGCACCAGGTGGGCGAGGGCGACGTCCTCACCATCGGCGAACCGCGCAATCTCGTCTCCGTCGTCGACGGTGCCGACCATCACCTGCTCGTCGCCGGAGGCATCGGGATCACCCCGATGCTGAGCCTCGCCTACGAGCTGCACGGGCGTGGCGAGGAGTTCCGGCTGGTCTACTTCGCCCGGTCGCGCGAGGACGCCGCCTTCCTGGACCTGCTCGAGACCGCCGGCTTCGCCGACCGCGTCGACATCCACCTGGGCGTCCCCCGCGCCGACCAGGTCCCGCTGGTGCGCGACGCGCTCGAGACGGCGACGACGAGCAGCCACGTCTACACCTGTGGTCCCGCCGGCTTCATGGAGCAGGTGACCGCGGTCGCCGCGCCCGTCGTCGGTGAGCGCAACGTCCATGTCGAGCACTTCGAGGCGGCCGAGATCGACACCTCCGCCGACAGCTCGTTCACCGTCGAGCTCGACACCGGGGAGTCCTTCGAGATCCCCGCCGACCGCTCGATCCTGTCGGTGCTGACCGACAACGGCATCGACGTGTTCACGTCGTGCGAGGAGGGCATCTGCGGCTCGTGCGTCTCCGGTGTCCTCGACGGCGTCCCCGACCATCGGGACAACTGTCTCTCCGCAGCCGACAAGGACGCCGGCGACCAGATGGCGCTGTGCGTCTCCCGGGCGAAGAGCCCGAAGCTCGTCATCGAGCTCTATTGACGCCATCGGCGGTAGGGGAAATCCTCAACGGGCTGCGGTCAATGCCAATGGAGCCCCGACGCCATGGTTCCTAGCGTGGGACCACCCCCCGCGAGGGTCGGAGAATCTCCGCCGATGCACGATGTCGTGCGGTCGGGGAAGGATTCGCCCCTCGCGCCCTAACGACAGGACAGTCATGACCACGACATCCCGCGTCGACACCGACACATCGGATCTGACCTCCACCCGCGGCGGCGTCGCCCGCCTCGCCTTCGCCAGCGGCGTCGGAACATCTCTGGAGTTCTACGACTTCGCCATCTACGGCACCGCCACCGCACTCGTCTTCACCGACACCTTCTTCCGCACGAGCAACCCCTGGTTCAGCACCTTCATGGGCCTGGCGACCTTCGCCATCGGCTTCCTGATGGCGCCGGTGGGCGCTGTCGTCTTCGGCTGGGTCGGCGACCGGTTCGGCCGCAAGTCCGCGCTGCTGATGACGTTCATCGGCATGGGCGTCGCCACGATGGTGATGGGCATGCTGCCCACCTACGCCCAGATCGGGGTCGCCGCGCCGATCCTGCTGGTCCTGCTCCGCATGGTGCACGGGCTGTGCCGCGGAGGTGAGACCGGCGGCGCTGCGGTGCTCGCGATCGAGCACGCCCCCGACGACAAGCGCGCCCGCTACGGCGTCTTCGTGGCGCTCGGCTCGCCGGTCGGGTCGATCCTGGCCAACCTCGCCTTCGCGGCCGTGCTGCTCCTTCCGGCGGCCAGCGTCGCGAGCTGGGGCTGGCGGATCCCGTTCCTCATCGGCGGCGTCGTGCTGTTCCTCGGCATCTGGATCCGCCGTGGTGTCTCGGAGAGCCCGGTCTTCCAGCAGATGATGCGTGAGGAGGGCGAGACGCTGAAGAACCAGCTCCCGGTCTTCGCCGTCCTCAAGACCAACTGGCGTCGGGTCGTGCTCGCCGCCGGCGTCAACATCGGCCTGAACTCGAGCACCTTCGCCCTGGCCACCTTCATGCTCTCCTACGCCACCGCCGCCGCTCCCGAGGGCCTCGGCCTGCCGCGTCAGCCCATCGTGAACGCCAGCATCGCCGCGCTGGTGATGCACGCGGTCGCCAACGTACTCTCCGCCTGGGCTGCCGACCGGCTCGGCCGCCGCCCGGTGATGATGGCCGGTGCCATCGGCTCCATCGCGTCCGCGCTGGTGATCTTCCATCTCGCCGAGGCGGGCAGCGTCGCCGGTGTCGCCTCCGCGATGATCATCGGGTTCACCACCACCGGAGTCCTGTTCGGACCGATGTACACCTTCTTCACCGAGCTCTTCCCGCGCGACCAGCGTCAGTCGGGCATGGGCGTCTCCTTCCACGTCGGCGCCGTGCTGGGTGGCGGCATCTCACCGCTGATCGCCAACCGGATCATCGCGGGCACGGGCGAGGCGACGTACGTCGGTTACTACCTGGCCGCGACCTGCGCGCTCTCGCTGATCTGCCTGTGTCTTCTCCCCGAGACCGCACCGCGGGCCCTGGCCCGGGCCAGGCTCCGGGCCCAGGTCGGCTGAACCCGCTGCAGCCGGGGTGGGGTGCTCACGGCGTCGATCCCGTGAGCACCTCGCCGCGGACCCGGCCGAAGGTGGAGTAGTCGGGCTGGACCTCGACGGTTCCGGAGCCGCCCAGCTCGGCCTCCCAGGTGGCGCCGAGGGTCTCGGCCTCGCCCTCCTGGCGGGCCCGCCGGTCGAAGGTGACCCGGGTGACGTACCCGTCGTCGGACCAGACCAGGACCCCGTCGACCTCGGCCTGGAATCGCTCGCCGTCGGGCAGCACCAGGTCGACGTGGTCGCTGTCGTAGTCGCGCATCCCGGGGAACTCCTCGTTGTCCTCGGGCAGGCTGGAGAGCTGGATCGGCTCGCGCAGGTCGAGCTCGATGGTGTCGGGGTCGCGGACGATCTGGGCCCACACGACGAGGGTGGCGACGAACAGCACCGGCACCGCGAGCACGGCGACGCCGGACCAGGCCAGCGGCTTCGCGTTCTTCCCGGACAGCCGCACCACGGCTGCCGCCACCAGCAGGGCCACCGCGACCGCCACGAAGAACAGCAGGACGGCGCCGACGACGATGATCAGAACCGCGCCACCCGCACCCATGGGCTCAGTATCCCGACCGCGGCCGTACGCCGCACGGCCAAATGACTACCCGACGGTCTCGACGATGCAGACGGCCAGCGTGGAGAAGTAGACCACCCCGGCGAACACCGCATGGAAGCTGACCCGGAGCGGCAGCCGGCCCTTGAACATCGAGCGGAGCGCGGCCTTGTAGGCGTTGATCGTCGAGAGGTGGCTGCCGCCCATCGCTCGCACCCGCCGCAGCAGCATCATGTCGCCGAAGGCGTTGCCGATCGTGATGAGGACGAAGGCAGCCCACGCCCACAGGACCCCGTCGGTCAGGACGTACGCGATGAAGGAGGCGACGCCGAGGACGGAGGCGGCCACGTGCGTGACGACGGTGCGCGGCGGAGTCCGGCCGCGCCCGACCCAGCTCGTCAGCAGCAGGACTCCGACCGCGGCCTGGACGAGCCACGCCACGAGGACGACGTAGGTCATGGGGTGACCGTACGGGTCCTCGTGGCGTGCCGGACGTGCCGTGCCGACCTTCCCCGAAAGAGGGGAGAAGCAGGTCAGAACGGGGTCAGCGTCACCGTCATCTCGGAGGCGTTGTCCTCGACGTACGAGGCGAAGCCGCCGACGTCGTCGAAGGCGAACCCGTAGGCCCTCCCGTCGACGGTGTTCTCGTGCATCGCCCTGCTGTACGCATGGACCGGCGAGCCCTGGTAGAACCCGCCCGGGTCGCCGGTGGGCTGGTTGGCGGAGGCGAGCAGCGTGGTCCGGTTGAAGCCGGCGCCGAGCACGGCGGCGACGGGACCGGTGACGCCGTCGTTGGGTGCGGCCAGCGCGCCGTCGCAGAAGAGCACGTCCCGGGTCGAGGGCCGGCTGAACGCCTTGACCTCGCCGTCGAAGACGAGCTGGTCGCCGCTGACCCTGCCGGTGAACGTGGCGTTGTTCGCCTTCACGACGAGGGGCTCGCCGGCGTACTTCGACCACACCTGGTCGATGTAGGAGTCGAAGAAGGTCGTGGAGAACCTCCCGGCGTCCAGCCCGTGTCCCGGCGCGATGATCCGGCGGTCGTCGACCACGAGGGAGCCGAAGTCGGGGGAGGCCGAGACCGCGGAGAAGATCTTCGCGCGGCCGCCATCGACGAGCGTGCCGGTGGTCGGCGACTGCTCGCCGGTCAGCGCGATCGAGAGCGGGACGCTGAACATGTCGACCATGGTCGTGTTGCAGTAGATCCGGCCGCTCTTGTAGGTGAACTCGACGCAGTCGTGCAGCACGCCGTAGCTGGGGTCGGACTCGACCCAGGCCGCCGGGTAGGCGAGCGCGTTGCCCTCGTTGACCTTGAACTTCAGCTTGTCGCCGAGCGAGAAGTAGATCCGGCCGGACATGTCGGCAGGGATCTGGGAGAGCGTGTCGCCGCTGCCCGAGAACGGGATCGCGTAGTCCGCGTAGCCGTCGGTGCCGTTGTCGGCGAGGGAGACCGGCGCGAGCGTCCCCTCGGGCGTGACCCGCGACTGCTGACCCGTCGCCAGGTCGGTGCCGACGATGTAGAAGTGGATCGAGGCGTTGTCGTACGCCCCGGTGCGGTTGACGAAGCGGAGCCGAATCGCGGCGGCCTGAGCGCCCTGCGAGCCCTGCGCGGCCTGGGGGCGCATCGCCTGGGCCTGCCATGAAGTCCCGCCGAGGAGCGGCACGGTGAACGCGGCAGAGGTGGCGGCTAGTACAGATCGTCTGGTCAGCATGGGACCTCCCGAGTGGGGAACTGTAGGAACCGAATTACAGTAAGGGTCCTTTACAGTAAAAGTCCATACCTTCGCCGAGCGGCCTCGTGCGGGCGTCGGTTCGATCACAAATACCGATCGAGTGACCAAAACGGTGGTTCGGGGGCAGCGGATGTTTCGTCAACCTCGCTAGCCTGAATGCTTGTGAAAGTTGTCGTGCTCACCGGAGCCGGGATCTCCGCCGAGAGCGGTCTCGCGACCTTCCGGGATGCCGATGGGCTCTGGCAGGGCCACCATGTCGACGACGTGGCCACGCCGGAGGCGTTCCATCGTGATCCCGCGACGGTCCACCGGTTCTACGACGACCGCCGCCGGGAGCTGCGGACCGTGACGCCCAACCCGGCCCACATCGCGCTGGCCCGGCTCGAGCAGGTCCTCGGTGACGAGCTGCTGGTGGTCACGCAGAACGTCGACGACCTCCATGAACGAGCCGGCTCCCGCCGGGTCGTGCACATGCACGGCGAGCTGCTCTCCGCCCTCTGCGACTCCTGCCAGGGCCGGTTCGCCTGGGACGACGACCTCGGCGACGGTCCGGCCTGCCCGGGCTGCGGCAACGACACGCTGAGGCCCGACGTGGTGTGGTTCGGCGAGATGCCCTACGACCTCGACCTGATCGAGCACGCACTCGTCCGGGCCGACCTCTTCGTCGCCATCGGCACCAGCGGCGCGGTCTACCCGGCCGCCGGTTTCGTACGCATGGCCGCCGGGTCCGGGGCCAAGACCCTCGAGCTCAACCTGGACCCGTCCGAGACCTCGCACCTCTTCGACGACGCCCGTCATGGGCCGGCCGGCAAGCTGGTGCCGGAGTGGGTTGCCGACGTACAGGCCCTCTCGCGTTGACCCCCGGGTAATTTCTGTCACGATAGGCCGCGTGTTTCGCCATGCCGTGCTCAGGACCGCCCTCATCGTCGCGCTGACCAGCGCTCTCGCCGGCTGTGGCGAGGAGGCGGGAACCCTGTCCCAGGCACGCGACTACGCGAAGGAGCCGGGCAACCAGATCGCCGAGGACGCCCGCGCCGCGATGCATGACATCGACACCGTCCATGTCGAGGGAGACGTGCTCGACTCGGAGAGCACCAAGATCACCGTCGACCTCGACGTCTCCGCCGAGGACGCCTGCGTCGGCAAGGTCAGCATCGGCGACGGCGAGATCTCGCTGCGCTCCATCGCCGGCTCGGCCTGGTACCAGGCCGACGAGGAGTTCTGGAAGTCGATTGCGCCGAACAAGGGGGAGGGCGAGCGCATCGCCAAGCGGGTCGGCGACAAGTGGGTCAAGCTCGAGGGCGAGCTGGCCAGCCTCCGCGCCTTCTGCAGCATCGACAGCCTCACCGCCCAGATGGTCCCGGCCGAGGCCGAGGCCCAGGCGATCGGCCCGGCCATGGCCGCCGACGGCCCCGCCGTGCGCCTCGATGTCACCCATGGCGAGACCGAGAGCCGGACGTACGTCCTGGCCTCCGAGCCCCACCGGATCGTGAAGTGGACCCAGGGCAGCTCCGGCGAGCTCACCTTCTCCGACTTCGACAAGGCGTTCCATGTCGAGGATCCTGCGCCTGGCGAGGTCTTCGATCTGGCCGAGCTGGAGAAGTGACTCCCCGGAATGAATACGTGGTCGTGAGGATTGCTAACTAATGTGTCCACCTCGACGACCAGACCCACACGCAGCTCGGTAGGACTTCGTAGCGAACGCGGGCCGATCCTGCTCGCGGTGATGGTGTCGCTGAGCCTGGTCGCGATCGACATGACGATCCTGGCGACCGCGGTGCCGAGCGTGGTCAAGGACCTCGGCGGGTTCGAGCAGTTCCCGTGGCTCTTCTCGATCTACGTGCTGGCCACCGCGGTGACCACGCCGCTGTACGCCAAGGTCGCCGACCGGCTCGGGCGCAAGCCGGTGATGATCGCCGGAATCGTCGCGTTCCTGGTCGGGTCGCTGCTGTGCGGCGTGGCGTGGTCGCTGACCGCGCTGATCGTCTTCCGGGCCATCCAGGGCATCGGCGCCGGGGCGATCCAGCCGATGGCGATGACGATCGTCTCCGACATCTACACGCTGGAGGAGCGGGCGGTCGCGACGTCGTACGTCGCCTCGGTCTGGGCCACCGCCGCCATCGTCGGCCCGACGCTCGGCGGCGTGTTCGCCGACTATCTCGACTGGCGGCTGATCTTCCTCATCAACCTGCCGGTCGGTGCGGTCGCGCTGTGGCTGCTGCGGCACTTCCGTGAGGACCGCCGGCCGGCCGCCGACCCCCAGGCCATCGACTGGGCCGGCGCCGGACTGCTGACCGTCGGCGGGATCGCACTCCTGCTCGGGCTGCTCGAGGGTGGGCACGCGTGGGGATGGGCCTCGCCGGTCTCGTTGGCGATCTTCGCGCTCGGGCTCGGGGCGCTGGTCGCGTTCGCGTTCGTCGAGCGCCGCGCCGCCGACCCGGTGCTGCCGCCCTGGGTGCTCAGCCACCGCGTCCTGGCGCCGGCCAACGCCGCCAGCCTGATCGTCGGCGTGGTGATGCTCGGACTGACGACGTACGTCCCGCTCTACGCCCAGAGCGTGCTCGGACACTCTGCGCTGGTGGCCGGGTTCGCGCTCGCCGGGATGAGCATCGGCTGGCCGATCGCCGCGGCCACGGCCGGCCGGATCTACCTGTCCCGCGGGTTCCGGACCGCCGTCGGGCTCGGGGCGCTGCTCGTCCTCCTCGGCGGGGCCGTGCTGGCGACGGTCGGGGAGAGCTCGTCGTTCTGGCACCTGGCGATCCCGTGCTTCGTGCTCGGTCTCGGCTTCGGCTGGTCGGTCAACCCCGGTGTCGTCGCCGCCGGGTCGGCGGTCGACTGGGAGGTGCGCGGGGTGGCCACCGGGTCCAACATGTTCGCCCGCTCGGTCGGCTCGGCGCTCGGCGTCGCGCTCTTCGGTGCGGTTGCGAACGGGCTGGTCAGGAGCGAGTACGCCGGGGGAGAGGTGCCGCCGCTGGAGGCGCTGCCTCCCGATGTCCTCGCGCCGGCGCTGCACGTCGTCTTCCTCGTCGGCCTGGCCGTCTCGGTGCCCCTGCTGGTGGTGGCGTGGCGTACGCCGGTCCGCATCCGGCAGGACTGATCTCGACTGAATCCTGAGAGGGGTTACCACTGAGTAACCAGTGCGTCGTAGACTCCGAGGCATGCTGAAGCGCGACCACTATGAGGAAGACCACGAGGACTTCCGAGCCTCCGTCCAGCAGTGGCTGGAGCGTTCGGTCAAGCCCCACACCGACAAGCACATCGCCGACAAGGCGCTGCCCCGCGAGTTCTGGCTGGAGGCTGGCGAGAACGGCTTCCTCGGTCTCGCGATCCCGGAGGAGTACGGCGGCGCAGGAGCCGACGACTTCCGCTTCAACGCGGTCCTCGCCGAGGAGCTCGCCAAGATCGGCGCGGCCTACCCGACCTGCGTCGGCATCCACTCCGACATCACCGCTCCCTACCTGGTCCGCCTCGGCACCGAGGAGCAGAAGCAGCGCTGGCTGCCGGGCGTGGCCTCCGGCGAGATCCTGCTCGCCATCGGCATGACCGAGCCCTCCGGCGGCTCCGACCTGGCCGCGCTGAAGACCACCGCGGTCCGCGACGGCGACGAGTGGGTCATCAACGGCTCCAAGACCTTCATCACCAACGGCTACTCCTGCGACCTGGTCATCACCGCGGTCCGCACCGACCCGGAGAAGGGCGCCAAGGGCATCACCCTCTTCGCGATCGAGGCGACCAAGGAGGGCTTCTCGCGCGGCCGCAAGCTCGACAAGGTCGGCATGGAGGAGTCCGACACCGCCGAGCTCTTCTTCGAGAACGTACGCGTCACCGACGCCGAGATCATCGGCGAGCTCAACCGCGGCTTCATCCACATGATGGAGGAGCTCCCGCAGGAGCGCGTCTCGTGCGCGGTCGCCAACATCGCGCAGGCCAAGCAGATCCTGCTCGAGACCGTCCAGTACGCCAAGGACCGCAAGGCCTTCGGCCAGTCCATCGGCGCCTTCCAGCACAACAAGTTCCTGCTCGCCGAGCTGGTCACCCAGATCGAGGTCGCCGAGGCGTACGTCGACAAGTGCGTCGCCGCCCACGCCCGCGGCGAGCTCAGCCCGGTCGAGGCGTCCAAGGCCAAGTGGTGGTCCTCGCAGGCGCAGTCCGAGGTCCTCGACCACTGCGTCCAGATCCACGGCGGCTACGGCTTCATGAACGAGTACCGCGTCGCTCGCGCCTGGCGCGACGCCCGCGTCACCAAGATCTGGGCCGGCTCCAACGAGATCATGAAGGAGCTCATCGGCCGCGATCTCGGCTTCTGAGCCTGATACAAGCCTGATACAAGTCGTACGTCCGAGGGGCGGCCCCGACAGCGGGGCCGCCCCTCGGCGTTGCGGGGTCCGGTGCCCGCCAGGTCGCCGAGGCGTCGATGGGCGCGCCCGATCGGGACCATGCCTCAAATGGGGGACGCTCCTTGCGCCATCGGCACGCGCGTCGTCAGCCCGCGCCTACCTTCGCCCGGGGGTTGGACCATCAGAGGGTTCGATCCGAGCATCCGGGAGGGGACAGCACATGCTGGGATACGGAAAGTGGTCACGCAAGGGGACGATCGTCGTCGCGCTGGCGGCCTTCGGAGCGATGGCGTTGCCTGGCGTCGCCTTCGCGGACAACGTGGTGAACGACGTCGATGTCACCGCTGGTGACAACACCATCACGACCGGCGGTACGACGACGATCGGCTACAAGATCAATGCCACCGGTGTCGGTTCAGACGGGCAAGCCGGTTGTAACGCCAGCGACGCGACACCGGCCACACTGACCTTGAGCGTGCCGGCCGACGTGACGGCGAGCAGGACGTCGTTGACGTTTACCGCGTGTAACGCCTACCAGCCGGTGACCTTCAGCTCCGTGGTCGCCGGTGACCACCACATCAACGTCAGCAGCATCAGCGACGCCGGCGTCGGGTCCTACGAAAACCGCGCGAACTGGACGCTGCGCGTCATCGCACCACCGCCACCGCCCAACACCGCACCGAGCGTGTCGGTCAGCGGTGTCACCGACGGTGCGAGCTACGAGATCGGCTCGGAGCCGAGTCCGTCGTGTGAGGTCACCGATGCCGAGGACGGCAACAGCACGGTGGCGGCTGTCGTCAACGGCACGCTGTCCCACGGCCTCGGCACCCAGACGGCCACCTGTGACCACATCGACAAGGGTGGGCTCGCAGCCGACACCGCCACGGCGACCTACACCATCGTCGACACCGGGAACCCGACCATCGGTCACACGCTCAGCCCCAGCACGCCGGACGGCGACAACGGCTGGTACAGGCAGGACGTCGCCGTGACGTTCACCTGTGCGGACGCCGGCGGGTCCGGTATCGACACCTGCGTGGGTGACACCGCCCTCGGCGAGGGCGAGGACCAGTCTGTGACAGGGACGGCGACGGACTGGGCCGGCAACACGGCGACCGACACCGTGCCCGACATCGACATCGACAAGACAGCCCCGGTAGTGGCGCTCGTCGGTGGACCGGGAGCCAGCTACTACTACGGCAACGACCCTGCCGCCCCCACCTGTGACGCTTCGGACGCTCTGTCCGGCCTCGCCTCCTGCGAGGTCACCGGTGGCGGCACCTCGGTCGGCGCCCACTCCTACACCGCGACCGCGACCGACAACGCGGGCAACACCGCCACGGCGACCCTGAACTACACCGTGCTCGCGTGGACCACCAAGGGGTACAACGCCCCGGTCGACATGGGTGGAGTCTTGAACACCGTCAAGGGCGGCAGCACCGTCCCGCTCAAGTTCGAGCTGTTCGCCGGGCCGACCGAGCTGACGAGCACTTCTGCCGTGACCGGCTTCAAGACACAGAAGATCAGCTGCACCAGCGCCACAGGCGTCGAGGACGCGATCGAGCTGCTGACCACCGGCGGGACAAGCCTCCGCTTCGACACCACTGCGGGCCAGTTCGTCCAGAACTGGAAGACGCCGACAGGTGCTGGCAGCTGCTACGCCGCCACGATGACCAGCAACGATGGCTCCACCATCACCGCGCTGTTCAAGATCAAGTAGTCACGCGGACACACACGACCGCCCCCAGGCGCACGGCCGTCTGGGGGCGGTCGGTGTTTCGGTGACGCTACGAGCGTTCGAAATCTTCGGTTTGTCTATTGTCAACAATCAGCGGGCTCGGTCACGATGATCGGGTGGCGGGAACGGTGTGGATGTGGTGAGCGTCTTCGGCCCCGAGGAGTTCGCGGAGCGGCTGGAGAAGGTGCAGCAGCGGATGGTGGAGCGGGGCTGGTCGGCGCTGGTGGTCGCGGACCCGGCGAACCTCTACTACCTGACCGGCTACAACGCCTGGTCGTTCTACGTGCCGCAGTGCGCGGTGGTGCCCGCTCGGGGGCAGCCGCACCTGTTCCTGCGGGCGATGGACGCGCACGGGGCCCGGCACACGGCGGTGCTGCCGGAGGACCGGATCCACGCCTATCCGGAGGAGCTGGTCCACCGGCCCGACGTCCATCCCTACGACCACATCGCCGCCCTCGCCCGGGAGCTCAATCTATTTGTCGACAATCCTGACGAAGTCGTGGCGATGGAGCTGGACGCCCACCATCTGCCGGTGCGCGGCTTCCTGGCCGTGCAGCGGGCCCTCCTTCATGCCCGGATCGTCGACAGCGAGGAGCTGGTCAACTGGGTGCGCGTGGTGAAGTCGCCGGCCGAGCAGGACGAGATGCGGGCTGCGGGCCAGGTCGCCGAGCGGGCGATGACGGCGGCCCTCGCGGGGCTGCGCTCGGGGCGGCGGGAGTGCGACGTGGTCGCCGACATCCAGGCCGCGCAGACGGTCAGCGTCGGCGGGGTCGGTGGCGACTACCCGGCGCTGGTGCCGCTGCTGCCGACCGGCGACAGCGCCGACACACCCCACCTGACCTGGACCGACAGGGTCCTGCGCCGCGGTGAGGCGACCACGATCGAGCTCGCCGGCGTACGCAACCGCTACCACGCCCCGCTCGCCCGCACCGTCTGCCTCGGGCCGCCGTCGGCCAAGCTCCTCGACTGCGCCGCGGCGACCGCCGAGGGCATGGAGGCGGCGCTCGGCTCGATGAAGCCGGGGGCGGCCGGGGCCGACGTCCATGCGGCCTTCACGCGGGTGATCGCCGCCCACGGCCTCACCAAGGAGTCCCGGATCGGCTACTCGATCGGGGTCGGCTTCCCGCCCGACTGGGGCGAGCGGACGGTCAGCCTCCGGGCGGGCGAGGAGACGGTTCTCGAGCCCGGGATGGCCTTCCACGTGATCCTCGGAATGTGGATGGACGGCTGGGCCTACGAGCTCTCCGAGTCGGTCCTGGTCACCGAGCACCTGCCCGAGCCGCTGACCTCGATGCCGCGTCAGCTGATCGTCAACGAGTAGTCCACCAAGGAGGGAGTGTCGAATGTCGACAATCCGCACGGAAGCCCGGCTGCCCCTGGCAGCGCGCAGCGAGCACCTGGTCGGCTCGGTGATCGACTCGAGTACGTCGCTGCTGGCCGAGCAGACCCACGACATCGTCCGCCTGGCCATGGGCAGCCCGGCTCAGGACTCGATCCCGGCCGCCGCGCTGGCCGAGGTGCCGCTGGAGCCGCACGCCTTCGACTACGCCGCCACCGAGGGCGACCCGATGCTCCGCGAGGCGCTGCTGGCCCAGCTGGCCGGCACCAGCGACGAGACCACCTCCGAGCGGTTGACGATCACCTCCGGCGGGATGCAGGGCCTCGACCTCGTCCACAAGCTCTTCACCGACCCCGGCGACCTGGTCGTCGTCGAGGCCCCGACCTACACCAACGGCAGCGCGACCGCGCTCTCCTACTCCGCCGAGCTCCTCGAGATCCCGGTCGACGAGGAGGGGCTCGACGTGGAGCGGCTCGAGGCAGAGGTACGCCGCACCGGCCGCCTCCCGAAGTCGATCTACGCCATCCCGACCTTCCAGAACCCGTCGGGTGCGACCCTGTCGTTGGAGCGCCGGGTCCGGCTCGTCGAGCTCGCCCGGGAGTGGGGCTCGATCCTGATCGACGACGACCCCTACGGGCTGCTCCGGTTCTCCGGCGACCCGCTGCCGACACTGCACGAGCTGGCCGAGGGCGACCCGCTGGTTTTCTCGGTGCGCACCTTCTCCAAGACCGTGGCCCCGGGGCTGCGGGTCGGCTGGGTCGACGCCGACCCGTCGCTGGGGCAGCTGCTGATCAACGCCAAGCAGGCGATGGACACCTGCACCAACCTCCCGGCGCAGCGGCAGCTCGCCGGGTTCCTCGACTCGGGCGGGTTCGATGCCCACGTGGCCGGTCAGAGGATTGTCTACAAGGAGCGGAAGGAGGCGATGCGCGCGGCGCTGACCGAGCACTTCGACGGCCTCGCGACGTGGACGGATCCAGACGGCGGCTTCTTCCTCTGGGTCACCTTCGACCCGCCCGTCGACACCACCGCACTCTTCGAGGTCGCGCTGGCCGAGGGGGTCGCGCTGATCCCGGGCAACGCGTTCTCGCCCGGTGGGCACTTCCCGCACTCGATGCGCCTCTGCTTCGCCTCCACCCCGCCCGAGCGGATCGCCGAGGGCGTCGCCCGGCTGCGGCGGGCGGTGGACCGTCTCGGCCGGGAGGCGCGTTGACGGGCGCGTCGGTCGATCCCGGCGAGGTCGTCGCGCTCGCCCAGCGGCTGGTACGCGCCCGCGGCCAGAACCCGCCGGGAGAGGAGGCCGCGACGGTCGCGGTGCTCGCCGAGGAGTGCCGCCGGCGCGGTTTCGAGGTGACCCTCGACGAGGTCGCGCCCGGCCGCGCCAACCTGGTCGCGCGGGTCGGAGGCGGTCCCGGGCCTGGCCTCCTGGTCGTGAGCCACTCCGATGTGGTGCCGCCCGGTGACGGCTGGAGCGGTGACCCGTTCTCCGGTGACGTACGCGACGGGCGGCTGCACGGGCGCGGCAGCGCGGATACCAAGGGCGGCCTGGCGGCGGCGATTGTCGCATTGTCCGCAGTCGACAACACCGTCGATCAGCCACCGATCACGCTCGCCGTCCTCGTCGACGAGGAGGAGCTCGGCCTCGGCATCCGCCGCTTCGTCCGCGATTTATCGACAAATAGCCACTCGGCCTGCCTGGTCGTCGAGCCTACCGGTCTCCAGCCCGTGATCGCCGCGCGCGGCGACGCCTACCTGGAGATCACCCTCACCGGCTTGGCGGCTCACTCCGGCAACCCGTCCGACGGCCGTAACGCCATCCACGGGATGGCCCACGTGATCGCCGAGATCGAAGCCTGGCACGACGAGCTGGCCGCGAGCCCGCACCCGCTGTGCGGCCCGGCCACTTGGAGCGTCGGCACCATCGAGGGCGGGCAGGCGACCTCCACGGTCGCCGCCCACTGCCGGATCACCGCCGACCGCCGCCTGCTCCCGGGTGAGTCCGCAGGGGACGTACGGAAGGAGGTCGAGAGCCGTCTGCAGGCACTCGGCCTCGCCGCCCGCGGCCTCACTCTCGACGTACGGTTGACCATGGACATGCCCGGGTTCGAGACGCCTGTCGACGATCCGATCGTCGACAACGTGGCCGCCGCGTTGGCGTCAGCCGGCGCACCCACATCCAGCCCTACCGGCTGGACCGCCGCCTGCGACGGCGGCTTCGTCGCGGCTAGAGGGATTCCGGTCGTCGTGCTCGGCCCCGGCTCCGTCGCCGAGCAGGCGCATCGTCCCGACGAGAGCGTCGAGGTCGCCGAGCTGGCCACCGCCGCCCGCGCCTACGCAGCCCTCTTCCGACATGTCGGAAAAAGTTGACATGTCGGAAATATCCGACATGATGGTGCCGTGACCGAAACGGATGTGTTCGCCGCACTCGCCAATCCCGTACGCCGCAGAGTGCTCGAGCTGCTCATGGAGTCCCCGCGCAATGCCGGCGCTCTGGCTGACCAGTTCGACCTCAGTCGGCCGGCGGTGTCCGAGCATCTCCAGGTCCTACGCCGCGCCGGCCTCGTGCGCGAGGAGGTCCGCGGTCGCGAACGCCGCTACGAGATCGATGCGGGTCCGCTGACGGAGGTCGGCGCCTGGCTGAGTCCGTTCGAGACCTACTGGCGTGAGCGGCTCTCCACCCTTGCCGACATCCTCGAGGAGGAGCCCCAGTCATGACCGAGAAGAACATCGAGAAGAAGACCGAGACCGTCACCGTCGACCAGTTCATCGCCCGTCCGCCGGAGCGGGTCTGGGCGGCCCTCACCCAGCCGGACCTGCTCGGACGCTGGTGGGCCCCGAGCGACATCAGGCCGGAGGTCGGACACCGCTTCCACCTCCAGATGCCGACCTGGGGCCCGCAACCCGCAGAGGTGCTCGAGGTCCGCGAACCCGAGCTGCTCGTCTACACCTTCGCCGACTGGACCCTGACGTGGCGCCTGGTCGCCGAGGGCAGGGGCACCCGCCTGATCCTCGAGCACTCCGGCTTCGACCTCGACGACCCCCAGCACCGGTTCGCCTTCGACAACATGGGGCCGGGCTGGCGCGACGCCGTACTTCCTCGCTTGGCACAGCTGCTCGAGTCGGACTGACCGAACCACTGCCGGCAGCCTCGACGGCAAACACCTCGACAGATGGACGAAGCCCGGCATGATGACGCCATGACTCAGCGCTCCTCGGTTGCCATCACCCATGCCTACGTCGTCCCGATCTCGGGCGAGCCGATCGAGAACGGCACGGTCGTGATCGAGGACGGGGTGATCACCGCGGTGGGAGCCGACGTCGCGATCCCCGACGGCATCGACACCATCGACGCGGACGGCAAGTGGCTGCTTCCCGGGTTCGTCGAGGGCCACGGCCACATCGGAACCCACGAGGAGGGCGAAGGCTGGGCAGGCAGCGACACCAACGAGATGACCGACCCTGACGGCGCGGCCCTGCGGGCGATCGACGCGATCAACATCGAGGACGAGGGCTTCCGCGACGCTCTCGCCGGCGGCGTGACCACGGCGGTGATCAAGCCCGGATCCGGCAACCCGATCGGCGGCCAGACGGTCGCGATCAAGACCTGGGGCGGGCGTACCGTCGACGAGCAGGTCATCTCCGACTCGGTCTCGGTCAAGAGCGCCCTCGGCGAGAACCCCAAGCGCGTCTACGGCGAGCAGAAGAAGACCCCGTCGACCCGTCTCGGCGTCGCCAACATCATCCGGAAGGCCTTCGTCGAGGCGCAGAACTACGCCGACAGAAAGGCCTCCGCCGAGGGGAAGGGCGAGCCGTTCGAGCGCGATCTCGGCAAGGAGACGCTCGCCCGGGTCCTCGCCGGCGAGCTCGCCTGGGACCAGCACACCCACCGCGCCGACGACATCGCGACCGCCATCCGGCTGAGCGAGGAGTTCGGCTACCGCCTCGTGATCAACCACGGCACCGAGGGCCATCTCCTCGCCGACGTGCTCGCCGAGAAGGACGTCCCGGTCATCTACGGCCCGATGTTCGTGAGCCGCTCGAAGGTGGAGGTGCGCAACCGCGCCAATCGCAACATCGCCGCGATGGCCGCCGCCGGGGTGCGGGTGGCGATCACCACCGACCACCCGGTCATCCCGATCAACTTCCTGGTCCACCAGGCCTCCTTCGCCGTACGCGACGGCCTCCCGCGCGACACCGCCCTGGCCGCGATCACCACCAATCCGGCGAGCTTCCTCGGCCTCGACGACCGGGTCGGCGCGATCGCGCCGGGGCTCGACGGCGACTTGGTCATCTGGTCCGGTGACCCGCTCGACACCGACCACCGCGCCGAGCGCGTCTTCAT
Organism: Nocardioides luteus; assembly: GCF_000960475.2. Lineage (GTDB taxonomy): Bacteria > Actinomycetota > Actinomycetes > Propionibacteriales > Nocardioidaceae > Nocardioides > Nocardioides luteus_A. The sequence goes on along the minus strand of NZ_JZDQ02000002.1, from coordinate 25,915 downwards.
CACCGGGACCGAGGTCTACAGCTGGGACAGCGCGGCCGACGCGGGCCGCGGCGGCGGGGTCACCCGAGAGCGTGCGACCCGGTTCGAGAGCTGAGGATGCGCAACGAACGCCGGACGGCACACGTACTCGAGGTCATGACCCCCACTCAGAACAGCACCGGCACCGACCAGCGCAGGATCCGCCCCGCGGCGTACGTTCTGGCGGTGCTGCTCGGCCCGTTGCTGGGCCCGTTGCTGGCCGGATGTGGCTCCGAGGCGACCGACCCAGGCGCTAACGTGTCTGACGTGCCCACAACGTCCAGCCCGACGCCCGCCGAGGACCCGAAGGTCGCTGCCGCGATCGCCGACCTGGCCAAGCGTCAGGGGGTGAAGAGCGAGGAGATCACCGTCGTCTCGAACGACAAGGTGACCTGGCGTGACGGCAGCCTGGGCTGCCCCGAGCCCGGGAAGATGTACACGATGGTCCTGACCGACGGCGTCCGCGTGGTGCTCGAGGCGGCGGGGAAGACCTACGAGTACCACGGCGGCGAGAGCGGCCCGGTCACCTTCTGCGAGCACCCGCAGGAGCCGGTTCCAGGCAAGGCGAGCAGTGACGCTCCCCAGTGACGGTGCCCATGTGGGGCACGGGGACGCCGAGGAGCGGGCCGACGGCCTGAAGAACCGGCTCAACTGGCTGCGGGCGGGTGTCCTCGGCGCGAACGACGGCATCGTCTCCACCGCCGGTGTCGTGATGGGTGTCGCCGGTGCGACCACGGACACGACCGCTGTCCTGATCGCGGGCGTGGCGGCTCTGGTGGCGGGCGCGATCAGCATGGCAGCGGGGGAGTACGTCTCGGTCTCCACCCAGCGCGACACCGAGGAGTCGCTGATCGCCAAGGAGCGGCGCGAGCTGCGCGAGATGCCCGAGGAGGAGCTGCGCGAGCTGGAGGGTTTCCTGCGCGAGCGGGGGCTGGCGCCCGAGACCGCCGCCGAGGTCGCCGAGCAGCTCACCGACCGCGACGCGTTGCGTGCCCATGCCGCGCTCGAGCTCGGCATCGACGTCGACGACCTCACCTCACCCTGGTCGGCGGCCTGGGCATCGATGGTCTCGTTCACCCTCGGCGCCCTGCTGCCCCTGCTGGCGATCATGCTTCTCCCGGACGGCGCCCGCATCTGGGGGACCGTCCTCACGGTGACCGTCGCCCTCGCCATCACCGGCTGGACCAGCGCGCGTCTCGGCTACGCACCACCCGGCCGGGCCGCGCTGCGCAACGTCGCCGGCGGTCTGCTGGCGATGCTGGTGACCTACGTCGTCGGCGACCTCCTCGGCACGCAACTCAGGTGACCCGGCCCCTGCCGCCGGGCACAATGGGCGTCGATGAATCGAATGTTCGTGGCGGTGATCCCGCCGGAGTCGGTGATCGAAGATCTCGACGAGTTCCTGTCCGTACGCCGCGACGCGGCCGCCTTCCGCTGGTCGGCGCCCGACCAGCTCCATCTGACGCTCGCCTTCGCCGAGCACGTCCCCGACAGGTCCCTCGATGACGCGATCGAGCGGCTGGAGACGGCCGCGGGGCGGCGTACGCCCTTCGAGCTGACCGTCACCGGCGGTGGCGCCTTCCCCAACGTGGCCGAGGGCAAGGTCCTCTACGCCGGCGTCGAGACCGATGCCGCCGAGGAGCTCGACCGGGTCGCGGCCGGGACCAGGAACGCGCTGGTCAAGGCCGGGGTCGAGGTCGACGGCGGGCGGTTCCGGCCGCACCTGACGGTCGCCCGGACCGGTACGCCGGTCGAGCTCAGCAACTGGGTGCGGCTGCTCGATGCGTACCGTGGCCCAACCTGGACCGTCTCCTCCTTCGCGCTGGTCCACTCCCGGCTCGGGGAGGGCCCGCGGAAGCGTCCGGTCTACGACGTCGTAGCAGAGTTCCCCTTCGGGTGAGGCGAAACCCCGGGTGGTAACGGGCGGGTCCCGGGGTCGCTACCGTGTGCGGCTCGTTCTGACCTGACCCAGAGGAGAACCGGACATGAGTCGTCGAGTGGGGCGCAACGCCTTCACCGGACTTTTCAACGACGTCGTGCTGCTCGCCGCCCGTGCGGTGGTCGGTGGGATCTTCGTCGCGCACGGCTGGCAGAAGTACGACCAGGGCTTCGCCGGCACCGAGCAGTTCCTGGGCGGCCTGGGAGTCCCGGAGCCGGCTCTCGCCGCTCAGGTGGCGACGTATGTCGAGCTCGTCGGCGGCGCTCTGCTGGCCGTCGGCCTGTTCGCCCCGATCGCCGGGGTGCTGCTGGCGGGTCAGATGGCCGGCGCGATCTGGTACGCCCACCGCACCACCGAGGTCTTCGTCGACCAGGGCGGCTGGGAGCTCCCCGCCGCGCTCGGCGCCGCCGCTCTCGTGCTCGGCCTGGTCGCCCCCGGCCGGATCACCCTCGACCAGCTCCTCACCTGGCCCTTCAAGGCCCTCGCCGCCCGGCGCAAGGCCCGGAACGCCGAGGCCGCCGACGCCGAGACCGTCGAGGCTCAGCCGTACGTCGAGGAGAAGGTCACGATCAAGGCCTGAGCCGCCGCTGGTCGAGCCGCTGCCCGTGTAACACGTCGTTCGTACGACTACTCGCCCTATTAGAACGACCGGGAAGTCCTACGAACGACGTGTTACAGGCGCGACCGAGCTCCACGAAGAACGTGTCGCCGGCCCGTGAGCTCAGCCCGCGACGCCGTAGAGCCGGTCGCCGGCGTCGCCCAGGCCGGGGACGATGTAGCCCTTCTCGTTGAGCTTCTCGTCCATCGCCGCGGTGACGACCCGGACCGGGGCGTCGACGCCCTCGAGCTCCTTCTCCAGGGCGGCGACGCCCTCGGGCGCGGCCAGGAGGACGACGGCGGTGATGTCGTCGGCGCCACGCTTGACGAGGAAGTCGATCGCCGCGGCCAGGGTGCCGCCGGTGGCCAGCATCGGGTCGACCACGTAGCACTGGCGGCCCGACAGGTCGGCGGGGAGACGCTCGGCGTAGGTCGTCGCCTCCAGGGTCTCCTCGTTGCGGACCATCCCGAGGAAGCCGACCTCCGCGGTCGGCAGCAGCCGGATCATCCCGTCGAGCATCCCGAGACCGGCGCGGAGGATGGGGACGATCAGCGGTTGCGGGTCGGTGAGGCGTACGCCCTGGGTCGGGGCGACCGGGGTGACGATGTCGACCGGGGCGACCCGGACGCCGCGGGTCGCCTCGTAGGCGAGCAGCGTGACCAGCTCGTCGGCGAGACGGCGGAAAGTCGAGGAGTCGGTGTCTTTGTTGCGCAGCGTGGTGAGCTTGTGGGCGACGAGCGGGTGGTCCACAACGAGGGTCTCCATGGGCTGAACCCTACGATCGGTTCGTCCCGTGGTCATCAATTCCCCCTAGACCCAGGGCTGTTTCGGTGTCACTCTGGTCGTGTGTCTGATCAGCTGGAGCAGATCGAGGGTGTTGACTTCGCCGTCGCGATGTATCGCGAGGACGGCGCCTGGGTTGTGCGCGAGCTCGCTCACGACCTGCTGACCGATGTCGAGACTCTGACGCACGCGCTGCACCGCTTCCCGGGCGATGGCGGCGCGATCGCGATGGCGGCGATCGACGAGGACTTCTTCGTGATCGTCCGGGTCTCCGGCGCCGCGACCAGGGTGCTGCTCTCGGACGTGACCGCGGCCGACGAGTGGGAGCTGGCCGCGTCGGCTCTCGACGTGCTCGGGCTGCCGCTGCCGGAGGAGGTCGAGGACGAGGAGGAGGCCGATCCGGCCGGTGATCTCGGCATCCTCGCCGACTTCGGGATGAGCGCGGTCGACATGGGCATCCTCATCGACGACATGTTCGAGGACGACCTCTACCCCGACGAGACGCTCTCCGAGATCGCCCGGGCGATCGGCTGCGGCGAGGCCTTCGACGACACCGTCGGCCTCATGCCCGCGTGACCCCAGCCGACCGGTGGAAGCCCGCGATGCGGGCCGCCCTCGAGGAGGGCCGTGCTGCCCTGGCGACCGGTGACGTGCCGATCGGCGCGGTCGTCGTCGACCCGTCCGGTGCGGTGATCGGGACGGGCCGCAACGTACGCGAGGCGGAGGCCGACCCCACCGGACATGCCGAGGTGGTCGCGCTGCGCGAGGCGGCCAAGGCGCGGGGCGAGTGGCGGCTCGAGGGCTGCACGCTCGTGGTGACCCTGGAGCCGTGCACGATGTGCGCCGGCGCCGCGGTCCTGGCCCGGGTGGAGCGGATCGTCTTCGGTGCCTTCGACGACAAGGCCGGTGCGGTGGGCTCGCTGTGGGACGTCGTACGCGACCGCCGGCTCAACCACCGGCCCGAGGTCGTGGCCGGGCTGCTGGCCGAGGAGCAGCGCGCGCTGCTGGAGGACTTCTTCGGAGCCCAGCGAGGCGCCCCCGATTTCGGCGAAGACCCCCGGAGGTTGTAACTTATTCGGCGGTGACGTGTCCGAGCGGCCGATGGTGCAACACTCGAAATGTTGTGTAGGGAGACCTACCGTGGGTTCAAATCCCACCGTCACCGCCAGTCAGAAAACCCCTGGGCGACCAGGGGTTTTCTGCTTTTCGTGATCAGAGGTAGCGAGCGGCCACGGTGGCCGCACGGGCGCCGTAGCCGCCGCCGAACATCGCCGCGTGGACGAGCAGCGGGAAGAGCTGGTGGAGGCCTTGACGGTCCTCCCACCCCTCGGCCAGCGGCGTCTCCTCCTCGTAGGAGGCCATCATCCGCTCCAGGTGGGGCAGGCCGAAGAGCGCGAGCATGGCGAGGTCGACCTCACGATGGCCCGCGTAGGTGGCAGGGTCGATGAGCCAGGCCTCGCTGCTGCGGTCCCACAGGACGTTGCCGTTCCACAGGTCGCCGTGGAGCAGGGCCGGCGGCTCCTCCGGGATCAGCGACGTCAGCTTTCCGACGACCTGCTCCACGCTCTCCGCGCCGGCGGCGTCGATGGCGCCGCGGTCCCGGGCGGCCTTGAGATAGGGGAGCAGGCGGCGTACGGCATAGAACTCGGCCCAGGTGTCCGCTGGCTTGTTGGGCATCGGGAGCCGGCCGATGAAGCCGTCCTGGTCGGCTCCGAAGCCCGAGACCGGCGTGCTGTGCAGGCGGGCGAGCGCGCGACCGAGCTCCTCGGCGGTCTCGGCCGTGGGACGACCGGGCTCGATCCAGCGCAGGACCAGGCAGTCGGGCTCGGCGGCGAGGACCTCGGGGACCTTGACGGCACCCGACTCCTCCAGCCGACGGAGCCCTCGGGCCTCGGCGGCGACGAAGTCGTCGCGCGGCGGGGAGAGCGCCTTCATCAGCACCAGCGAGCCGTCGCTGAGGCGGATCTTGGTGGCCGTCGAGATATCACCGCCCGCGACCGGAGACGTGCTCACCACCGCCGCCCCGAGCAGCTGCTCGGCGCGACGGGCGACCGCGGGCTGACGGGTCACGAACCGGGCCTCGCCGAGGCCACGGATGCGACGATCGCATCACTCGTACGCTCCACCATCGCCAGCACCTCCCGGAATCCCTCGACACCACCGTAATAGGGATCGGGCACGTCCCCGGGTCCTTCGGGATCGAAATCACGGAACATCCGCAGCCCGCTCTCCGGCGCCTGACCAGCCAGATCGGCCAGGTTGTCGGCATCCATCGCCAGCACCAGGTCGTACGTCTCGGGGTCCCCGACCGGCCACTGCTGGGCCCGGTGGCGCTCGGGGTCATAGCCCGCCTCCAGCAGCGTCGCGGCCGCCCGGCGGTCCATCTTCTCGCCGGCGTGCCAGCCGCCGGTGCCGGCCGAGACCAGCTCCACGTCGTCGAGCCCGGCACCGTCGAGACGGTCGCGCAGGACCACCTCCGCCATCGGAGAACGGCAGATGTTGCCCAGGCAGACGACCGCGATCTTCATGGCCCGAGTTTTACATTTCCGCCAAGAACGCGCGGCGGATGCCGAATCCCGGGCCCCGAACTGCTACTCGTCGCTGTCGGGCCAGACCCGGTCGAGGCCCCAGCCGACGATCGAGATGATGATGCCGCCGAGCACCGCCGCCCAGAACCCGTCGACGTGGAAACCCACCCCGGTCGGGCCGAGGATCCATGCGGTCAGGCCGAGCATCGCCGCGTTGATCACCAGCAGGAGCAGGCCCAGGGTGAGCAGGATGAACGGGAACGCGACGAACTTCAGGATCGGCTTCACGAACGCGGACACGATGCCGAGCACGAGGGCGACGATCAGCAGCGGGAGCAGCTTGTGCTTGATCTCGTCCATGCCGCTGGTCGGGCCGTCGAAGTGGATACCGCCGACGAGCCAGGTCGCCACGGCCAGGGCGATGGCGTTGGTGATGAGCCAGGTCACGATGCGCATGTCGCTGAGTGTGGCAGGGTCCGCGCGACATCCGTAAGAGGCGTGCGGAAGGTGTGGCGACCGTGTTACTCCCCGTCGCCGCACCCGGTCATTTCTCCAGGCGGAGCGCCTTGCAGATGTCGTGGGCCGCGTCGGAGAGGTGCTTCTGCAGGAACCGCTCGGCGTCGTGGATGCGGTCGGCGTCGAGGAGCCGGACGAGGGCGGCATGGTCCTCGGCCTGGTCGTGGGCGTTGCGCCGGATGCGGTCGACCTGGGCGAGCGCGAGCTTGAGCTCGAGGACGAGGTGCTCCTGCATCGCGACCAGCCGCGGTGAGCCGGTGAGCGCCACGAGCGAGAGATGGAAGGCGAGGTGGCGTTCGTTGAGCTCGCGGTAGGACGCCTTCTCGGAGTGGACGGCCGAGATGTACGCATCCAGCGACTCGTGCACGGCCCGGCGGGCCTCGGCGGAGGCCCGGAGCCAGTTGCGGACCCCGGCGCCCTCGAGCACCCAGCGGGCGGCGCACACGTCGCGGACCGAGGCGGCCTCGGGGGTGGCGACGGCGACGCCCTTGTTGGGGGCACGGGTGGCCAGGCCCTCGGCGACGAGGATGGTCAGGGCCTCGCGGACCGTGGACCGGCCGACGCCCAACGAGTCGGCGAGGCCGTGCTCGCGCAGGGCGGTGCCCGACTCGAGCTCCCCCTCGAACACCGCCCGGCGGAGCTCGTCGGCGACGCGGTCGACCGTCGATGCGGGTTCGTCCAGGGTGAGCGACTCGAACATGGGCCCCATTGTCCTACCTGCGTCGGCTTCCGGTGATGACCGTTCGTGCTCTAACCTAACCGCACAGGATTGTCTGACAATCAGTCAATCAGGCAATCCGACGATCAGGCTGAGATCAGCCACATCAATCAGACCGAGAGGGGTACGCGTGAGCACATCGCTGACCTGGGGCCGTCACTACCTGATGACCGAGCCGACGCACTACCGCATCGACTACGCCATCAACCCGTTCATGGACACCGAGATCCAGCCCGATCCGGCCCGTGCCCGCGCCCAGTGGGACGCCCTGAAGGCGACCATCGAGGAGCTCGGCGGCCGCGTCGACGTCATCGCGCCGCGCGAGGACAGCCCCGACATGGTCTACGCGATGAACCTCGGCTTCGCGGCCACTCTTGCGGACAGCCGACGCCACGTGCTCCTCTCCCACATGCGCTTCCCCGAGCGCCGCAACGAGACCCGTTCCGCCGTCGAGTGGTTCGCCGCGAACGGGTGGGGGACGGCGTACGTCGGCAAGGACGGTGTCGGGCCCACCTTCGAGGCGGGCGACGTCTTCCCGTTCGCCGGCCACCTGGTCGCCGGCACCGGCCCGCGCACCGACGAGATGGCGCTGAAGACCCTCGCGACCGAGATGAACGTGCGGGTGCTGGGCGTGCGGACGACCCACTCCGGGATGTACCACCTCGACCTGGCCTTCTGCCCGCTCGACGACCGCCGGGCGATCATCTGCCCCGACGCGCTCGCGCCGGAGTCGGCACAGGCCCTCCTCGACCTGGTCCCGGAGCCGCTGGTCATCACCGAGGAGGAGGCGCTCAGCACGTTCGCCGCCAACTCGATCGTGATCGGCCGCACCATCGTCATGCCGTCCTGCCCGGAGCGCATCCGTCCGATCCTCGAGGGCTGGGGCTTCACGATCCGGATCGTCGAGATGAGCGAGCTGCACCTCGGTGGCGGGTCGGTCCGCTGCGTCACCAACCCGCTCGACATCGTGGTCGGCCGGGACGTGCCCGTGGTTTACGGCGGCGAGGTCATCCCGACCTAGGATCTCACGATATGAGCACCCCACAGCCCCGTCCCAGTGTCGCCGCCATGCCTGCGTACGTCGCGGGCAAGCCGCCGGTCGAGCGGCCCGGCCTGGTGACCTACAAGCTCTCCTCCAACGAGAACCCGTACCCGCCGCTCGACGGCGTCGTGGAGATCGCCGCCGAGGCGGCCGGTCGGGTCAACCGTTACCCCGACGCGGGCAGCACCGAGCTCTACGACGCGCTCGCGAAGGCCTACGGCGTGCCCGCCGAGGAGCTGGCTCTCTCGACCGGGGCTGTGGCGCTCATCTTCCAGCTGGTCTCGGCCTACTGCGGCCCCGAGGACGAGGTCGTCTTCGCCTGGCGGAGCTTCGAGGCCTACCCGATCGCGGTCCTCGCCGCCGGCGCGACCGCGGTGAAGGTGCCGGTCACCGACGGTGGCGAGCACGACCTCGACGCGATGGCGGCGGCCATCACGGAGCGTACGAAGGTCGTCTTCGTCTGCACGCCCAACAACCCCACCGGCACCTCGGTCACCCAGACCGAGCTCGACGCGTTCCTCGCCAAGGTGCCCGAGCACGTGCTGGTCGTGGTGGACGAGGCCTATGCCGAGTTCGTACGCATGGACGACGCCGTCGACGGCGTGGCGACCTATCGCTCGCGCGCCAACGTGGTGGTGCTGCGTACGTTCTCCAAGGCCTACGGGCTGGCCGGCTTCCGGGTCGGCTACGCGTTCGCGCCCGCGCCGATCGCCGCCACCCTGCGGGCGATGGCGCTGCCGTTCGGGGTCAACGTGGTCGCCCAAGCGGCCGGTGTCGCCTCGCTCGAGCGGCAGACCGAGCTGCTCGCGCGCGTCGACGACCTGGTGGCCGAGCGGACCCGCGTGGTCGAGGGCGTCCGCGCCGCCGGCTGGGACATCCCCGGCGCGCAGGGCAACTTCGTCTGGTTCGCCTTCGACTCCGGCGAACGCTGCGCCGACTTCGCCGCGGCCGCCGACGAGGTCGGCCTGATGGTCCGCCCCTACCCGCCGGAGGGCGTACGCGTCTCGATCGGCGAGCCCGAGGCCAACACCCGCCTCATCGAGCTCGCGGGTTCCTTCCCGAAGGGCTGAGAGCCGGCGTAGCCCGCCGAACAGCAGAGGTCCAACAGCGTCGACGCTGCTGGACCTCTGCTCTGTGGTGGGTGATGGTGGGTGCCTTACGGCAGCGGCAGCTTCCCGAGGATCGAGCTCAGGAGGTCGGTCAGGATCGGGCCGACGACCGGGAGGCTGTTGACGATGCCCAGCAGGCTGTCCGTGACGCCCGGGAGCTCAGGCACGCCCGGGAGCCCAGGAACGCCCGGGACCGGGAGGTCCGGAACCGGAACATCCGGGATGGGAACGTCAGGAACGGGTACGTCCGGGACGGGCGTGTCCGCGGCAGGCGTGTCGGCCGCGGGAGCGTCCCCCGAGCTGTCCGGGGCGGGACCGTCCGGAAGGTCAGGGATCCCGGGGACGTCGGGAACGTCCGGGGTGCCGGGGACGTCCGGGACATCAGGGACGTCCGGGGTGCCAGGAACGTCGGGAACGTCGGGCGTGTCCGGGGTGCCGGGTACGTCAGGAACGTCAGGAACGTCAGGAACGTCCGGGGTGTCGGGCGTGCCGGGAACGTCCGGGGTGCCGGGAACGTCCGGAGTGTCCGGTGTGCCGGGAACGTCGGGTGTGTCCGGAGTGCCGGGAACATCGGGCGTGTCCGGGATGTCCGGGGTGTCGGGAACGTCCGGGGTGCCCGGATCGTCCGGAACGTCCGGGGTGCCCGGGTCGTCCGGGATCGGGGTGCCGGGAGTGCCGGGGACCGGTGGGTCGGGAAGTGGAGGTGGGACCGGGCTGGCCATGACAGGTGACGCGACCGTGGCCAGCGCGAGCCCAGCGACGACGGCGGCGATTCGAGTCCGAGAATTCACGAAATCTCCTTAGGTTTTTCTGAGGTCGTGCCGAATGCATCCTGAGGCGATTTGAAGCGTCAAGTCAAGAACTTTCTTGAACTTATTGATTCCTATTCCATCGTTGCATTTCATGTCGTAAACTTCTTTGCTCGCATTTAACGGTGGCTCACGGCAGTAACCCAGCGTAAACAGACGCAATCAAGTTCCCGCAGGTCAGCGGAGGCGTAGGACGTGGGGATAAGTCGTCGCGATATCGGTTCTCGGCGCCGATAAGGGGCTGCGGCGTTCCCCAACACCCCACGGGGTAATTGCCGCCATTCCGGCGAAGCAACGCATGGCCTTCAACCGGGATGAAATGCGTTTACCAGTCAAAGGAATTCGAGCCGTTTGGGACGTCGTCGTGGTAGATCCCGTCGATTCCGATGGTCGGTCAGGTCATCCGGCTCGGATCCGGGATGGCGGGCGCCGGTCCCGGCGGTTCGTTACCCCTGTGCAACCTGGATCGGTCAGGCTTGGCGCATGTCGATCAAGGTTGCGCTCGAGCATCGGACCACCTACGAGTTCGCGCAGCCGGTCAGGGTCAGCCCGCACGTCGTACGCCTGCGCCCGGCGCCGCACACCCGCACCCCGATCGAGGCCTACTCGCTGTCGGTGACGCCGTCGGCGCACTTCATCAACTGGCAGCAGGACCCGTTCGGCAACTGGCTCGCGCGGCTGGTCTTCCCGGAGAAGACCGACAAGCTCGAGATCACCGTCGGGCTGGTCGCCGACATGGTGGTGATCAACCCGTTCGACTTCTTCATCGAGGAGTACGCCGAGAGCTTCCCGTTCGACTACGAGCCGCAGCTGAAGGCGGACCTGGCGCCCTACCTCCGCGACGTCGACTCGGCGGCCGATGCCGATGTCTGGCGCCGACGGCTCCCGGCGCTGCCCGAGGACGGCGTCCGCACCGTCGACTTCCTCGCCGACCTGAACCGGGCGGTCAACGCGGACGTCGCCTACTCCGTGCGGATGGAACCGGGCGTACAGACTCCTGACGAGACCCTGCGGCTCGGCATCGGCTCGTGCCGCGACTCGGCGTGGCTGCTGGTGTCGTTGCTCCGTCAGTACGGCCTCGCCGCACGGTTCGTCTCCGGTTATCTGGTGCAGCTCGCCGCCGACCAGGAGTCGCTCGACGGCCCGTCGGGCCCGACCGAGGACTTCACCGACCTGCATGCCTGGTGCGAGGTGTTCGTCCCCGGCGCCGGATGGATCGGGCTCGACCCGACCTCGGCCCTGTTCGCGGGTGAGGGGCACATCCCGCTCTCGGCGACCCCGCACCCCTCCTCCGCGGCGCCGATCGAGGGCGCCACCGACCCGGTCGAGGTCACCTTCTCCTTCGCCAACGAGGTCACCCGGGTCCACGAGGATCCGCGCGTGACGCTCCCCTACACCGAGCAGGAGTGGGCCCGCATCGACGCGCTCGGCGAGGCCGTCGACCGGCGCCTCCAGGCCGAAGGCGTCGAGCTGACGATGGGCGGCGAGCCCACCTTCGTCTCGCTCGACGACCAGACCTCGGCGCAGTGGAACACCGACGCCGACGGCCCGCACAAGCGCGAGCTCGCCGCCGACCTCGCCGAACGCCTGCGCCAGGTCTACGGCCGAGGCGGCATCGTCCACCGCGGCCAGGGCAAGTGGTATCCCGGCGAACCCCTCCCGCGCTGGAACATCGATCTGCAGTGGCGTACGGACGGCAAGCCGCTCTGGTCCGATCCCGCCCTCTTCGCCGACCCCTGGACCCCCGCCGAGACGTCACCCGCGTCGGTCGACCGGGGTGACGCCTCGGCAGTTGGGCTTGGCATCGCCCGGATCCTCGGACTCCCGGAGGAGCAGGTGTTCCCCGCGTACGAGGATCCGCTGGCAAAGATCGCCCAGGAGGTACGTCAGCCCGACGGCCCGAGGCCGGACGACGCGGCGGAGCGTGGGGACCTCAACGTCACCGAGCTCGACAAGGAGGTCACCGAGCCCGTCGGGTGGGTGATCCCGCTCAACACCAACGACGGGGAGTGGACGAGCCCGCAGTGGCGGTTCCGGCGGGGGCGGCTGGTGCTGGCGCCGGGGACCTCGGCGGTCGGGCTGCGGCTGCCGCTGGACTCGATCTCGTGGCACGACCCGGAGTTCCAGGGGGAGCCGTCGTACCTGACCGCAGGGGAGCCGCTGGACCCTGCGATCCCGCAGGTGACCGTCACCGACCCCGACGAGGCACCGACCACCGCGCTCGCGATCGAGGAGCGCGACGGCCTGGTCCACGTCTTCCTGCCGCCGACCGACCGCCTCAACGACTACGCGGCCCTGCTCCGGGTGATCGAGCAGGCCGTCACCGAGCAGGGCACGCAGGTCGTGCTCGTGGGCTACGGCCCGCCGCCCGACGCCCGCCTGGCCCGGCTGACGGTCACCCCGGACCCGGGGGTGATCGAGGTCAACGTCCAGCCGACCGCGACCTGGGCGGAGCAGCGCGAGCTGATCACGACGCTCTACGAGCAGGCCCGTCAGGCCCGGCTGTCCACCGAGAAGTTCGACCTCGACGGACTCCACACCGGCACCGGCGGCGGCAACCACATCACCCTCGGCGGGAGCAGCCCCGAGCGCAGCCCGCTCCTCCGCCGGCCGGACCTGCTGGCGAGCCTGATCCGCTACTGGCAGCGTCACCCGTCCCTCTCCTATCTCTTCTCGGGCAGGTTCATCGGCCCGACCAGCCAGGCGCCCAGGTTCGACGAAGGGCGCCCGGAGGCGGTCTACGAGATGGAGATCGCCCTCCAGGAGGTCGCCCGGATCAGCCGCGAGCACCCCGAACCCCGCCCGTGGATGATCGACCGCGCGCTGCGTCACCTGCTCACCGACCTGACCGGCAACACCCACCGGGCCGAGTTCTGCATCGACAAGCTCTACTCCCCGGACTCCTCACGGGGCCGACTCGGCCTCCTCGAGCTCCGTGGCTTCGAGATGCCGCCGCACCCGCAGATGGCGCTCCTCCAGTCGCTCCTGGTCAGGAGCCTGGTCGCGTGGTTCTGGGAGGAGCCGTACGAGGCGCCCCTCATCCGCCACGGAAGTGCCCTCCACGAGGACTTCCTGCTCCCGCAGGGCTGTCTGCGCGACATCGAGGAGGTCGTCGCCGACCTGCGCCGCCACGGGATCCCGTTCGAGTCGCAGTGGCTGGCGGCGTACGCGGAGTTCCGTTTTCCGCGGATCGGGTTCGCGCGGGTAGCCCTGGACTCGACGACCAGTATCGAGCTCGAGCTGCGCCAGGCGATCGAGCCGTGGAACGTGCTCGGCGAGGAGGCGACCGGGTCGGGGACGGCACGCTACGTCGACTCCTCGGTCGAGCGCGTTCAGATCTCGGCGAGAGGGATCGACCTCGACCGGCACCTGGTGACGTGTCAGGGTGTTCCGGTGCCGCTCACCCCCACCGCCGTCCCGGACACCCACTATGCGGGCGTCCGGTTCAAGGCCTGGAGCCCGTGGTCCAGCCTGCACCCGAGCATCGACGTCCAGGCGCCGCTCCACTTCGACGTCGTCGACATCGCCTCCGAGACGAGCCTCGGCGGGGCGACCTACCACGTCGTGCACCCCGGCGGCCGCAACTACGACCACCCGCCGGTGAACGCCAACGAGGCCGAGGCGCGGCGCGCGAGCAGGTTCGAGGCGCGCGGTCACACCTCCGGCCGCCTGGACGTCGCGGAGATGCGCGAGCGCGCGGCCCGTGCCACCACCCCGGACAACCCGCACACCCTCGATCTCCGCAGAGCGGTCCGCTGAGTGATGGGGTCGTTGTCGTTCCAGGTCTGCCGGGTAGTCCAGGGAGTTTCCGTCGCTCTACTGGCCAGTAACCGACGGAAACTCCCTGGACTATCCCCCGACAGGGGTGCCCGGTGACCGTCCTTCGCGAGTACGCCGACGCCCTCGGTCTCCTCGACGCGACCGATCAGCCCTACGACGAGGTCGTCGGGCCCGACGGCACCCTGCGCCCGGCATGGAAGCCGATGGCCGAGACGGCGGTCTCGATCACGCCGGCCACGCTGAGCCGGATCGGCCACGACGTCGAGCGGTTCCTCGCCGACGACGGGGTCACCTACCTGCGCCCCGGGGCCAAGCCCGAGCCCTGGCGGCTCGACCCGGTCCCGCTCGTCATCGATCCCGCGCAGTGGCGCATCCTCGAGGTCGGGCTGGCGCAGCGCGCCGAGCTGCTCAACGCGATCCTCGTCGACCTCTACGGCCCGCAGCGGCTCCTGGCCGACGGGATCGTCCCGGCGGCGGTGGTCTTCGGCCACCAGGGGTTCCACCGCGTCGTGGCCCGGGCCAGCAACCACGACCCGCGGCCGCTCGTCCTGGCCGCCACCGACCTCGGCCGTACGCCCGACGGCGAGTGGCGGGTGCTCGCCGACCGCACCCAGGCCCCCTCGGGGATCGGCTACGCGATGGAGAACCGCCGGGTGATCAGCCGGGTCCTCCCCGAGCTCCACCGCGACGCCGGGCTGCACCGGATGGAGCCCTACTTCGCCGCCCTCCGCTCGGCGCTCCTCGAGTCCGCGCCCGGCGACCAGGCCGACCCCCGAGTCGTCGTCCTGTCCCCGGGCACCCACTCCGAGACCGCCTACGACCAGGCGTTCCTCGCCTCGACCCTGGGATTCCCGCTGGTCCAGGGAGCCGACCTGACCGTCCGCAACGGCGAGGTCCTCATGCGTGGCCACGGCGACCGGCTGGAGCGGGTCGACGTGATCCTGCGCCGGGTCGACGCGACCTGGTCCGACCCCCTCGAGCTCCGCGGCGACAGCCAGCTCGGCGTCGCCGGCCTGATCGAGGCCGTACGCCGCGGCAACGTGCGCGTGGTCAACGGGTTCGGGGCCGGCGTACTCGAGAACCCCGGGCTCGTTCCCTACCTTCCCGCCGCCAGCGAGGCGCTGCTCGGGGAGCCGTTGCGGCTCGGCTCGATCGGCACCTGGTGGTGCGGCGACCCGGGCCAGCGTCCCGAGGTCGAGCGGCGGCTGGCCGCCGGCGACCTGGTCGTGCGGACGCTCGAGGGCGCCATCGTCACCGGGACCCCCGAGGAGCTGCGCGCCAGGATCGCCGCCGATCCCTACCGCTACGTCGGGCAGGAGCAGATCACTCTCTCCCAGGCCCCGACCTGGGCCGAGGGGCACGGTGCGGTCGGCCGGCCGCTGACGCTGCGTACGTTCTCCCTGAGATACGGCTCCGCCTACCGCCCGCTGGTCGGCGGTCTGGCCTCGGTCCGCGCCGACGAGACCGGGCTGCCGCCGTGCAGCAAGGACGTCTGGGTGCTCAAGGAGTCGCCGCAGGACGCCGACCAGGGCCTGGCCGACGTGCTCCCGATGACCCACACCCGATCGGTCACGGTGCTCGTCCCGCGAGCCCTCGAGGACATGTTCTGGTCGGGTCGCTACGCGGAGCGCGCCGAGGACCTCATCCGGCTCATCCTGGCCACGCACGTGCTCGCGGAGGACTTCAGGACCAGGCCGCGTACGTCCGGAGGCATCAGCCTCGAGGTCATGCTGAGCGCGCTCGACCGGCTCGCCGGGCACGGCCAGGCGGATGCCGACATCGACGCCGAGTTCCGCTCGATGCTGCTCGACGCCGACCGGCCGGGGTCGGCGGCGCAGTCGCTGGCCGGGATGCGGCAGGCCTTCAGCGGCGTACGCGACCAGCTCAGCCCCGACATGTGGCGGATCTTCTCCTCGACCGACCGCGCGGCCGAGGAGCTCCGGGTCAACCCGCACTCGCTGCAGATCGCCGAGTCGGGCGCCGAGATGCTGCACGGGATCCTGGCGATGCAGGGGATCGTGGCGAGCATGATCCGCGACGAGGGCTACCACTCGATCCGGCTGGGCCGGTTCCTGGAGCGCGCGATGCAGATCTGCCAGCTCCTGCGCGCCACCACGACCGTACGCCGCGGCCTCGAGGTCGACCGCGCGGTGCTCAACGCGGTCCTCGCCTCGGCCGAGTCCGCGGTCACCCACCGCCGCCGCTACCGCGGCTACGTACGCACCGGCGGAGTGCTCGACCTGCTGATCATGGACCGCGACAACCCCCGCTCGCTCGCCTTCTGCCTCGACGAGCTGCGGCTCCACCTGACCAAGCTCCCCGGTTCGACCGGCTCGTCCCGCCCCGAGCGGCTCCTCGACGACATCACCGACATGCTCGACCGCACCGAGGTCGCCGGCCTGGTCGCCATCGGCGGCGTCGGCCGCCCCAACCTGGAGTCCTTCCTCGACCAGGTCCACGCCCAGCTCGTCCGTCTCGCCGACGCCATCACCGACGTGCACTTCGCCACCGGCCCCGCCCCGCAGCCCCTCAACGCCCTCTCGGCGCAATCGCTCACTTGAGCGTAGGTTGGCGGCATGGGCAATACGTCTGATTGCGAGCACGAGAAGATTTCGCTCGATCCGCCGCGTGGTCGACGTGTCGTCTGGGTGGGGAAACGTCCTCCCGTCGAAGGTGGTCCGCTGGCGCTGCCAGGGGTTGTCGTGGATGACTTGCCCGACGGCTGGACGCTCGTGTCGTGGCTCGACAAGGACGGTTGGTACTGCCCTGACGCGGTCTACGAGGTGAAGAACCTTCGAGCGGTGTCCGACGCGGAGTTCGATGACCTTGTCCGGGCTGTCCGCGATAGTCCCGACTGGCAGGGAATCGTCCACAACACCGACATCGATCCGGAGCCTTCGCCGTATCGGGTCGGCGACCTGGTCGAGTGGGTTGGCCCTGTGCCTGGGGATGCCGATTGGGATCCGCACGTTGGTGCCTGGCGGCGGGCGGCGCTCGGCAGCGCATCGGGATTGACTCGTCGGCATCCTGGCCGAATCGTCGAAATTGCACATAACGCCGCGCTTCGGGTTCAGTGGATTGACAAGGTTGGCGAGTACGAGGGGCGGGACTTCATACATCCCGACTTTGTGCGTGCGGCCGATGAGGCGGAAGCCCAGCGTTTGACGACGCAGCTTCGCGAGTCGGACTGGCCTGGTCTCGACTGCACGTAGGCCCCGTGAGAACCACACGAGTGGGCGACGGTCGCGGGATACGATGCCGCGGGTGAGATACCGGGTCAGCCACACGACGACCTACTCCTACGACGAGGACGTGACGAACTCGTTCGGGATCGCGAACGTGACCCCGCGAGAGCTGCCGCACCAGCACGTCGAGACCACCGACGTACGCATCTCCCCGGCACCCGCCGACCAGTCGAGCGACATCGACTTCTACGGCAACACGGTGACGTACTTCCAGGTCCTCGAGCCGCACCAGCTGCTCGAGATCACGGCTGCGTCCGAGGTCGAGGTCACCGCCCCGGTCTATGACGAGACGAGCTTCGACCAGCCGTGGGAGCGGGCGCGGCCGCTGGTCGACCCGAACCTCCCCGGCGCCTGGCGGGCGGCCGACCTGGCGGTGGCCTCGCCGCTCGTGGAGCACACCCGGGAGGCGTACGACTTCGGTGCCGTCTCGCTGACGGAGGGGCGTGGCCTCGTGGAGGCGGCGGAGGATCTGATGCACCGGATCCATGCCGGGTTCGACTACGACGACACCGCCACGACGGTCACCTCGACGATCCCGGAGATCTTCGAGGCCAAAGGTGGCGTCTGCCAGGATTTCGCCCACCTGATGTTGGCCTGTTTTCGAGCGCACGGGCTCGCGGCCCGCTATGTTTCCGGCTACCTCGCCACCACCCCTCCGCCGGGGAAGCCGCGGCTCGTCGGAGCCGATGCGTCCCATGCCTGGGTGGAGGTGTGGGTCCCGTACCTGAGCGGCGCGGGGACGGGCCAGTGGCTCGCCCTCGACCCGACGAACGACACCAGGGCCGACGATCGCTACGTGAGCGTCGCCTGGGGACGTGACTATGCCGATGTGCCTCCTGTGAAGGGGGTCATCTACACCGAAGCCACCACCTCGACCTTGACCGTCTCTGTCGATGTGGCCCCCGACCAGCAGGAGTGAAGTTACGGTGTTGCTCGTGGGACAGCCTCCGCGGCGGGCGAGCATCGTGACCCGCGGCAGCCGCTGGCGTCGCGGAGTACGCATCTCCGGAGCGCTGGTGGTGGTCGCGGCTCTCACCGCGCTCACGCTGTGGCTGCTGGCGCGCGGATCGACCCCGGCGGAGGTCACCCGCGAGTTCATGGAGACCACCTCGGTCGCCACTCTCTACGAGCTCGCCTCCGACGACGGTGACGAGCTCCTCGACGGCGGCGGTGCCAGGGCGATGATCGATGCCGCCGAAGGCAAGCGCACCTACGCCGACCCCAACCCGCGCGCGGTGACCAGGACCATGGTCTTCGGCGAGCCGGAGATGGAGGGGGGTGCCGCCCGCATCACCGTCAAGGTCTCCTACGTCGCCGACGACGGGCCCGTCCCGGACGAGTCGATGGTCGTCGTGCTCGTCCGTGAGGACGGCGAGTGGCGCGTCGCGAGCTGGGGGACGGCCTGAGACGGCCGATGATGGAGCCATGGAAGCATTCACCTGTCGGGAGTGCGGCAACCGTCTCTACTTCGAGAACTCGGCGTGCGTCTCGTGCGGCACCCGGCTCGCCTACTCCCGCGAGGAGCGTGAGATCGTCCCGGTCTCTCCCGAGGGCAGGTACGTCGACGCCGACGGCTACGTCTGGTGGGTCTGCGCCAACACGCTGGACACGGGATGCACCTGGCTGGCCCGGATCGAGGGCGGGATCTGCTTCTCCTGCCAGCTGACCCGCACCCGGCCCAACGACGCCGCGCCCGAGTTCGTCCAGCAGCAGTACTCCCTCGCTGAGCAGGCAAAACGTCACCTCGTGGTCGAGCTCGACACGCTCGGTCTGGAGATCCGCACCAAAGCCGAGGACCCTGCCGAGGGGCTCACCTTCGATCTGCTGGCCAGCGACGGCATCGCGTCCACCCCCGACGTGGTCATCGGGCACGACGGCGGCGTGATCACCATCGACCTGGCCGAGTCCGACGACGCCTATCGCGAGCACGTCCGGGCGACGCTGGACGAGCCCTACCGCACCCTGCTCGGCCACTTCCGGCACGAGATCGGCCACTACTACGAGTGGCAGCTGGTCCGTGGGGCCGAGCTGATGCAGCGGTGCACCGAGGTCTTCGGTGACGAGTCGGTCTCCTACGAGGAGTCGCTGCAGCGTCACTACTCCCAAGGGCCGCCGGCCGGCTGGACCGAGAACTACATCTCGACCTACGCCACGATGCACCCCTTCGAGGACTTCGCCGAGACCTGGGCCCACTACCTGCACATCCGCGACACGCTCGGGTCCGCTGCGGCGTACGGTCTCACCGACCCGGTCCCCGCCGACATGCCGTTCCGGCAGGTCGTCACCGACATCTGGGTGCCGCTCTCGGCCGCGCTGAACGTGATCAACCGGTCCATGGGCCACGACGACCTCTACCCCTTCGTCATCCCGCCCGCGGTCCTCGACAAGCTCGACTTCGTCGCCTCCCTGGTGAGCGACGCTGGCTGACCTGCGGGGCGATTCCGCCGGGACGATGTGCATCGGCGCTCTAGGCTCCGAACCATGACCGAAACCGTCGCCGTGCCAGGCGCCAAGGAGCGTGCCCGCCCCGAGTCGGAACGGCTGTGGACGTCTGCGACGGTGATCACGTTCGTACGCACCATCGCGGCGGTGGTGCTCGCGGCGAGCGCCGCCCACCAGGGGAGCCTGAAGCTCCTCGTCATCGCGCTGGTCGTCTACTGGGCCGGGGACAGCCTCGACGGGGCGGTCGCCCGGTGGCGCGACGAGGAGACGCGGATCGGCGGGGTGCTCGACATCTTCTCCGACCGTCTCTGCGCGGCGGCGTTCTACGTGGGGCTGGCGTTCCTGCAGCCGGACCTGTCGCCGGCGATCTTTGTCTACCTGGCGGAGTTCATGGTGATCGACTGCTTCCTGTCGATCTCCTACCTGGCCTGGCCGATCAAGAGCCCGAACTACTTCTACGTCATCGACCGGACGCTGTGGCGGTGGAACTGGTCCCACCCGGGTAAGGCGCTCAACTCGGGCCTCTTCGCGATCCTGCTGCTGGTCACCGGCTGGATGTGGGTGGGGCTGGTGATCGCCACGGCCCTGCTGGTCATGAAGTGCGTCTCGCTGGCTCGGCTTCTCAGGATCGGCCTGCCCGTGCCGCGATGAGACTCCTGATCGGCACGCTCCTCTTCTGCCTCGGCTCGGCGCTCATCCCGGTGATGAACGCCGAGGCGTACCTCTCCGTCGTCGCCCAGAACTCCGACTGGTGGCCGGCGCTGCTCGGGTTCGTCGCCGGGCTCGGCCAGACCGGCGGCAAGGTGATCTGGTACTACGCCGGTCGTGGATCCACCAGGGTCCCGTGGATCAGGAAGAAGCTCGAGTCGCCCAAGTGGCAGGCCTCCTACGACCGTTGGTACGCCCGGGCATCGGACCGCCCTGCACTTGCCACCGCACTCCTGGCCGCCTCGGGCCTCTCCGGCTTCCCGCCGCTCGCCGTGATGGCGGTGCTCTTCGGCGCGTTGCGGTTCAACCTGCCGCTCTTCACGCTCACGGTGCTCGTCTCCCGTGCGCTGCGGTTCTGGGCGATCCTGGAGGCCGCGAGCCTTGCCTGGAGGTTCCTCTGAGCCGTTCACGATTCAACCACCACGTAGGGTGGCCACATGCAGGAGAAGGCGACGTACGTACAACCGGGCACCGAGTTCAACCGGGACATGAACTACATCCCCGACCGGATCACGCGGGATGCGAGGACACCGGAGTTCGGGCCGAAGGACGTGCCGTTGTGGCCGGTCGAACCGGGCCGCTACCGGCTGGTCGCGGCGGCCGCCTGCCCGTGGGCCAACCGGGCCATCATCGTGCGCAACCTGCTCGGCCTCCAGGACGTCATCTCCCTCGGCCTCGCCGGCCCGACGCACGACGCCCGGTCGTGGACCTTCGACCTCGACCCCGGCGGCGTCGACCCGGTGCTCGGGATCGAGCGGCTGCAGCAGGCCTACTTCAAGCGCTACCCCGACTACCCCCGCGGCATCACGGTGCCGGCCATCGTCGAGGAGGCCACGGGCAAGGTCGTCACCAACGACTTCCCCTGGATTACCCACGACTTCTTCCACGAGTGGACCGACTTCTTCGCCGACGACGCGCCCGACCTGTGGCCGCGGTCGCTGCGCGAGGAGATGGACGAGGTCAACAAGCGGGTCTTCACCGAGGTCAACAACGGGGTCTACCGCTGCGGCTTCGCCGGCTCCCAGGAGGCGTACGACACGGCGTACTCACGTCTCTTCGCCGCCCTCGACTGGCTCGAGGAGCGGCTCTCGACCCAGCGCTACCTGGTCGGTGACCAGCTCACCGAGTCCGACATCCGGCTCTTCACGACGCTGGCCCGCTTCGACGCGGTCTACCACGGCCACTTCAAGTGCAACCGACAGAAGCTCGTCGAGTTCCCCGCGCTGTGGGCCTACGCCCGCGACCTCTACCAGACCCCCGGGATCGGCGAGACCCTCGACTTCGACCAGATCAAGCAGCACTACTACATCGTCCACACCGACCTGAACCCGACGCAGATCGTGCCCGCCGGCCCCGACCTCTCCGGCTGGGACGAGCCGCACGGGCGCGAGTCGCTCGGCTGAAAGAAACTTTTCTTTCAGCCGGCGTAGTAGCCGGTGCGCTGCTGCCGTCGGGCGGCGCCGACCGCGCTGAAGTAGGCCGAGGACGGCGCCACCCACAGCAGCACCAGGATCGCGATCACCAGCAGCGGGTCGAGGACGGAGAGCGCGACGCTGGCGGCCGGCATCGGCATGGTGGCGCCGCCGAGCGCGGCGTTGCCGGCGATGTTGGCCACGCTCGACAGGCTGCCGGCCAGCGAGAGCGCGCCGAGAACGGTGGCCGTGATGCGGGCCCAGTTGCGGCCCTTCCCGTTCATGACCGCCATCCAGATCCACACCCCGAGCGCGATCACCCCGAAGAACGCCCCACCGATCTGGATGATCGGGACGACCACGTCCGCCATCTCCTGCGCATCGAAGACCGACGGGTCGTACGTCGGCTGCTTCTCCATCTCCGTCACCATCAGCGACTTCATCTCGGCGGTGTCCATGGTGAAGAGGAAGACCGTCGAGACGATGCTCAGCAGGCCGCCGATCCACATGCCTGTGACGGCGTACGTCAAGGTCTTCGGTCGCTCGGCGGGAACCGTGGGCGGGGCGGCGTAGGCCGGCTGAGGCTGCTGCTGGTAGCCGTAGGGGTCGGACATCTGCGCCTCCGTGGCCGGGTGTGGGGGAGGCGACTCTAGCCACGAGCCGACGCACCGACTACCCCATTTCCGTGAGGCGATGAGGCGTACGCCGCTTCTGCTCGTGGCGGCGTGGCCGACCCGAGTACCTTGGTGAGTGCCACGTGTTGCGGGTCACAAGTCCGCACACGCGGGCGCGTGCCAGCGGTGGCAACCCCACCCCGTGTGAAGGAAGCGTGATGACTGAATTTCTGGATCCGAGTCCCAGCCACACCGACATGGTGCAGCTGCTGAACCCCGAGGGAGAACGGGTCTCGCACCCGGACTTCGAGTTCTCACCCGACCGACCCGAGGACGAGGCCGTACGCGGCTTCTACCGCGACATGGTGCTGACCCGCCGCCTCGACGTCGAGGCCACCGCGCTGCAGCGCCACGGCGAGCTGGGCCTGTGGGCGCAGCTGCTGGGCCAGGAGGCGGCGCAGATCGGCGCAGCCCGCGCGCTCGCACCCCAGGACTTCGTCTTCCCGACCTACCGTGAGCACGGCGTGGCCTGGTGTCGCGACGTCGACCCGATGCAGCTGCTCGGGCTCTTCCGGGGCACCGACCAGGGTGGCTGGGACCCCGCCGAGCACAACTTCGGGCTCTACACGATCGTCATCGGCGCCCAGACCCTGCACGCGACCGGCTATGCGATGGGGGTGCAGATGGACGGCCTCGTCGGCACCGGCGACCCGACCCGCGACACCGCCGTCGTGGCCCACTTCGGCGACGGTGCCTCCTCGCAGGGCGACGTCAACGAGGCGATGGTCTTCGCCGCCTCCTACAACGCCCCGGTCGTCTTCTTCTGCCAGAACAACCAGTGGGCCATCTCCGAGCCGGTCGAGCAGATGGTCAAGGTGCCGCTCTACAAGCGCGCGCAGGGCTTCGGCTTCCCCGGCATCCGGGTGGACGGCAACGACGTGCTGGCGACGTACGAGGTGATGAAGTCGGCGCTCAAGCGGGCCCGTGAGGGTGGCGGGCCGACGATGATCGAGGCCTACACCTACCGGATGGGCGCCCACACGACCACCGACGACCCGACCCGCTACCGGGTCTCCGACGAGGTCGAGGCGTGGAAGCTCAAGGACCCGATCGCCCGCGTCGAGGCCTACCTGCGCCGCGGCGGTGGCGCCTCGACCTCCTTCTTCGCGAAGGTGGAGGCGGAGGCCGAGGAGCTCGGCGAGCGACTGCGCGCCGGCATCCACGCCCTGCCCGAGCCCGATCCCGTACGCCTCTTCGACAACGTCTACACCGAGCTGCCCGACGAGCTTCGCGAGCAGCGTGACGGCTACGCGGCGTACCTCTCCTCCTTCGAGCACGAGGTGGCATCCCGATGACCAAGATGACGCTGGCCAAAGCGCTCAACGCCGGGCTCCGGCGGGCGATGGAGGACGACGACAAGGTGGTCCTGATGGGGGAGGACATCGGCCGGCTCGGCGGTGTCTTCCGGATCACCGACGGCCTGCAGAAGGACTTCGGGGAGGCACGGGTCGTCGACACGCCGCTGGCGGAGTCGGGCATCGTCGGCACCGCGGTCGGGCTCGCGCTGCGCGGCTACCGGCCGGTGGTGGAGATCCAGTTCGACGGGTTCGTCTACCCGGCCTACGACCAGATCGTGTCGCAGGTGGCCAAGTTCCACTATCGAAGCGGCGGGCGGGTCGCGATGCCGATGGTCATCCGGATCCCGTTCGGTGGTGGCATCGGGGCCGTCGAGCACCACAGCGAGTCGCCGGAGGCGCAGTTCGCGCACACGCCCGGCCTCAAGGTCGTGGCCTGCTCGGACCCGGTCGACGCCTACTGGATGATCCAGCAGGCGATCGCGCACCCGGACCCGGTCATCTTCCTGGAGCCGAAGCGGCTCTACCACTCGACCAAGGCCGAGATCGACGTCGACGGGTCACCGGGTCCGCTGTTCGCCTCGCGGGTCACGCGGCCCGGCACCGACCTGACGATGCTGGCCTACGGGCCGACCGTGAAGACGGCGCTGACCGCTGCCGAGGCGGCCGCAGGGGAGGGCAAGTCGGTCGAGGTGATCGACCTGCGCACCCTCTCGCCGCTCGACATGGCGCCGGTCTACGAGTCGGTGCGGCGTACGGGTCGCGCGGTCGTCGTCCACGAGGCCCACGTCAACCTCGGCCTCGGCGCCGAGCTCGCCGCCCGGATCACCGAGCAGTGCTTCCACTCCCTGGAGGCGCCGGTGCTCCGCGTGGGTGGGTTCGACACGCCCTACCCGCCGGCGAGAGCGGAGGAGTACTTCCTCCCCGACCTGGACCGGGTCCTCGACGCCGTCGACAGGAGCCTCGCATGGTGAACGAGTTCAAGCTTCCCGACGTGGGGGAGGGCCTCACCGAGGCCGAGATCGTCGAGTGGCACGTCGCCGTCGGCGACGTCATCAAGGTCAACGACCCGGTCTGCGACATCGAGACCGCCAAGTCCGTCGTCGAGCTTCCCTCGCCCTACGCGGGTGTCGTCCAGGAGCTCCTCGTCGAGGTCGGCACCGAGGTCCAGGTCGGCACCCCGATCATCCGCATCGGCGACTCCGTCGAGGCGTCGGCCCCGTCGCCCGAGGCGTCGGCCCCGCCTGCCGAGGCGTCAGCCCCGTCGGCCGAGACCGACACGGCCGCTCCCGAGGACGACAAGCCCCTCAACCTGGTCGGCTACGGCGCCCGGGAGGAGACCGCCGTACGCCGCTCCCGCTCGATGTCCGCGCCCGTTGCCGCCGCGGCGAACGGCGTGCTCGCCAAGCCGACCGCTCGAAAGGCTGCCCGGGACCGCGGGATAGACCTGTCCAGCGTGACGCCCGCCCGGGCAGACGGCGTGATCACGACCGCGGACCTCGACGCTGTCGGTTCCGACACGGGCTCCGTCGCACCTCGGGAGCCAGGCTCGACCAGCGAGGGCGGGGAGCGGCGTGAGCCGATCAAGGGCCTGCGCAAGCAGATGGGCCAGGCGATGGTCGACTCGGCGTTCACGCTGCCGCACGTGACCATCTGGACGACGATCGACGTGACCCGTACGTCCGAGCTCGTCGCCGCCCTGAAGACCAACCGCGACTTCGCCGAGATCCGGGTCAGCCCCCTGCTGGTCGTGGCCAAGGCGACGCTGCTGGCGATGCGACGGAACCCGATCATCAACTCCTGGTGGGACGAGGCCGCGCAGGAGATCGTCTTCAAGGACTACGTGAACCTCGGCATCGCCGCGGCCACGCCCAGGGGTCTCCAGGTGCCGAACGTGAAGGGCGCCGACCGGATGTCGCTGGTCGAGCTCGGGGCCGCGATCAACGAGCTCACCGATGTCGCCCGCACGGGGAAGACCCCGCCGGCCGACCAGACCGGCGGGACGTTCACGATCACCAACATCGGTCCGTTCGGCATCGACGGTGGCGCGCCGATCATCAATCCGGGCGAGTCCGCGATCCTCTCCGTCGGTGCGATCAAGCGTCAGCCTTGGATCGTCGGCACCGGCGACGACGAGCGCATCGAGCCCCGCGACGTCTGCACCCTCGCGCTCAGCTTCGACCACCGCCACATCGACGGCGAGGCCGGCTCCCGCTTCCTCGCCGACGTGGCGAGGATCGTCGGCGACCCGAGTACGGCCCTGCTGTTCTGACCCCACCGCCGAGACGTCAGCAACGTC
>NZ_JZDQ02000001.1 GCF_000960475.2 Nocardioides luteus | reverse complement strand
TTTGGACCGGTCCTACGGCCTGGTCGCGGCCGCGATGCGCAGTGGTCGATGTAACCCCGCCCAAGCCGCCGTGATCGTGAACGCGCTCGACGACCTCCCCGCCGACCTCGAGGTCGAGGTCAAGACCAAGGCCGAAGAGGCGCTGGTCGCCTACGCCACCCAGTTCGACCCCACCCAGCTGCGCCGCCTCGGCCGCCGCATCCTGGAGGTCATCGCCCCGGAGATCGCCGAGGCCGAAGAAGCGAAACGCCTCGCCGCCGAAGAGGCCCACGCCCGGAAGAAGACCCGGCTGAGCATGCGCCGCCTGGGTGATGGCACCACCCGGATCGCGGCCGTGGTCCCCGACGCATGCGCGGACCGGCTCGCCACCAACCTGGAGGCCTTCGCCTCACCCCGCCGCGAGGACGGCACCCGCACCGAGACCGGCGACTACCTGCCCTACCACCGCCGCCTCGGCCACGCGTTCTGCCAGCTGCTCGAGACCCTCGACCCAGCCCGGCTGCCCATCCACGGCGGGGACGCCACCACCGTGATCGTGACCATCGACCTCGATCAGCTCCGCACCGAGGCCGGCATCGCCCAGGTCCTCGGCGGCAGCCCGATCACCGCCGCCGAAGCCCGCCGGCTGGCCTGCACCGCAAACATCATCCCAGCGGTTCTCGGTGGTGACTCCGAGGTCCTCGACCTGGGCCGCAAGGAACGCCTCTTCACCGCCGCCCAACGCCGCGCCCTCCTCCTCAGATCCGCGACCTGCGAGGCCGAAGGCTGCGACATCCCCGGCACCTGGGCCGAAGCCCACCACTGGATCGCCTGGGCCCAAGGCGGCGCCACCGACCTCGACAACGCCGCACTCCTCTGCAGCCATCACCACCACCGCGCCCACGACCCCACCTACCTCCACGAACGCCTCCCCAACGGCGACATCCGCTTCACCAGACGCACCTAAACCGACCGGTCAGATCCAACCCACCAACACACTCCCCGACCCGGCGCATCTGCCCCACCAGAACCGGCCGACCCGGCGCATCTGCCCCACCAGAACCGGCCGACCCGGCGCATCTGTCCCACCAGAACCGGCCGACCCGGCGCGTCTGTCGTGCTTCTGGCCGACGGTCTGGTGAGCATGTGCGCCGACTCGACAACGGTCACGAGGACAACGGTGTCGCGACCGGCCTCCAACGCCTTCCCGCCCTGCTCCCATCACACGACCGCGCCCACGCCCCTACGGCCGACGCCCCTGCGCACGTCCGTGAACGACTACGCAACGGCGACATCCGCTTCACCAGGCGCACATGAGCCGCACGAACCGATGGCGGCGGTCAGCTGGAGGCCGTCGAGTCCCGCAGGGAGTGGACCATGCCTTTCAGGATCCGGAACGCGTCTGCCTGATCGGACTCCGTCATGCCGGCGAGCATCCTGACCTCGACCGATCGGACGGCCGCGGTCGCCTGCTCGAGCCTCCGGCGGCCGCGAGGGGTGAGGCGTGTCGGGAGGACCTTTCCGACCGGCGCCTCTGCGGGCCTCGTGACATCGCCGTCGCGCTCGAGGGAGCGGAGGAGCACGTTCATCGTCTGTCGTGTCACGAAGGCGCCGCGGGCGAGCTCGGAGTTAGACAGACCGGGGCGCTGGGCCAGCAGCTCCAGACAGGCGTAGTGCGTGACGCTCATCCCGAGCGGCCGCAGGACCTCCTCCATCGCGGCGCGCAGGGCGCTCGACGCCTCCTTCAGCAGATAGCCGAGCGACTTGTCCAGGTCGACGCCCTCTTGACTCATGTCAGTATCCTGACATACGTTGCCCGTGTCAGTAAACTGACACGACCTTGAGGAGCCCACCATGCCCGTCACCGGACCCGACTTCATCTCGCTGCAGGCCCGCGATCTCGACGCCTCGCAGGCGTTCTATGAGCACTACCTCGGCCTCGTCCGGTCGCCGGCCGGGCCTCCGCACGCCGTCGTCTTCGAGACGAAGCCGATCGCGTTCGCCCTGCGCGACGTCGTCCCCGGCACCGATCTCGACTCCGTGACCCAGCCCGGCATCGGCGCCGCCATCTGGCTCCACGCCACCGAGGTGCAGGCCGTTCACGACGCGCTCGTCGCCGACGGCCACACGATCGTCTCGGCGCCGATCGACGGGCCGTTCGGCCGTACGTTCACGTTCGCCGACCCCGACGGCTACCAGATCACCCTCCACGACCGCGCCTGACAGCCGGCCTCAGCCTCAGCCGCCGACGCACTCGTCGTTGTCGCCGCCGGAGTAGCAGGGCGGGGCACCGTAGCCGCCCTGCTCGCGCTCCGGCTCCGGCTCCGGCAGGTCGACCGCCCCGGGGATGTAGCAGAGCACGAGGATTGCAGCTCCGCCGACAAGCAGCAGCGCCTGCCAGACCGTCCCGGGCAGTCGACGGCGCCGGTTGAGGAGGTGGGCCAGTACACCTGCGACCAGCGCGAGGACCATGATCGTGGCCCAGACCCGGTAGGACGCCACGTTCGACGGCATCACCTGCGGCTGCTCACCGAAGAAGACCAGGTACACGTCCAGCCAGTTGGACATCAGGTTCCCGATCGCGACAACGGCCACGCCCGACGCCAGGACAGTGGCAAGCGCGGCCCAGGGAACCCGTCTCACCCGTCGTGGCGTGAGGATCGGTCGGTCGAAAGCGAGCATGCGACGAGTCTCGCGAACCGGGAGCGCGACGTGATGAGCCTGCGTACTCAACTCCTTGACCTTCAGGCCGGTCGAAGCCTCAGGATCGAGGCCATGACCGCAACCCCCGCTGCTGATCCGATGATGGACGCCATCACCACCGCCGTGACCCTCGGCCACGAGGCTGACGTCACCCGGGCCCGGGAGGACCTGCTCGCGATCTGGGCGGACCTCGGGGTGACGGGGGATCCGCTCCACCGCTGCGTGCTCGCCCACTACCTCGCCGACCTCTACCCGGACGCGGCCGAGGCGCTGATCTGGGACGTACGCGCCCTTGACGCCGCCGAGGCCCTCACCGACCGACGGGCGCAGGAGCACGACGCGAGCCTGCAGGTCGCCGGGTTCTACCCGAGCCTGCACCTCAACATCGCCGACAACCTCCGTCGGCTCGGTGCCTTCGCGGCGGCCGCCGAGCACATCGACAAGGCCGAGGGACGCGCAGCGGCACTTCCGCCCGGGGCGTACGGCGACATGATCCGTGCGGCGATCCAGGGCGTCGGCGAAGCGATCACGGCTCGGGACACCGCTCCTCGGACGACATCGCCAAGCGTCGGTCGAGCCGAGTGAGAGCTCAACCGGCCTTCGCGATGCTCGAGAGGATCGCGTCGGCGGCTGCTTGGGGCGCCTTGGTCGGGATCCAGTGGCTGACACCGGTGAGCTCGATGAACTCGTAGGGCCCGGTGACGGAGTTCTCGTTGCCCTCCAGCGCGGTACGCCCGATCGCGACGTCGCGGTCGCTCCACAGCATGGTCGTCGGGACCGAGACCCGGCCGACGCGCGGAGCCAGGAAGAGGGCGCGATACCAGCCCAGGCCGCCGGGCAGCGCGCCGTAGTCGATGATCTCCTCGCGGAAGCGCTGAATGTCCCCGTCGTCCCAGCCGCTCCCCCGCATCATCCGCTCCATCCGGCCGTCGCGCCCGGCGACCAGCTCGGGCAGGAACGGGATGTTGAAGTAGGCCATGTAGGCCGACTTGCGCCGCTGCGGGCCCTTCATCGAGCGCGCGAACGGGACCGGGTGCGGGACCGACATCGCGGTCCAGCTGCGCACCAGGTCGGGCCGCTTGGCCGCCACTCCCCAGCCGACCGCACTCCCCCAGTCGTGACCGGCCAGGTGGACCGGACGGCCGATCTCGTCGATCAGCGCCACCACGTCCTCGACGAGCTCGCCGGCGCCGTAGCCCAGGCGCGTACGCGGCCGGGCGCCCGGCGAGTAGCCGCGCTGGTCCGGGGCGATCGTGCGGAACCCGGCCTCGTGCAGGATCGGCGACACCTCCCGCCAGCAGGTCGCCCGCTCCGGGAAGCCGTGCAGGAGCACGA
Organism: Nocardioides luteus; assembly: GCF_000960475.2. Taxonomy (GTDB): domain Bacteria; phylum Actinomycetota; class Actinomycetes; order Propionibacteriales; family Nocardioidaceae; genus Nocardioides; species Nocardioides luteus_A. Next base: position 257,733 of record NZ_JZDQ02000001.1, on the reverse strand, counting down.
CCGGGTCGCCGTCGGCGGGGCCCGAGTCGATCACGTCGAAGGTGAGTCCGTCACGTACGTAGCTCGAGATCGTCACGCGCCACATCCTGTCAGGCTTCCGCCTCGTCGAGGCGGGCTGCGGGTGTGCGGTAGCGGCGCCGGCAACGATGCTGTGCGATAGCGCGCTGCGGTAAGGATGGCCGCGATGCGGCGAGACGGAAGAGGCGCCGGCTCGGGTGGCCGAGCCGCGCCTCTTTCGTGATCCTGCGGGTCTAGCCTTCGGCGATCGCGTCGAGGCGCTTGACGGTGGTCTCGAAGTCGGCGATCAGGTCGGCCATGACCTCGGCGACGGGACGTACCTCGTTCATCCGGCCGACGATCTGACCGACCGGCATCGCGACGACGTCGGGGTCCCCGGCGGCGTTGATGCGGTTGTGGGCGTCGGAGACGAGCAGGTTCTGCAGCGGCATCGGCAGCGGCGCCGGCGAGCCCTCGGCCTCCCAGGCGTCGGTCCACTTCGACTTCAGGAGCCGGGCCGGCTTGCCGGTGTAGATCTTCATCCGGCGGGTGTCGGCGGAGGTGGCGCGGGTGAACGCGGTCTCCCAGCCGGCGTGGGTGTTGAGGTTGCGGTACTCCGAGGTGCCCAACCAGATGGAGCCCGTCCAGACGCCCTGCGCCCCGAGAGCCAGCGACGCCGCGATCTGGCGGCCCGAACCGATCCCGCCCGCACCCAGCACCGGTACGTCCGGACCGACCGCGTCGACGATGTCGGGCTGGAGCACCATCGAGGCGATCTCGCCGGTGTGGCCGCCGGCCTCGTAGCCCTGGGCGACGATGATGTCGACACCGTTGGAGACGTGCGAGACCGCGTGCTTGGGGGCGCCCGCGAGGGCGGCCACCTTGACCCCGTGCTCGTGCGCCTTCTCGATGACGTCGTTGGGTGGGGTGCCCAGCGCGTTGGCGATCAGCACCGGCCGGTGCTGCAGCGCGACGTCGACGTGGGAGCGGGCGGTCGAGTGCAGCCAGCCGAGCACACCCTCGCGCCCCTCCCCCTCCGGCAGCGGCGGCACGCCGAGCGAGAGCAGCGTCTTGTCGACCCACTCGGTGTGCTCGGCCGGGATGTAGGCGGACAGGTCGGTCGAGGTGCCCTCGGTCGGCACCTTCATCGGCATGACGACGTCGACGCCGTACGGCTTGCCGTCGGTGTTCTCGTCCATCCAGGTGAGGGCGCGGTCCAGCTCCTCGGCGTCGTTGAAGCGTACGCAGCCCAGCACGCCGAGGCCGCCGGCCTTGGAGACCTCCGCGGCCACGTGCTCCGAGGGGGTGAAGGCGAAGATCGGGTAGTCGATCCCGAATGCCTCGCACAGTGCCGTACGGATCATGCTGTTGCTCCTTCGGAGTCCTGCTCGGTCGCGGTCGCTCGGGTGGCCAGGGCGATCTCCTTGGCCTTGGGGTACTGGGCCTTGCCGGTGGCGTTGCGGGGCACCTCGTCGACGATGGTCAGGGCGCGCGGCAGCTTGTAGCCGGACAGGTGCGCCCGCAGGAACGTACGCAGCCCCTCCAGCTCGATCGTCGCGCCCGGTCGGGGCTCGACGACCGCGGCCACCGCCTGTCCGTAGCGCTCGTCCGGGATCCCGACGACGAGCGTGTCGTAGACGTCGGGGTGGGCCTTGATGGCTGCCTCGACCTCCTCGGGGTAGACCTTCTCGCCACCGGTGTTGATGCAGTTGGAGCCGCGGCCGAGGAGGGTGAGGCGGTTGCCCTCCTCGATCCGGGCGTTGTCGCCCGGGATCGCGTAGCGCTCGCCGTCGATCTCGACGAACGTCTTCGCCGACTTCTCGGGGTCCTTGTAGTAGCCGACCGGCACATGGCCCTTGCGGGCGGTGCGACCGATCTTGCCGACGTCCTTGACCAGATCGAGCGGGTGGCCGTCGTCGCCGATCACGGCGGTGTGGGCACCGGCGGTGACCACCGGGCCGTCGGTCGAGAGCGCGGACGCGTCCTGCAGGCCGGTGCCCTGGAAGCCGGTCTCGGTCGAGCCGATCGAGTCGGTGAAGACCGCGTTGGGGAACGCCTTCATCCAGCGCTCCTTGACCGACTTGGAGAAGATCGCGGCGCTGGAGGCGATGGCGAACAGCGACTGGCCGTCGAAACCACCCGCCTCGTACGCATCGATGAGCGGCACCGCCATCGCATCACCGGTCATGAACATCATCTGGACCTTCTCGCGGTCGACGATCTCCCAGGTGCGTACCGGGTCGAACTTCGGCTCGAGGATCGTGACCTGGCCGGCGAAGAGATGCATGAGGAGCGACGCCTGGGCGCCGCCGTGCATCAGCGGACTGAGCGGGAGGGTGATGAGCCCGCCGCCCGCGGCCTGCTTGGACTGGTCGTACTCCTCCAGCGGCGCGCCCGTCATGAAGTCGATGCCGCCACCGAGCACGCGCCAGAAGTCTTCGTGGCGCCACATCACGCCCTTGGGGAAGCCGGTGGTCCCGCCGGTGTAGATGACGTGGATGTCGTCGGGGCTGCGATCGCCGAAGTCGCGTGCGTCGGACTGCCCGGCCTGCGCCTCCTCGAGCGCGACCCCGCCGAACGGGCTCAGGTCGGAGTCGTCGTGGGGCTCGAGGGGGTTGGGGACCGCCACGAACGTCTTCAGATCCGGCAGCTTCGGGGCGACCTCGGCGACCAGGGGCGCGTAGACGCGGTCGTGGACCAGCGCCTTGAGGTCGGCGTTCTCGAAGAGGTACTCCAGCTCGCCGGCGACGTAGCGGTAGTTCACGTTGATCGCCACCGCACGGATCTTCAGGATCGCGAGCAGGGCGACGACGTGCTCGACAGAGTTCTTGGAGTAGAGCCCGACGTGATCGCCCTTCCCGATCCCCCGGCCGGCCAGGTAATGGGCCAGCTTGTTGGACTCACGCTCGAGCTCGGCGTAGGTCACTTTGCGGTCGCCGACTTGGACCGACACCTTCTCGGGCGCGGCGTCGACGGCGTGTTCGAAGAGGTCAGCAAGGTTCAGCGCCATGACTGCGAGACTAGAACACGTTTCAGTTTTCCGCTAGGGTCGATGTCATGCCGATCACAGAATCTTCTGCCGCGACGCCGCACGCGATCGTCGAGCAGGACGGCCACAAGCTCATCGTCACGATGAACCGTCCCGAGCGCCGCAACGCGCTCTCCTCCGAGATGCTGCGGATCATGGAGGACGCCTGGGACCGGGTGAACTCCGACCCGGAGATCCGGGTCTGCATCCTCACCGGCGCCGGTGGCTACTTCTGCGCCGGGATGGACCTGAAGACGGCCGACGAGAAGCCGCCCTCGGAGTCGTTCGAGGAGGGTTTCGACCCGACGGTGCTCAAGGGCCTCCTCAAGGGCTTCCGGCTGACCAAGCCGTTGATCGCGGCCGTCGAGGGACCCGCCATCGCCGGCGGCACCGAGATCCTGCAGGGGACCGACATCCGGGTCGCCGGTGAGTCGGCCAAGTTCGGCGTCGCCGAGGCCCGCTGGTCGCTCTACCCGATGGGTGGCTCCGCCGTGCGCCTCCCCCGCCAGATCCCCTACACCGTCGCCGCCGAGCTGCTGCTGACCGGACGTACGTTGAAGGCCCCCGAGGCCAAGGAGCTCGGCCTGATCGGCCACGTCGTCCCCGACGGCACGGCCCTGGAGAAGGCGCACGAGCTCGCCGACATGATCGCCGCCAACGGCCCGCTCGCGGTCCAGGCGATCCTGCGCACCATGCGCGACTCCGAGGGCAAGCACGAGGATGAGTGCTGGGCAGACGACGCCAAGGTCGGCGCCGCCGTCTTCGCCTCCGAGGACGCCAAGGAGGGCCCGAAGGCCTTCCTGGAGAAGCGCAAGCCCCAGTTCAAGGGCAAATAGCCGAGAAGTCACTCCCGTCGGCCGAGAAGTCACCCCCGTGACTTCTCGGCCGACGTACGTGACGCCTCGGCCGGTCCGGGGTCAGGCGAAGCGGGTGCGGAGGGCCTTCTTGTCCGGCTTGCCGAGGGCGGTCATGGGGATCGCGTCGACCTCGATGACCGACTTGGGTGCCTGGACGGAGCCCTTGCGCTCCTTGACCAGGGCCTGGATCTCGGCGACGACCGCGTCGGTGAGAGCGGCGCCGGGACGTACGACGACGACGGCGGTCACGGCCTCGCCGAACTTCTCGTGCGGGGTGCCGATGACGGCGACCTGGGCGACGGCGGGGTGGGTCGCGATGACGTCCTCGACCTCGCGGGGGAAGACGTTGAAGCCGCCGGTGACGATCATGTCCTTGGTGCGGTCGACGATGTACCAGAAGCCGTCCTCGTCCTCGCGCGCCACGTCGCCGGTGTGCATCCAGCCGTCGCGGAAGGTCTCGGCGGTGACCTCGGGCAGCTGCCAGTAGCCGCCGGAGAGCAGCGGGCCGGCGACGCAGATCTCGCCCGGCTCACCGGGAGCGACCGGGGCGCCGTCGGGACCGATCAGGGCAGTGCGTACGAGCGCCGAGGGACGGCCGCAGGAGGTGAGGCGGTGGGTGATCGGCTTGCCGTCGGCGTCGACGTGGTCGGTCTTGGCGAAGTAGGTGATCGCCATCGGCGCCTCGGACTGGCCGTAGTACTGCGCGAAGATCGGCCCGAACCGCTCGATCGCCTCGGCCAGGCGCACCGGGTTGATCGCGGAGGCGCCGTAGTAGACGGTCTCGAGCGAAGACAGGTCGCGGGTGCGGGAGTCGGGGTGGTCCAGGAGCGCGTACAGCATCGTCGGGACCACCATGAGCGAGGAGATGCGCTCCCGCTCGATCGTCTCCAGCACCTCGGCCGGGTCGAACTTCGGCAGCACGAAGAGCGTGCCGCCCTTGATCACGACGGGCACGAAGAAGGCGGCGCCGGCGTGCGAGAGCGGCGTGCACATCAGGAAGCGGGGCGCCTCGGGCCACTCCCACTCGGACAGCTGCACCTGGGTCATCGTGGCGAACGATCCGGCCAGCCCGATCACGCCCTTCGGCTTCCCGGTCGTCCCGCCGGTGTAGGTGATCGAGGTGACATGGTCGGGCGGGAGCAGTCGCGCGCTCAGCGGCTCGACCGGATAGGTGGCCGCGGCGGCGACCAGGTCGACCCCGACGTCGGCCAGCTGTGGCGGCACCGGGCCGATGGTGAGCACCTGCTTGAGCCCCGGGCACAGCTCGAGCAGCTCGACGGCACGGTCGGCGAAGTAGGGGTCGATGACGATGCCGGTGATCCCGGCGTCGTTGATCACGTACGCCTGATCCTCCGCGCTCCCCAGCGGGTGCAGCGAGGTGCGCTGGAACCCCTGGGTCTGGCCGGCGCCGAGGATGAAGAGCACCTCGGGCCGGTTGAGCGCGAGCAGCGCGGTCGCCGAGCCGGTGCCGGCGCCGAGGGCCTCGAAGGCCTGGACGTACTGGCTGATCCGGGCCGAGACCTCCGCCCCGGTCAGACTCACGTCTCCGAGATGGATGATCGGACGATGCTTGTGGCGCTCCAGCGCCGAGACCATCAGATGACCGTTGTGGGGACCGATGCGGCTGGTATCCATGCGCCGCACCCTACCGTGAAACTAGAACGTGTTCTAGCCCCCGGATCGAGGATGGCGAGGCCTCAGGCGTCGCCGACGTGCTCCCGGTCGGCCTCGTCGACCGGCTGACGCGCCCACCGGGGCAGGATGAAGATCCCCTCCGCCTCGACGCACAGGGTCGGCTCGGAGCCGTCGTCCGGCCGGGTGAGCAGGCGGCCGCGTACGATCGCCTTCACGCCCTCGGTCGACTCGATCCGCGCCTCGCCCCGCAGCGGACCCAGCGGGGTGCCCTGCTTGTAGACGATCGTCAGGGTGCCGGTCATGCCGGGCCGGCCGCCCGCGGAGGCGGCCTCGCCGAGCAGCTGGTCGAGGATCAGCGCGGAGACGCCACCGTGCACCAGTCCGGGCGGACCCTCGTAGGCCGGCCCGAGCGTGAAGTCGGCCCAGACGTCCTCGCCGTCGCGCTGCACCGCCAGCGGCGGGGCGAAGGCGTTCCCCTTCCCGACCACGGGGTTGCCGTAGTTGCGAAACCCTCCGTCCGCCCCGAACCGGACCCCGTGCGGGCCGGGCAGCGCCTCGGCGAGCAGGTCGGCGGTGAGTGCCTCGACCCGCCTGCGTACGTCATCGAGGACGGCGTCCGGGACCTGCGTGCGCACCACGGCGTCGACGAGGCCGCGCACCGAGTCGGTCAGCGGGACCAGGGCCGCCTCGCGCTCCTTGATCTCGGCGTCGGTCATGTCGTCGTGGACGTATCCCGCAGGAGCCTGCGGGTGGTGGGCGCGTCCGTAGTGCATCGACATCTGGGTCCTCGCGTTCACGATGGGGGCATCAGGATGGGGTGAGCCTCACCGTAGACGTGCTGGTCGTCGAGGTGGCAGTGGGTCCCCGGGTAGATGGTCGACATGCACAGGTTGCAGTGTGTGCACCGCGACACGGTCTCCGGGTCGTCGCGCAGGCGATTGACCAGGTCCGGCTCCCGGAGCAGGGCGCGGGCCATCGCGACGTACTCGAAGCCCTCGTCCATCGCGGTCCGCATCCCGGTCAGGTCGGTGACCCCGCCGAGGAGCACGAGCGGCATGGTGAGCGCGCGGCGGAACTCGCGGGCGTTGTCGAGGAAGTAGAGCGGCTTGTAGGGGTACTCCTTGAAGAAGCCCTTTCCCACCATCCGCATGCCCATCCGGATCACCGGGTGCAGCGGCATGTTGGCGGCCATCTCCCGGTAGGGGGCGTCGCCGCGGAAGAGGTACATCGGGTTCATGAACGAGGAGCCGCCGGTGAGCTCGAGCGCGTCGAGGTGGCCGTCGGACTCCAGCATCCGCGCGAACTCGACCGACTCCGGCAGGTCGAACCCGCCGCGGTAGCCGTCGCGCATGTTCATCTTGGCGAGCACGGCGACCTGGCCATCAGCTGCGTCAGCGACCGCCTCGCGGACGGCGGCGAGGATCCGGCGCGACAAGGTTGCCCGGTTGGCGAGCGACCCGCCGAACTCGTCGGTGCGCGGGTTGAGGCGCGGGCTGAGGAACGAGCTGGGCAGGTAGTTGTGACCGAGATGGACCTCGATCGCGTCGAACCCGGTCTCCACCGCCATCCGCGCCGCGGCGCCGTGCTGCTCGACGACCCGGGCGAGGTCGGCCGCGGTCGCAGCGCGGTTGAACGCCATCCCGAGCGCATTGAAGGACCGCGTCGGCGCCAGCGACGGCACCCCGTTGGACTTCGCGTTCGCCACCGGCCCGGCATGGCCGATCTGGGCCGAGACCTTGGCGCCGGTCCGGTGGATCTCCTCGGTCAGGCGCCGCAGTCCGGGCAGGGCCTCGGGGCGCCAGTAGATGCAGTCGGCATGCGTACGTCCCTCCGGGGCCACCGCGAGATAGGCGACCGTGGTCATCCCGACGCCGCCCTCGGCGACGGCGAGGTGGTAGTCGATCAGCCGGTCCGAGACCAGCGCCCCGGGTGAGGCGCCCTCGAAGGTCGCCGCCTTGATCACCCGGTTGCGCAGCGTCACCGGGCCCAGGGTCGCCGGAGCGAGCGGGTCGGTCATCGACGTTCCTTCCTGAACTCGCGCATCCGGCGCAGATAGCCCCGCAGCCGCCGGCCGGGCACCGGCCGCGGCCAGTCGTCGGCCCGGAACCAGGCGTCGCTGCCGCCGTCGACCACGACGACGCTGCCGACCATGAAGTCCGCGGCCGGGCTCAGCATCTGGATCACCCAGTCGGCGAGCAGACCCGGGTCACCGTAGCCTCCGGCCGGGACCGGGAACGACCTGATCGCCTTCGCCTCCGACGGCGTCGCGAGCTGCTTCTCCAGCAGCGGGGTGAGCACCGCGCCCGGCGCGATCGCGTTGAGCCGGATCCCGGCGCCGACCCAGTCCGGCTCGACCGCACGCCGCCGCACCCAGCGGGTCACGGCCACCTTCGAGCCGCCGTAGGCCATCGCCGGAGCGCTCTTCCCGAAGATCCGGTACGCATTCACCGCCCGCTCCGCGTCGCCCGCGAGCAGCGCGGCGACCGCCCGGCCCGGGACGAGCGGCATCGTCGTGGTGGAGTTGCTGGAGAAGACCACGACCTTCGCGTTCCCGGCGGCCGCCAGCGCCTCGCGCCACCCCTCCAGCAGCTCGACGACGCCGAAGTAGTTGACCTGGGTGATCAGGGCCGGCCGGTCGCGTCCCGGGGCCGGTCCGAGCCCGGCCGCGAGGACGGCGCCGTCGAGCCGGCCGCCGACCGCCGCCAGCACCTTCTCGACGGCATCGCGCCGGCCCGGCGCCGTCGACAGGTCGGCGACCACGTCGGCATCGCGCAGATCGACGGTCACGACCCGGTGGCCGGCGGCGACGAGCCGCTCGACCACCGCGGCACCCATCCCCGAGGCCGACCCGGTGACGGCGTAGACCGCCATCAGCGGCCGATCCCTGCTACGTCCGCCGCCCTCACCCGAGCACCTCGGCGATGCGATGGACATCGGCGGCCGAGCCGAGGCTCAGCAGCAGCGTGGTCACACCGGTCTCCTCCCACTGGGCCACCTTGTCGCGTACCTCGGCCTCGGTGCCGATGATGTGGAGGTCGTCGACGAGCTCGTCGGGGATGAGCGCGGTGGCCTTCCCCTTCTCGCCGGTCAGGTAGAGGGCCTGGACCTGGCCGGCGAGCTCGGCGTAGCCCATCCGCTCGAAGACCTGGTTGTGGAAGTTCTGCTCCTTGGCGCCCATCCCGCCCATGTAGAGGGCCGCGAACGGCTTCATCGCCTCGAGTGCCGCCTTCTTCTCGTCCGCGTCCGCGACCACCTGGAGGTGGCAGGTCGCGGCGATCTCGAAGTCCGCGGCGGTACGCCGCGCCCCGGGGCGCGCGAAGCCCTCGGCCAGCCAGTCGGCGTACATCGGGGCGGACCGGGGCGTGTAGAAGATCGGGATCCAGCCGTCGGCGATCTCGGCGGTCTGGGCGACGTTCTTGGGGCCTTCCGCGCCGAGCCAGATCGGGATGTCGGCGCGCAGCGGGTGGACGATCGGCTTGAGCGGCTTGCCGAGCCCGACCGAGCCCTCGCCGGTGAACGGCAGCGGGTAGTGCGGGCCGTCGTTGGTCACCGGCGCCTCCCGGGCGAGGACCTTGCGGATGATCGAGACGACCTCGCGGGTGCGGGCCAGCGGCTTGCCGAACGGCTGGCCGTACCACCCCTCGACCACCTGCGGGCCGCTCACCCCGAGCCCGAGGACGAACCGGCCGCCCGAGAGATGGTCGAGCGTCAGCGCGTGCATCGCGATCGAGGTCGGGGTACGCCCGGACATCTGCACGATCGAGGTGCCGAGCCGGACCCGGGAGGTCTCCCGGCCCCACCAGGCCAGCGGCGTGAACGCGTCGCTCCCCCACGCCTCGGCGGTGAAGATCGCGTCGAACCCTGCCTCCTCGGCGGCGGCGACGAGCTCGCCCACCCCCGTCGGCGGCTGTGCTCCCCAGTAGCCCAGCTGTAGCCCCAGCTTCACTCTCATCGACTCCTTCGTCCGTAGGCTCCGTAGCCGTTCGGCAGGGAGTACGGGTTGTGGCCAATACTAGAACGTGTTTCACTTTCTACCATGAGTCGCACTCTTCAGGCACCCGTGACGGTCGCCTTCGACTACACCAGATCCACAGGCCCGGTGATCGGCCGCTTCCTCACCGGACTGCGGGACGCCACCATCGTCGGCGGCCGCCTCGGGGACGGTCGAGTCGCCGTCCCACCACCCGAGTTCGACCCGGTCACGCACCAGGCCGTGACCGAGTTCGTCGAGCTCCCCGACACCGGGACGATCACCTCCTGGACCTGGGTCAGCGAGCCCGTCGCGGGCCAGCCTCTCGGGAAGCCGTTCGCCTTCGCGCTGATCACGATCGACGGCGCCGACACCCCGTGGCTGCAGGCCGTCGACGTCGCCTCCCCCGACGACATCGAGACCGGGATGAAGGTCCGCGCCCGGTGGGCCGAGGAGCGGACCGGGTCGGTCACCGACCTGGTCTTCGTGGCCGACGACGGCAACGCCCCTGAGACCGCTACGCCGGCAGGAGGCACCGAGGACGTCGGCCTGATCGTGACGCCGGTCAGTCTCGACTACCGCTACGCGGCCTCCCCGGAGGAGTCCTCGTTCTTCCGCGGTCTCGCCGAGGGCCGGATCCTGGGCCAGCGGTGCCCGAAGTGCCGCAAGGTCTACGTCCCGCCGCGCGGCGCGTGCCCGACCGACGGCGTGCCGACCTCGGAGGAGGTCGAGCTCTCCGACGTCGGCACGGTGACCACCTTCTGCGTCGTGAACGTCCCGTTCCTGGGACAGCGGATCAAGCCACCGTACGTCTCCGCGTACGTCCTCCTCGACGGCGCCGACATCGCGCTGCAGCACCTGATCCTGGACATCCCGGCCGAGGAGGTCCGGATGGGGATGCGGGTCAAGGCGGTGTGGAAGCCGCGGGACGAGTGGGGCACCAGCATCGAGAACATCAGCCATTTCGCGCCGACCGGTGAGCCGGACGCGGACTTCGACAGCTACAAGCACCACCTCTGATCGGGAGCGATATGAGAGACGTTGCCGTCGTCGGGTTCGCCCAGCGACAGATGAAGGACTTCGACGGGTCGCCGAGCATGGCCGAGCTGCTCGTGCCGATCCTGGCCGAGTGCTACGAGCAGACCGGATGGGCCAAGAAGGACATCGGGTTCTGGTGCTCCGGCTCCTCGGACTATCTGGCCGGCCGGTCGTTCTCGTTCGTGAGCGCGATCGACGCGATCGGGGTGCTGCCCCCGGTCAACGAGTCGCACGTCGAGATGGACGCCGCCTGGGCGCTCTACGAGGCCTGGCTGAAGATCCAGACCGGCGAGGTCGACACCGCGCTGGTGTTCGGCTTCGGCAAGGCGTCGGCCGGGGTGCTCCGCCGGACGCTGACGCTGCAGCTCGACCCCTACACGATGACGCCGCTGTGGCCCGACACGGTCTCCCTGGCCGCGCTGCAGGCGCGCCTCGGGCTCGACGCCGGGCTCTGGGACGAGGCCGCGCTGGCCGAGGTCGTCAACCGGTCGCTGACCGACGCCGAGAAGAACGAGTACGCCGTCCGCGCCGGTGGCTCCTCGGTGGGCGAGCTGCTCGCCCGGCCGATGTTCGCCGACCCGCTGCGCAAGCACGACTGCGCGCCGGTGACCGACGGCGCGGCCGCGATCGTGCTCGCCGCCGGCGACCGGGCCCGCGAGGCCAACCAGCGTCCCGCCTGGATCACCGGGATCGCGCACAGCTCCGACGGGCTCCACCTGGGGACCCGCGACCTGACGACGTCGGGCTCGGCGCAGCGGGCCGCGGCCGCCGCGGGCGGCACCGACGGCGTCCAGGTCGCCGAGCTGCACGCGCCGTTCAGCCACCAGGAGCTCGTCCTGCGCTCCGCGCTCGGGCTGGGTGATGACGTCGCGCTCAACCCCTCGGGCGGGGCGCTGGCCGCCAACCCGATGTTCAGTGCCGGCGCGATCCGGATCGGCGAGGCCGCCAAGCGGATCTGGGACGGCAGCGCCGACAAGGTGGTCGGCCATGCGACCAGCGGGCCGGCCCTGCAGCAGAACCTCGTGTGCGTGATGGAAGGACGAAACTGATGGGGAAGATCCCAGCCGCCGTGATCGGGATCGGCCAGACCCACCACCGCGCCAAGCGCGAGGACGTCTCGATGGCCGGGCTGTGCCGGGAGGCGATGGACCGGGCCCTCGAGGACGCCGGGCTGACCCTCGACGAGGTCGACGCCATCGTCATCGGCAAGGCGCCGGACCTGTTCGAGGGCGTGATGATGCCCGAGCTCTACCTCGCCGAAGCACTCGGCGCGGCGGGCAAGCCGCTGCTGCGGGTGCACACCGCCGGCTCCGTCGGCGGCTCGACCGCCATCGTGGCGTCTTCGCTGGTGCAGGCCGGGGTGCACAAGAAGGTGCTCACCGTCGCCTTCGAGAAGCAGTCGGAGTCCAACGCGATGTGGGCACTGTCGGTGCCGATCCCGTTCGTGATGCCGGTCCACGCCGGCGCGGGCGGCTACTTCGCCCCGCACGTACGCTCCTACATCCGCCGCGCGAGCGCGCCCTCGCACATCGGCGCGATCGTCGCGGCCAAGGACCGGAACAACGCCCTCAAGAACCCCTACGCGCACCTGCACAACGAGGGCACCACGGTCGAGTCGGTGCTCGCCTCGCAGATGCTGTGGGACCCCATCCACTACGACGAGACCTGCCCCTCCTCCGACGGCGCCTGTGCGATGGTGATCGCCGCCGAGGACGTCGCCAAGACGTACGAGGCACCCGCCTGGATCCACGGCACCGCGATGCGCTCGGAGCCCACCTCGGCCGCCGAGCGCGACCAGGTCAACCCGCAGGCCGGCCGTGAGGCCGCGGCGGCGCTGTGGAAGGCGACCGGGATCACCGACCCGGCCCGGGAGATCGACTGTGCCGAGATCTATGTGCCGTTCGCCTGGTTCGAGCCGATGTGGCTCGAGAACCTCGGCTTCGCCGCCGAGGGCGAGGGCTGGAAGCTCACCGAGGCCGGAGAGACCGCCATCGGCGGCAGCCTGCCGGTCAACATGAGCGGCGGCGTACTCTCCTCCAACCCGATCGGCGCCTCCGGCATGCTGCGCTTCGCCGAGGCCGCCCTGCAGGTCAGGGGCCGGGCCGGCGAGCACCAGGTGGACGGCGCCCGCCGCGCACTCGGGCACGCCTACGGCGGCGGGTCGCAGTTCTTCTCGATGTGGGTCGTGGGGTCGGAGCAGCCGGCCAACTAGCCTCGGCGAACGCCGGGCTCCCGGTCGATCACCCGTGGTGACCGACCGGGAGCCGCCAGCAAGACCGACCGCGGCAGGCCTTCAGCCGAGCGTTCCGAGGATGGGCTGGGACTCGATCAGGCCCTCGTCGCTGGGGGCCTGATGGTCGTCGAAGACACGGGCCCGCTGACGCGCACGGAGATCGAGATGCGCCTGGGCCGGCTTGACGTACCCGTAGCGTTCCCGGGCCTCGGCAGGCGTGAGCACGACCGGATGCACGGGCGGGATGCCCCGCCAGACGGGCTCCATGATCGGCAGGGCCTTCGGCGCGAGGATGCGGAGGATCCACCGCTGCAGCGCGCGGCTCCGGTGGGCGGGCGCCAGCATCGCCCTCATGATCGCGATCACCACGACGTCCGTCACCCGTGACTGCCGGATGTCGGCGAGCCGACGCATGTGCCGCGGCAGGGTCGCGATCGTCGCCCTGCAGATCAACGCGTTCGCGATCGGCCGGGTCAGGCCCAGCAGGCCCGTGCGGGGAAGGATCGCGTTGGTGCCGTTGAGCAGGTGGTGCATCATCTGCTGGGTGGCCTCGCTCGCCGCGAGCCGGGGCCGCCACTCCTCGAAGTACGCGCGCACCGCCTCGCGGGTGCGCGGAACCGCGCGGGGGTCGCAGGTCTGGAACTCCGCGGCGATCGCACACTCGGCCCAGAACTGCTCGACCTCGTCGTCCGAGAGCCTGCCGGGTCCGAACGTCTCGTAGGCGGTGAGGACCGAGTGCCAGCCCGTGACCAGGATCCAGAGCTGGGAGTCGGGGTCGTTGGCGTCGTACCGATTGCCGCTGACCGGCTCGATGCCGATCGCCTTGGAGTGGATCTTGACCAGCACGTCGGCCATCTTCGCGACGGTCCGGCTGTCCGCGAATGCCACCGCGGCGAAGTACTGGACCGTCCTGGCGTAGCGCGTGTCGAGCCGGTCGTAGTTCGCACCGGTGTTGTGCACGGCGGCGAGGAGGTGAGGATCGAGCTCCTCGATCGTCACCGCTCGTACGATGCCCATCAGCGGGACCGCGGGATGGCCCCAGACCTTCTGGGTCACGGAGTCCGGGCCGAAGAACCCGTAGTCCTCGTGCGGCGTGATCTCGCGCGTCTTCCTCATCGATTGCTCCTTGTCGGTCGGTTCACGGGTTCATCGCGTAGGTGCCGGCGGTGGCGCGCGCCTCCGCCCACACCCGGGCGGTGCGCTCGGCGTCGAAGGCGGGACGGCGCTGGATCGCATCGGCGGCCCTGGCCTGCGCCGCAGTAAGGGACGGCTTGCGCGTCAGGGTCAGGGCATGGGCGGAGACGTCCCCGACCATGACCTCGAAGATGCTCTCGACCAGGTCGTCGTCGACGCCCCAGATCGTGGCCTGCTGCAGGATGAGGTCGCCGTAGGCGACCGTGGTGAAGATGTCGCCGACGACCAGGAGCAGGTCCAGGTCGCGCATCTGCGTCTTGGACAGTGGCGTGGCGCCGAGCAGCGCCTGGAAGGCGTCGACCTGCTCGAGCAGGAGCTGCACGTTCGGCAGGTGGGCCCACCCGGCGTAGACCGCGCGCCAGTCGTGGAAGGCCACCGTGCCGAGCCCCTGGGCCGGCCCCTGGCGGAAGAGGAAGGTGTCGTCCACCGGGTCCCGCCGGCGCGGCGGCAGGGCGGGCGCCTCGACGGACGGGAGTCTCGACCCGACCAGCCGCCCCGCGGCACGGATGACCGCGCGCGAGGCCTTGAACGCCGGCGCGAAGGCGGCGTCGGGCACCCGGCTCGGCGCACCCGGCCTCCGGGCCGCGAGCAGGGCCAGGCTCGGATCGGTCGGGCTGAAGAGATAGCTCTGCAGGAACTTCAGTGCCAGAGCCATGTTCACGTGGACCGTGCCCTCGAGCCGAGGCAGACCCATCATGGCCACCGCGCCGACCGGGTAGTACATGTCGTTCTCGAAACCCCGGGCCGCGATGCAGTCGGCGATCAGGTCGTAGACCTTCGCGCCCTGGCGGCTCACGCTCATCTTCTCGATCGCGTCGAAGAGCAGGTAGCGGCGGTCGTCGGCGCTGCCGGAGCGCATGTAGTCGATGGCGCGCTCGCCGAACAGCTCCATCGCGGCGAGCCGGACCCAGCTCTCGAGGAACAGCGCCCGGACCTGCGGGAAGTCGGTGACCTTGGTGTCGAAGAGAACGCGGCTGTCGGCATGGGTGATGCCCTCGTGCCAGACATGCTGCACCGCTCCGAGCGACCCGAAGCCGATGTTGAACTTGCCGACGTTGACCGTGTTGATGGCCGCGTCGAACGCCTCGGAGCCGACATGGATGACGTCCTCCTCGCGGATCGGGTAGTCCTCGAGGTCGAAGGCCGCGACGTACATCTGCGAGTTCACGACGTTCTTGCGGAGCTTGTACGCCTCGTGCTGGCTGTCGACGACGAAGAAGACGTAGCCGTCCTGGGTCTTGGGCCCGGTCGGGAGCCCCTCGACGCGACCGAAGACCGACACCATGCCGGCCTTGTTGCCGTTGCCGATGTAGTACTTGCCGCCGTTGGCCAGGTAGCCGCCGTTGCCGTCGGGGGTCAGGACCATGTCGGAGGTGTAGACGTCCGCGCCGTGCTCGCGCTCCGAGAGGCCGAAGGCGAAGATCGCGCCCTCGTCGAGGAGCCGCGCGGCCCGGCGCTTCACCGACTCGTTGCCGGACTGCCAGATCGGGCCGAGGCCGAGGATCGTGACCTGCCAGACGTACCAGTAGGACATCCCGTAGAAGCCGAGGATCTGGCTGTACGTGGCGATGCGGGCCTCGTCCCAGCGCTTGTTCGGGTCGCCGTCGGCCTGGGCCGCCGGGGTCAGCAGCGTCGCGAAGACCATCTCCCGCTTCTGGAAGGCGAGGAACTCGTCGTACCAGACGCGGTCACGATCCTGCTGGAGCAGCCACTCCTTGCCCTTGCCCTCGAAGAACTCGATCGTCGCCGCGAAGATCCGGCGGGTCTCGTCGTCGAACTCGTCGAAGTCGGGCTTGTGCGGGTTGAACAGCGGCATGTGGACGCTCCGGGGTGAGGGGACTCCCGTCACATTAATACACACGTGTAGGAATTTGCTACACGTGTGCAGGAACTTCCCTCGTCACCTAGGATCGGCTCATGCCTCCGCCCACCACCGGTCAAGCGCAGCGCGCCCGCGCACCTCATCTGGGTCCGGAGCGCCGGCGTCCCCTCGTCCTCGACGCGGCCCGTGCGATCGCCGTCGCCGACGGCATCGGTGCCGTGACGATCGGCTCGGTCGCCGCGGCCATGGGCGTGACCCGGCCCGTCGTCTACGCCTGCTTCGCGGACCGGGTCGAGCTGGTCGACGCGCTGCTCGACCGGGAGTCGGGCGAGCTCCTCGAGGCGATCCTCGCCGCGTTGCACGGCTCCGCCAACCCCGACGATCCGGAACAGGCGTTCGTGGACGGCTTCCGGGCCCTCCTCAACGCCGCCGCTGGCGCACCCGAGACCTGGCGCCTGGTCTTCTCCGGCGAGCCGGACCCGGCCATCGCCGAGCGCTTCCGTGACGCGAAGGCACTGGTCCAGGCCCGCGCGACCGAGTGGATCAGGCCCGCCATGGAGCGCTGGTGGCAGACCTCCGACCTGGAGCGCAAGCTCCCGGTCCTGATCGACCTCTTCCTGTCCTCGTGCGAGTCGGCGGTGCGGTCGCTCCTCGACTCGAGCAACGACTGGGGTCCGGACGACCTCGGCACCTTCATGGGCAAGGCGCTCCACCGCGCGTTCAAGGACGCCTGAGGGTCTGCCTATCCGGTCGAGCCGGGCGCGTTGTCCGCTCCGCGCACGACCCGGTCGGGCGGCGCAGAGCAGTGGCCGTCCTCGTAGAGCGGCCTGGGAGTGGTGTCGGTGGCCGGGTGCTGGGGGCCGCCGTAGTCGCACTGGTAGTCGTTCTGCAGGACGAGGCCGCCGTGGATCGCGCCGTCGTACATCGCATCAGCCAGCGAGCGGATGGCGTCGGGATACTCGCCCAGCAGCTCACGCAGGTGCGGGTCGCGCACGACAAGGATGTCGGTGAGGGCGGTGGTGCGGTCCACGGTCGGCGGCAGCGTACGGTCCAGGACGCCGACCAGACGGACGAGGTCGGCGAACTGCTCGGGGCCGCGGTCGAAGGCACGGCGCAGCTCGGGGTCGGCCTTCTCCAGCTCGGCGGTGAGCAGGGCGAGGTCGTGCGCGGAGGCGCGTACGTCGGAGGCGTGTCGATCGCCGATGCGCAGCAGGGACTCGGAGTTGACCAGCACCCGCGAGATGGTGGGCCACTCCTCGTCGAGGGTGAGCAGCAGGACCTGGCTGCCCTCGACCAGGTCGGCGAGCTCGTCCTCGCGGCCGGCGAAGGTCGTGCGCAGGCCGGCGATCACGGCGTGCAGCTGTTCGGGGTCGACCTGGTCCATCAGCCTCTCGAGGCTGACCACGGTGCTGGCCAGGGTGGTGGGCAGGTCGACCGCCTCGGCCCGGACCCGGCTGCCGTCGTGGAGGTAGGGACCGGAGGCGGTGGTCGGCTGGAAGTCGAGGTACTGCTCCCCCACCGGCGAGAGGCTGCGCACCTCGGCCGGGGAGTCCTGCGGGATCCGGACGTCGGGCTCCAGCCTGATCCGGGCCTGCGCCTTGCCATCCGTCGTCAGCTCGATCGTCTCCACGACCCCGGCCTTGGCGCCGCGGTAGGTCACCGACGAGCCCTCGTAGAGGCCGCCGGTGCGTTCCAGGTCGACGGTGACCGTGGCCGGCCGGGACAGGAGCGGGATCCGGAGCGTGACCAGGACCAGGTACGCCGTCACCGCGACGAACACGACCACGGCCGCCCCGAAGCCGACGAAGAGGCGCCGGTCCGTCTCGCGCAGCGCCATCAGCCCTCCCCTCCGAGCAGGTTGCCGCCGCCGAGGAGGTCGCCGAGGTCCCACCGGGGTGGCTGTGGCAGGACCGGCGGTTCCAGGAGCGGGGGCAGCGGGTTGAGCGGGTCCTGCGCGACGGAGTCGGCGATGTCGACACGGAGCTGGATCGGCAGGTGGTCGGCGGGGACGATCTCGAGCAGCTCGTTGATCGCCGTGCTGAAGGTGTCCAGGCCCGGACCGAGCTCGCCACTGATCCGACGGACCTGGGCGAGGATCGCGCCGGCGTCGCGGACCACGGCGACGGTGTCGTCGTCCATCCGGTCGAGCACCCCGTTGGCGTCGCGGGAGAGCCTCACCAGCCGGTTGAGCAGGGCGATGATCTGCTTCGTCTGCTGCCGAACGGTGCGGGCCGCCGGGCCGATCGCAGCCAGCGCCTCGGCGATGGTCTCCTTCTCCTCGGCCAGTGTGGTGGAGACGGCGTCGAGCGAGGTGAGGGCGCGGTCGATCTCGGCGGTGGTGCGGTTGGCCTGGGTGAGGAAGGTGGCGCTCCGGTCGAGCACCTGGGACAGGTCGGTGCCGTCGCCGACGGCCCGGTTGAGCTCGTCGACGATCCGGCCGAGGTCGCCGATCCCTCCGCCGTTGATGAGCAGGGAGGCCGAGGCGAGGGCGTCCTCGACGGTCGGTGCCGTCGTCGACCGGGCCGGGTCGAGCCGTCCTCCCGCGGGGATCGTCCGGCCGCCCTCGGGCGTCGTCACCTCGACGTAGACCTCGCCGAGCGGGGTGTCGTAGCGCAGCCTCGCCGCGGAGCGGTCGGTGACGCGTACGCCGTCGCGAAGGCTCATCTCGGCCACCGCCGAGTAGCCGTCGGTGGACAGGGCGGTGACCCGGCCGGCATCGACGCCGTTGACGCTCACCTTCGAGCCGACGCCGAGGTTGAGGGCGTCGTCGAAGGCGGCCTCGACCGTGGTCGTGTCGTCGCCTGCGCGAGTGCCGGGCAGCGGCAACGTACGGGCGTCGATGCCGCACCCGGTCAGCAGCAGGCCGGCAGCCGCGGCCCCCAGGACCGCCCTCCTGGCCGTCCTCATCGCCGCCCTCATGGCCGTCCTCCCGCGCTCAGCGGGTCCGTTCCGACGACGTCGCACACGTCCGAGAGCGCCTCGCGGCAGCGACCGGCGAGCTCCTCGCTGAGCGCATCGGTGAGCGGCACGCGCAGCATCACGCCCCCGGGCGCACGTGCCTGTTCGACGTTCTGCAGGGCCAGCGGGAGCACCTCGACGAACTCCTCGATGTCGTCGGTGTGCGCCAGGATCAGGTCGAGCACCCCGTTGACCTGCGCCAGCGCCGCCTGGAGGTCCTTGTCGTTGGCCCGGGTGAACCTGGCCAGCGCGTCGATCGCCTCCCGGGTCGTACGCAGCGTGGCGGTGAACTCCGTGCGCTGCTCCGCGAGCAGGTCGGAGGTCGCGGCGACGTTCTCGATGAAGAGCTCGATCAGCGCGTCGTGGGCGACCATCGCGCTGGTCAGCTCGTCGGTCTCGTGCAGGGCGGTGACGGCGGTGTCGGTGTGGCCGTTGATCTCGCTCAGGGCGGCGGCGAGATCGGCCAGTGCGGCGCCGGCCCGCTGGCCGTTGGCCCCCAGGGTCGTCGAGCCTGCCTGGAGGAACCGGTCGATGCTCCTGCCGTCGCCGCCGGCGAGCCCGTTGCTGAACCGGTCGAGCGCGTCCAGGATGGCGTCGAAGTCGGCCGGGGTGCGGGTGCGCTCGCTGGCGATCAGGTCGCCGTCGGCGAGCACGGGCCCGCCGTCGTAGCGCGGGGTGAGCTCGACGTAGCGGTCGTTGGCGACCGAGCGGGAGACGATCAACGCCTGGGCGTCGGCGGGCACGGTGACGTCCCGATCCAGCTCGAGGTCGACCTCGACGCCCGCGCCTGCCGGGGTGATCCGCCTGACCTCGCCGATCTTCACGCCGAGCACCCCGACGTCGTTGCCGACGAAGAGGCCAGCGGTGTCGGCGAAGGTGACGGTCACCGAGTAGGTGCTGGTCAGCGGGATCGCCGCCGCACCCGCACCGACGGCGGCGACCAGCGCCACCACGATCGCCACATACCTGCCCAGCTGCGGGCGCCTCATCAGCACAACCCCTTCAGCCGGCAGGTCAGCCCGTCGGGCAGCGCACGGTCGTCGGGCCGGATGTCGATCCAGGGCCCGTTCCCGGTGGCGTTGGCCAGGTAGCGCGCCGAGGGACCGAGCACGTCGAGCGCGGCGCTGAGCTCCTTCTCCTGAGCACGCAGCCCCTTCACGACCACGGTCAGCTTGGTCAGCGCGACGTCGAGGTCCTGCTGGTTGTCGGCGACGACCCGCTTCAGCGTGGTGGTGAGCCGCTGCGCGTCGGCCAGCAGCCTGCGGATCGCCTCGCGCCGGCTCTGCAGCTCGGCCATCACCGCGTTGGACTGCTTCATCAGCGAGACGATCTCGGTGCTGTTGGCGTTGAGCCGACTCGTCACGTCGGTGGCCGCGCGAACCAGCGCATCGGCCTGGTCGGCCCGGGTGAGCACGACCTCGGAGACCGCGGAGATGCCGTCGAGGGCAGCGGCGAGGTCGGGCTGGGAGCTCGCCATGGTGCGGCCGACCTCGTCGAGGGTGCCGGAGAGAAGCGAAGGATCGAGCTGGTCGAGCGAGGCGCTGCCCCGGTCGACGATGTCCTGGAGGTTGTAGGGCACGCTGGTGGCCGAGAGCGCGATGGTGTCGTCGGCCAGCTCTCCCCCGCCTGCCGGCGTGACGGCGAGCAGGTGCGTGCCGAGCAGGGTGGCGACCTCGATCTCGGCCCGGGTGCGGGCCCCGAGCCGGATGTGGTCCTCGACGGTGAACTCGACGAGCACGTCGTGGGCGCCGAGCGAGATCGAGCGCACCTCTCCGACCCGCGCTCCCGCCACGGTCACGTCCTCCCCGACGCGGAGCCCCGCGGTGTGCTCGAAGTGGGCCACGCAGACCCTCTCGCCGAAACCGAGCGCCCCGGCACGGAAGACGAAGACGACCGTCAGCGCGGCGAGCACGACGGCGACGATCCCGACCTTGAGCGGGTCCATGGTTCGCAGTGGAGTCATCCCGAGCACACCTCCGAGTAGCGGTCGTCGGTCGGCGGCAGCGCCAGCACGAGCTCGTCGACGGAGAAGTCGTAGCGGCAGACGTAGATGTTGAGCGCGTTGCGGTAGGAGGTGATCCTCCCCAGCGTCTCGACCAGCTGGGCGAAGGAGACCACGGCACCCTCGAAGCTGGTCAGGTTGGCGGCGAAGGCGGTCACCGACATCCGCAGGTTGCGGCTCAGGGTGCGTGCGGGAGCCTCGATCTGCGTACCGAAGTCGGCGCCGGTGGCCAGCAGCCCGGACAGCTCCTCGACCGAGGCACCCAGGGCGTCGCGCTGCTCGGCCAGGCCCTTCATCAGCTTCTCCAGCTCGCGCACCGTGGTCTCGAACTCGTCCCCCTGCGCGGCCAGGTCCGCGAGGAAGGGGGTCAGGTTGGTCAGCACCCGGTCGAAGACCTGATCGCGGGTGGCCACGAAGCGAGTCAGCTCGGCGGTCTGCTGCAGCAGCACCGGGATGCTGCCGCCCTCGTCCTGGAGGACCTTCAAGATGGTGGCGGCGAGCTGGTTGACCTCGTCGGGATCGAGTACGTCGAAGAGCGGCCGGAACCCGTTGAGCAGCTCGGTCAGGTCGAACCCGGCGCTGGTCCGGCTCGCCGGGATCCGCGCGCCGGCCTCCAGCGGCTTGCCGGATCCCCGGGTCTGCTCGATCCCGAGGAACCGCTGCCCGGCGATGTTCTGGTAGCGCACCGAGAGCCGCGCGGTGTCCAGGACCGGCTGCTTCCGGGACACGCTGAGCTCGACCCGCGCCCTGCCGGCGGCGGTGACGGTGATGTCGGTGACCTTGCCGACGCCGACCCCGGCGATGCGTACGGCGTCGTCCTCGTGCAGGCCGTTCACGTCGGCGAAGTCGGCGGTGTAGGTGGTCAGGTCGCCGGCGACCGGCGCCTTCAGCGTGCCGAGGACGAGCGCGAAGGCGAGCCCGGCGACGAGGGTGAAGGCGCCCAGCTTGAGGTAGGTCGCGGTGGGGCGTCCCGAGGAGCCGCGCAGTCCGGACATCAGCACTCCCCTCTCGTGCTGCCGTAGGTCGGGCAGTCGCGCTCGCGGGTGTAGTAGGGCGGCGCCACCCGGTGCAGGATCAGGTCGAGCACCGCCCGGCCGTCGTCGATCACGGTCGGCACCTCCTGGCCGATCTCGCGGTTGGCGCGGAAGCTCTCCACCACGGCGTCCTCCCGGTTGTCGGCGACGGCGTCGGCGACCACCGCCGCCTGATCCATCGCCTCGACCAGCTCGGCGCCGTGCTCGTCGAGGAACCTCTGCGCATCCGCCGTCAGGGTGAGCCCGCCGGAGAGCAGCGCGGCGAGCTGCTCGCGCTTGGCCGCGATCGTCTCCGCGGTTGCCGTGCCGGACTCGAGCGCGGCGAACAGGTCGCCGGCGGAGGCCTCCAGGGTCTCCAGGTTGACCGCCAGCAGGGCGGCCGTGGTCCGGATCGTGGGCAGGTCGGCCTCGGCCCGCTCCAGCACCTTCGCGGCGAGCTCGAGCGTCCGGTGGATGTCGTCCCCGCGGCCGTCGAGGCCGCCTGCGACCGCGGACAGCGCCGCGTTGAGGTCGGCCGGACCGACCGCCTCGACCAGCTCGTCGATGCTGTCGAGCGCCTGCTGCAGCTCGACGGTGCCCTGGCGCAGGTCCTGCGGGATCGTGCCGCCCGTCCACCTCCCCGGCCGGGAACCGGTCGAGACCAGGTCGACGTACGCCGTGCCGAAGACGGTCGCCGGCAGCGCCCGCGCGGCCACGTCCGCCGGGAGCCGGTCCGCCGCCTCGCGGTCGAGCCGGATCGCGACCGATGCCTTCGAGGAGTCGGACGCCTGGGAGATGCCCGTGACGGTGCCGATGATGACCCCGCCCATCTTCACGTCCGACCCGGTACGCAGCGACGCACCGACGTCGACCATGGCGGCCCGGGTCGCGACGTCGTCGGAGAACGGGCGACCGGCGAGCCCGACCATCCCGGCGGCGAGGAGTCCGCAGGCGATGACACCGGCAGCGCCACGTACGGCCAGGGTCTGGGGTCTGGTGCCGCGACTCATCCGGAGATCCTGAACCCCGGGTCGCCACCCCACATGGCGACGGTGAGCAGCATGTTGAGCACGACGATCACCACGAAGCTGGCCCGGATCGAGCGACCGGTGGCCTCGCCGACGTTGAGGGAGCCGGCCGAGACAGAGAGGCCGTACCAGCAGTGGATCAGCACCACGATCGCGGCGAAGATCAGGATCTTGATCAGCGAGAACCCGATGTCGCGCATCGTCAGGAACTCCAGGAAGTAGTGGTCGAACTGGCCCGGCGACTGTCCGAAGAGCGTCACCACCGTCGACTCCGAGGCGACGTAGGAGCCGAGCAGACCGATCACGTAGAGCGGCACGATCGCGAGCATGGTGGCGACCAGCCGGGTGGCGACCAGGTAGTTGACCGGCCGCACCGACATGACCTCGAGCGCGTCGACCTCCTCGTTGACCTGCATCGCCCCCAGCTGCGCGGTGAATCGGCAGCCGACCTGTGCGCCCAGCGCGAGCGCGGCGACCAGCGGACCGAGCTCCCGGGTGTTGGCGGTGGCCGAGATGAAGCCGACCAAGGGCGCCAGACCGACGAGCTCCAGCCCGTTGAACCCCTCGATGCCGAGCGAGGTGCCGACCGAGACCGAGAGCAGCACCATCACCCCGATCGTGCCGCCGCCGACGATGATCGCGCCCCGGCCCCAGCAGATGTCAGAGAAGTGCTCCAGGCAGGTGCGCCAGTGGTGCACCAGCGTGGCCGGCACCGCCAGCAGGACGGAGGCGCTGAAGGTGAGGAAGGAGCCGAACGGCACCAGCGGGCTCCACCAGCCGGTCGCCGGCCCGTCGGTCTCGACCGCGGCCATCAGGCACCACCGCCCGGGGCGAGGGCCAGGTAGCCCTGGGTGACGACCGCGTTCACGACGGCCAGCAGGATCACGTTCAGCACCACGGTCTGGTTGACCGCATCGGCGACGCCCTGCGGTCCGCCGGTGGCACCCAGGCCCTTGTAGGCGGCCACCGTCGTGCCGATCAGCCCGTACAGCACCGCCTTGCCCTCGGCCAGCCACAGGTCCGCGCTCTGGCTGAAGTTCGTGAACGCGTCGAGATAGGTGCCCGCACCGACGACGCCCCGGCTCACGTTCATCACGTAGCCGGTCGCGATCGCGGTCACCGCGACGATCGCGGTCAGCATCACCGAGATGAAGACCGCTGCGACGATCCGGGGAGCGACCATCCGCTGGACGGGGTTGGAGCCCATCACCTCCAGGGCGGCGATCTCGTCGCGGATCGCGCGCATGCCGAGATCGGAGCAGATCGCCGAGCCGACCACGCACGCGATGATCAGCGCGGTGACCAGGGGCGCGGCCTGGCGCAGCACACCTACCCCGTTGACGGCGCCGCTGAAGGAAGAGGCGCCGATGCTGTCGGCCACCGCCCCGACCTGGATGGAGGTCACCACCCCGAACGGGATCGCGACCAGGATCGTCGGCAGCAGGGAGACGCGCGCCATGAACCAGGCCTGGTCCGCCGCCTGGGCCCAGTCGAACCGGCCGGTGAGGATGTCGACGGCGGCGTACGCGCAGGCTTCGGCACCCAGGGCGATCGTCTCCCCCACCGTCCGGAGCCCGTCGGCCGCTCGGCGCCACGCTCCGGTGGCAATCCGTTCGGGCAAGGTCGCAGTCACCCGGAACTCCTCCTCGTCGACGCCTACCGTGGTTTACTACACGGGTGTAGATTCGCACACTGTGTGGCCTGTGTCACCCCCTTCGCCGGCTCGTCCGCGAGCCCTTGACCTTCGGAACTGATGTCCACCGACCGACCTGCCGCCCGGCGGCGCTATGCCGCCCGGATGCCTCTCGAGGAGCGCCGCGAGGAGCTGCTCGACGCGGCGCTGCGCGTGCTCGCCAGGGACGGCTACGGCCAGCTCACCATCAGCGCGATCGCCGCCGAGGCAGGCGTGACCCGGCCGGTCGTGTACGACGCGTACGGAGGGATCGACCCGCTCCTGCACGCCCTGCTCGACCGCACCCAGGAGCGCGCCACCGCCGCGGCGCTGGCCCTCATCCCGGCCGGCGGCACCCCGGTCGACCTCGACCGGTGGCTGCTCGAGGCGGCGGACGGACTGCTCCGGGCGGTCGAGGCCGACCCGGAGACCTGGCGCCCGGTCCTCGTGCTGACCGACGGCGCACCGCCCGCCGTGCGGGAGCGGATCGAGAGCACCCTGGTCCTGCTGCGCGGGTTCGTCGCCGACGTGCTCCGCACCAACCTCGACCCCGAGACCGACCTCGACGTCGAGGTGGTCGCGCACTCGCTCGTCGCGCTGGTGCAGGAGTTCGCCCGCCTGCTCCTGGCGAAGCCCGACGAATACCCGAAGGAGCGGCTGCTGGCCGCGTACGCCGGGATGCTGGCGCTGCGCCGCCGAACGTAGCCTTCGGGCATGAGCTACGCAGGACTGAGCAAGCTGCTGGCCGTCCCCGACGGGTTCAAGGCACCCCGGGTGCTCACCCACGGCGACCTGACGGCGCGGCCGCTGTCGCGCGAGTGCCTGGCCGACGACGTACGCGCCATCAACGCCGACATCGACCTCATCAACGCCACCCGGGGCGGCGGCTGGCCGACAGGCCCGACGTCGGAGGAGGAGGACTACATCGACCTCGTCTGGCACGAGGGCGAGTGGAAGGAGAACAAGTCCTTCTCCTACGTCCTGGAGACCTCAGAGCTCGGCTACGTCGGGTGCGCCTATCTCTACCCGCTGGGCGTCCGGCAGGAGCTGAGCGAGGAGCTGGCGGCGTACGACGTCGACGTGAGCTGGTGGGGACCACCGAGGCCTATGAGCAGGGGCTCTACGAGGTGGTCTTCGAGGCGCTGAAGAAGTGGGTGCCGGCGGGGTATCCGTTCCGCCGGCCCCACTTCTCCAACGTGAGGCTGCCGTAGACGACGGCCGGTCAGGCGTAGGTGACCGGCATCTCCTTGATGCCGTTGATCCAGGCGTGGCGCAACCGGCGCGGCGTGCCGTTGGGCTTGAGATCGGGCATCCGGTCGGCGATCACGTCGAACATGATCCGCACCTCCATCCGGGCCAGGTTGGCGCCGATGCAGTAGTGGGCGCCGTGGCCGCCGAAGGCGAGGTGGGGGTTGTGCTCGCGGGTGATGTCGAACGTGTCGGGGTCGTCGAAGACATCCTCGTCGTGGTTGCCCGAGGCGTAGAAGATGCCGACGCGCTGGCCCTTCTTGACCAGCTGACCGCCGACCTCGACGTCGTTGAGCGCCGTACGCTGGAAGACGGTGACCGGGGTCGCCCAGCGGATCACCTCGTCGACCATGGTGTCGGGACGCTCCTTCTTCCACAGCTCCCACTGGTCGGGGTGGTCGAAGAAGGCCTGCATACCGTGGGTGATCGCGTTGCGGGTGGTTTCGTTGCCCGCGACCGCGAGCAGGATGACGAAGAAGCCGAACTCGTCGTCGCCCAGCGCGCCGCCCTCCAGCTCGGCGTTGACGAGCTTGGAGATGATGTCGTCCTTGGGGTCGGCCTTGCGCTCCGCGGCCAGCGCCATCGCGTAGGAGAGGATCTCGATCGAGGCGGCCTCGGGGTCCGCGTCGTAGTCCGG
Organism: Nocardioides luteus; assembly: GCF_000960475.2. Lineage (GTDB taxonomy): Bacteria > Actinomycetota > Actinomycetes > Propionibacteriales > Nocardioidaceae > Nocardioides > Nocardioides luteus_A. The sequence goes on along the minus strand of NZ_JZDQ02000001.1, from coordinate 231,401 downwards.
GTCGTCGTAGGCGAGCATCTGGTTCGACCAGTCGAAGAGCTTGCGCCGGTCCTCCTGCGGGACACCGAGTAGCTCGGCGATCGCCTGGAGCGGGAGCTCGGCGGCGACCTCGGAGACGAAGTCACCCTCGCCCTTGGCCAGGGCGTCGTCGACGATGTTGTTGGCCCGCTCGACCAGGCGCTCCTTGAGGGCGTTGATCGCGCGCGGGGTGAAGCCGCGGCTGATGATCTGGCGCAGCTTGGTGTGGTCCGGAGCGTCGTGGTGGATGAGCATCGCGCGCTGCAGCTCGACCTGCTCGCGGGTCATGTCGGGCGCGAACCGGATGATCACGCCGTTCTCGTTCGTGCCGAAGTTCTCGCTGTCCTTGGAGACGGCCAGGATGTCCTCGTGCTTGGTCACCGCCCAGAACCCGGTGTCCAGGAAGCCGGCGCGCGCCGCCGGCGACTGCTCGACCCACCACACCGGCGCGGTCTTGCGAAGCTCGAGGAACTCCTGGAGCGGGACGCGCTCCTCGTTGAGCACGGGGTCGGTCGGATCGAAATCCACGGGGAGAGCGGTCACGGGGGTGCTCCTTCGAGGTCTTTTCTATAACACGTTCTAGTTTATGGTCACACAGTGCTCAGCATCACACAAGGGTTGCGCCAAACGAGAACACGTTCTAATTTGGGACAATCGAGTGTAACCGGTGTCACGTCACCAGGCGTGACGGTGCGCAGCCGCGCACCAGCGACTTGCCGACACCCCCGAAGAGCGAGGTTCCATGGGCACGCCCGTCATCGTCGAAGCCGTCCGTTCCCCCATCGGCAAGCGCAAGGGCTGGCTCGCCGGCCTGCACCCGGGCGTCCTGCTCGGCGCCGCCCAGGTCGAGGTGCTCAAGCGCGCCGGAGTCGACCCTGACCTGGTGGATCAGGTCATCGGCGGCTGCGTCTCCCAGGCCGGCGAGCAGTCCAACAACATGGTCCGCCGGGCCTGGCTCCACGCCGGGCTGCCGATCCACACCGGCTCCACGGTCATCGACGCGCAGTGCTCCTCGGCCCAGCAGGCGACCCACCTGATCAACGCGATGATCGCCTCGGACCAGATCAAGGTCGGCATCGCCTGCGGCATCGAGTCGATGTCCCGCATCCCGCTGGGCGCCAACGTCCCGCCCGGTGCCGGCGATCCTCGTCCCGCTGAATGGAACATCGATCTGCCCAACCAGTTCGAGGGCGCGGACCGGATCGTGAAGGACCGCGGCTTCTCCCGCAACGAGGTCGACGAGTTCGGCCTCTGGTCGCAGGTCAAGGCGCGCCACGCACGAGACGCCGGCCACTTCAAGAGCCAGATCTTCGCCGTCGAGGCCCCCATGCTCGACGACGAGGGCAACCCCACCGGTGAGGTACGCACCGTCACCGAGGACCAGGGCATCCGCGAGACCTCCCTGGAGAAGCTGGCCGGGCTGAGCCCGGTGCTCGAGGGCGGCACCCACACCGCGGGCACCTCCTCGCAGATCTCCGACGGCGCCTCGGCGCTGCTGCTCATGGACTCGTCGGTCGCCACGTCCCTGGGGCTCAAGCCTCGGGCTCGGATCGTCACCTCGAATCTCGTCGGCTCGGACCCCTACTACCACCTCGACGGCCCCGTCCAGGCGACCGAGAAGGCGCTGAAGGACAGCGGGATGACCATCGGCGACATCGACATCGCCGAGGTCAACGAGGCGTTCGCCGGCGTCGTCATGTCGTGGGCCAAGGTGCACCAGGTGCCCGAGGAGAAGATCAACGTCAACGGCGGCGCGATCGCGCTCGGCCACCCGGTCGGCTCGACCGGCACCCGCCTGCTCACCACCGCCCTGCACGAGCTCGAGCGCCGCGACGCCACCACCGCCCTGGTCTCGATGTGCGCCGGCGGCGCCCAGGCCACCGCGACGATCATCGAGAGGATCTGATCGTGCCTATACAGCGTTCATCGTCTCGGGCTCCGCTTCGACAGAAGGTCACCGAGGCCGAGTACGTCGTCGTCGGCGCCGGCTCGGCCGGCTGTGCCGTCGCCGGCCGCCTGGCCGCGGCCGGCAAGTCGGTCATCCTCCTCGAGGCGGGGAAGAACGACAAGCACAACTACCTGGTCACCAAGCCGGGCATGATCGGACCCCTGCACGCCGAGCCGCGGCTGAAGAAGCTCGTCGACTGGGGCTACCACACCGTCCCGCAGCAGCACGCCCGCAACCGCGAGCTCCCCCAGCCGCGCGGCAAGGTGCTCGGCGGCTCCTCCTCGATCAACGGCCTGCTGTGGGTCCGCGGCAACCGGGCCAACTACGACGCCTGGGCGGCCGAGGGCAACACCGGCTGGGACGCGGACTCGGTCAACGAGGCGTACCGGCGGGTCGAGGACTACGAGGGCGGCGGCTCCGACTACCGCGGCACCGGCGGGCCGATCAAGGTCATGAAACACCCGCGGCCGACCGAGGCGTCGCTCTCCTTCCAGCGCGCCGCCGCCGAGACCCTCGACGTGAAGGTGCTCGACGACTACAACGGCGCCGAGCAGGAGGGCGTCTCGACCTTCCAGCAGAGCGCGATCGACGGGCTGCGCTACTCCGCCTCGCGCGGCTACCTCCACGACCAGGAGCTGCCCAGCCTCACCACGCTGACCCGCGTGCACGTCTCCCGGATCGTGATCGAGAACGGCCGCGCCACGGGCGTCGAGATCCTCACCAAGCAGGGTCCGCAGACGATCTCGGCCACGGCCGAGGTGATCGTGTCGGCCGGCGTCTTCGGCTCGGCGCAGCTGCTGATGCTCTCCGGAATCGGTCATTCCGCCCACCTGGCCGAGCACGGCATCCAGGCGATCCACGAGCTGCCGGTCGGCGACAACCTGCACGACCACATGTTCGTGCCGACCACCTGGGAGATGCCGACCGCGCTGCACCACGGCACGGCCGGCTACTTCGGCAAGGCGGTCCTCAAGGAGCAGACCGTCGGCAGGTCGATCCTCGGCCACACCGTCTTCGAGACCGTCGGGTTCGTCCGCACCTCGCTGGCCACCGACGTACCCGACCTGCAGTTGCACGTCCTCCCCTGGGCCTACCCCTCCCCCAACCAGGACGCTCCGATCCGGCACGAGGTCGACCCGCGGGCCGCGCTGACGGTGATGTCGTCGCTGATCTACCCGCGCTCGCGCGGCACGCTGCGGCTGCGCAGCGCCGACCCGACCGCCGAGCCGCTGATCGACTTCAACTACCTCGCCGAGCCCGACGACAAGCGGGTCCTGCTCGAGGGCGTCGAGATGATCCGCGAGATCATGGCCTCCCCGGCCTTCGGCGACCAGGTCAAGTCGGAGATCCACCCCGGCAAGGCGATCGACGCCGAGGCGATGAAGGACGAGGTCACCAACCGGGCGACCTCGATCTACCACGGTGTCGGCTCCTGCCGGATGGGCGTCGACGAGCGGGCCGTGGTCGACCCGCAGCTCCGCGTACGCGGCATCGACGGCCTCCGCGTCGCCGACGCCTCGATCATGCCGTCGATCATCGGTGGCAACACCAACGCTCCCGCGGTCATGATCGGTGACCGTTGCGCGACGTTCATCCTCGACGAAGACTCCTAGAGCGACCCCGACAACCAGCTGATCGGAAGCAGACATGAGCACTGACACAGCGAAGACAGCAGGCGTACGCCGCCCCGACTGGATCACCGAGGAGCTGCTGGGCGACCTGGTCTCGCGGGTCCCGTCCTCGACGGGTGCGTCCTGGAAGCTGACCGAGGTCTACACCGGTGAGGTGCTGGTGGCGCTGCCGCAGTCCTCACCGGAGGACGTGGAGCGGGCCGCCGCGGCCGGACGGGCGGCCCAGCACGAGTGGGCCGCGACCCCGCTGCCGCAGCGGCTGGCCGTGTTCAAGCGTGCCCACGAGCTGATCCTGCGCAACCAGCACAAGATCGCCGACCTCATCCAGGCCGAGTCGGGCAAGGCCCGCCGGATCGCGTTCGAGGAGGTGTGCGACCCGCCGATGGTGATCTCGCACTACCTCAAGCGGGCGCCGAAGCTGCTCAAGGACAAGAAGCGTCCGGGGGTGATGCCGGTGCTGTCGAGCTCGATCGAGCGGCATCCGCCGCGTGGTCTGATCGGGATCATCGCGCCGTGGAACTTCCCCTTCGCGACCGGTCTCTCCGACGCGATCCCGGCGCTGATGGCCGGCAACGCGGTGCTCCTCAAGCCGGACAACAAGACCGCGCTCTCGCCGCTGTTCGGGATCTCGCTGCTCGAGGAGGCCGGGCTCCCGAAGGGCCTCTTCCAGGTGGTCTGCGGGGAGGGCCCCGACGTCGGCCCGACGCTGATGGACAACGTCGACTACGCCATGTTCACCGGCTCCACCGCCACCGGACGCGTCATCGGCGAGCAGGCCGGGCGCAACCTGATCGGCGCCTGCCTCGAGCTCGGCGGCAAGAACCCGATGATCGTCCTGGACGACGCCGACATCGACGAGACCGTCGAAGGCTCGATGTTCGCCGTCTTCGGCAACACCGGCCAGATCTGCATGCACATCGAGCGGATCTACATCCCGGACGCCATGTACGAGGAGTTCCGCGACAAGTTCGTGGCCGCCGTCCAGGGGATGCGGATCGAGGCGGCGTACGCCTTCGGGCCGGACCTCGGAGCCCTGGTCTCCCCCGACCACCTGGCGCGGGTGCAGTCGCACGTCGAGGACGCGGTCGCCAAGGGCGCCACCGTCCTGACCGGCGGCAAGGCGCGTCCCGACATCGGGCCGACCTTCTTCGAGCCGACCATCCTGGAGGGCACCACGAAGGAGATGATCCACGGGGTGACCGAGACGTTCGGGCCGGTCGTCTCGCTGCACCGCTACTCCACCCTGGAGGAGGCGATCGAGCTGGCCAACGACACCGACTACGGCCTCAACGCCTCGGTGTGGACCACCAACTTCAAGCGCGCCCAGCAGGTCGCGGCCCGGATCGAGTCCGGCAACGTCAACATCAACGACGGCCTGGCCACCGCCTACGCCTCGAAGTCGACGCCGTCCGGCGGCATGAAGCAGTCCGGCGTCGGCGCGCGCCACGGCGACCAGGGGCTGCTGAAGTACACCGACACCCAGAACGTCGCGACCCTGAAGAAGCAGGTCATGGGGCCGCAGGGCAAGCAGACCTTCGACGACTACGCCAAGCAGATGCAGACGTCGCTGCGCTGGATGCGGAAGCTCGGCATTCGTTGAGCCCGTCCTCCCGCTATGCCGAGCTGACCCGGGAGGAGCTCGCCGAGGTCGTCCGCGAGCTCCTTCTGATCGGCCAGCTGATCGACCGGGCCGGGATGGCGTGGTGCATCTCCGCCTTCGGCCGTGAGGAGATGCTGCGGATCGCGATCGTCGAGTGGGCCGCAGCCTCGCCGATCTACACCCGGCGGATGCAGGCCGCGCTCGGCTACGCGCCGGCGGTGCCCGGGCAGGGTGACGTACCGACCATCTTCAAGGGCCTCCAGCTCGACATCGGCGCACCGCCGCAGTTCATGGACTTCCGCTACACCGTCCACGACGCTCGCCACGGCGAGTTCCACCTCGACCACTGCGGCGCGCTGATGGACGTGGAGCCGATGGGCGAGGAGTACGTCCGCGGGATGTGCCACGACATCGAGGACCCGACCTTCGACGCCACCGCGATCGCGACCCATCCCCGCGCCCAAGTGCGCCCCGTCCACCGGCCGCCGCGGACACCTGCCGACCAGATGCCCCACTGCCGCTGGACCGTGGTCATCGACGACGCCCACCCCGAGGCGGTCGCGGTCCCGGAGCTGGCGGTCAACGAGCGCTCCCGCGCGGCCGGGCTCGAACTGGCCCCGATCGACCCCACCGAGGACGGCGCCGCCGACTACGCCGGTCCGCTGGTCTCCGACCTCGACCTCGCTGCGTTCTCCCGCTCCGCGCTGGTGCGGATCGCCGACGAGGTCTGCCTGCAGATGGCGCTGCTCGACCGTGGATTCACCCTCGCCCTGGAGCCGCGGGCGGGCTCATCCGAGCAGCTCCTCGACATCCGCCGCAAGCAGCTGGTCGGGGTGGCCGGCATCGCGGCGGCTCGCCTGGCTCGCGTGCTCGACGTGCCGCCGGACACCGAGGGGGCGCTGCGGCTGCTCGCGCTCCACCCGGTGCTCAACCCCGCGGCGTACGTCTCGGTCGAGGCCGGCTCCGACGCGCTGGTCGTGCGGCCATCGGCCGCGGACGAGGACGGCGCCTGGGTCTCGCTGATCGGGCCGGAATGGTTCGTTCCGCTGCAGGTAGCGGTGCAGGCGCTCGACCCTCACCTCGACGTCGAGGTGACGTCCGAGGGAGCCGGCCCCGGGTGGCGGGTCGAGGTCGTCCGCCGCCCCGAGCCCGCCCCGGAGGCCTCCGAGGTCGCGGTGGTGAGGTTCAGCACCGGCGCGGACTTCGTCTTCGAGCCGCGCCGGTCGCTGCCGATCATCCCGGTCTGAGGGTCACCGGCGGCGCAGCGCGAGGACCGGGATCACCCGATCGGTCTTCGCCTCGTACTCGCCGAAGCCCGGGCTCATCGCCTTGAACCGCTCCCAGGCCTCGTCGCGCTCGGCGCCCTTCAGCTCGCTGACCTCGACCTCGACGACGCCCTCGTCGGGCGTCTCGATCTTGGTCTCCGGGTGGGCCAGGAGGTTGTGGTACCAGGCCGGGTTCTCCGGCGCGCCGGCCTTGGAGGCCGCGATCAGCCAGGTGTCGGCGTCCGGGTGGAGGTTGGCCACCGGGGAGACGCGCTCCTTGCCGGTCTTGGCGCCGGTGTGGTGCACGAGGACGAGCCCGCGCCCGAACGGCACCGAGGTGACGTTGCCGTCGTTGGCGCGGAACTCGTCGATGATCGACTGGTTCCAGTCCTTGTAGTCGCTGCCTGCCATGGAGTGCCTTTCCCCGAGGATCGGTTTTCACCCACTCTTGCAGACGTCCCCAACGTGCGGGGTCACCGGTGGCGCCGTGTTGGGATACCCGGTCGACCGGGTATCCCTGGGGTTGACGGGCACTGAAACACCCGTCGACCCCACGAAGTGCCCGTCCAGGCGCACCCCGAGTCCCGCTCCCTGGAAGCCAGCGCGCCGGCCCGGCTCACCGCGCGTGGACCAGCGCCGCGATGCGGACCTGTTCGGCTCGATCGGTCACCTTCACCCGCGGGCGTCCGGTCTCCTCACCCGCGGTGCACTCGTGCGTGTCCAGGGTGTTCCAGCCGGCTTGGTCGACCACGGTCACGCCCTTCTCCGCCAACAGGTCGTCGAACGATTCGCCGGTCGGGTCGGGAAGGCTGCTCGCGGCATAGTCGTCGAGGAGGGTACGTACGGTCTCGGCGGCACAGGCCCGGTTGGTGCCGATGACACCGCTGGGGCCGCGCTTGGCCCAGCCGGCGGTGTAGGTCGCAGCGGACCCGATCACGCGGCCGGCCTCGTGCGGGAAGCGGCCGGTACCGTCCTCGCGGGGGACGCCGGCCACACCGGCGGATCGGTAGCCGGTGGCGCGGACGACCAGCCCGGCCTCGATCTCCTCGCCGGTGTCGAAGCGCACCCCGGCGACGGTGTCGGAGCCGAGGATCTCGGTCGGGGTCAGCCCGAAGCGGAGGACGAGCCGCTTCGCGGCGTCCGTACGCGGCCGGCCGGCCAGGTCGCGAAGCAGATCGGCCTTCTGGAGCGCCGCGAAGGCACCGGCGTCACGATCGGTCAGGTCCGCCTCGGTCGGCAGCGCAGCCAGGTCGGCCTCGTCGACGACGACATCGATGCCCGGGTCGTCGGCGAGGGCCCGCAGCTCGGGGCTGGTGAAGGCCGCGTGCTCAGCGCCCCGGCGAGCGGTGACGACGACCTCGCGGATGCCGCTGGCGGTCAGCGCCGAGAGTGCGGCGGGGGCCAGGTCGGAGGCCTGCAGCGTCTCCTCGTCTGCCAGCAGCAGCCGGGCCAGGTCGAGGGCGACGTTGCCGTTGCCGATGACGACGGCCCGCTCGTGGGCAAGCGGGAACGTGAGCTCGGCACGGTCGGGATGACCGTTGTACCAGCCGACGAGCTCGGCCGCCGACGTCGAACCCGACAGCTCCTCCCCCGGCAGGCCGAGGCTGCGGCCCTCGCCGGCGCCGGTCGTGTAGACCACCGCGTGGTGAGAGCCGAGGAGCTCCTCGTGGGTGACGTCGCGCCCGATCTCGACGTTGTAGCGCGTCCGCACCCGGCGATGGCGCGCGGTCTTCGCGAACCCGGAGACGATCTCCTTGGTGTCGAGGTGGTCGGGCGCGACGCCGTAGCGGACCAGGCCGTAGGGCGTCGCGAGCCGGTCGATGACGGTGATCTCGACGTCACAGCGGCGGGTGGCGGCGAGCTCCTCGGCGACGTACCAACCGGCCGGGCCGGCGCCCACCACGGCCACCTTGAGCGGGCCGCCGGGGATCTTCGCCCCCGGCGGCGGCAGCGGTGCGGGCTCGTCCTGCTCGCCGGTGAACTCGAAGAAGGCGGCGTTGATGTCGACGTAGGGCGCGAACGCGTCCGGGACCTCGTAGTCCGGGAAGATCGCGTTGACCGGACACGCGTCCTCGCAGGCACCGCAGTCGATGCACTCGTCGGGGTGGATGTAGAGCATCTCGGCCGCGCCGAACCCGGGCTCGTCGGGACCGGGATGGATGCAGTCGACCGGGCAGACCTCCACGCAGGAGGCGTCGTTGCAGCAGGACTGGGTGATGACGTACGTCATGAGCGCTCCACCTTCTTCTGGGCCGCCCGCCGGGCCTTTCCGATCGTCTCCTCGACGACCGTGTTCATCCTGGCACCGTTCGGCCACCCGGCGTAGTGACTCAGGAAGACCACGATCTCGCGCAGCTCGTCATCCGTGAGCTCACCGTTGGCATGTGCCGCGGGGATCTGGATCCCGAGCACGTCCGCGGCGCCCTGGCCGGCGAGCAGCCCGATCAGCAGGAGCCGGCGGTCGCGGGTGGTCAGGCCCGGGCGCCGCCAGATGTCGCCGAAGAGGTGGTCGGCGGTGTAGCCGAAGAAGTCGCCCTCGCCGTCGGCCATGTCGAAGCCGTAGACCTCCTCCATCTTCCGGAGCCCCTTCGCCCGCTGCTCGGGGAGGCCGGCGAACTTCTCGTCCTCCTGGGGGTCGGCCGCGTCCACCCCACCCAGGCCCAGCCCGGACGCCAGCCGCTCGAGGGCGAGCCGGGCCAGCGGCACCTCGACGCCGAGCTCGTCGGCGAGCGCGACCGCGAAGCCGAGGTCCTTCTCCCCCAGCGCGACCACGTGCCCGAAGACGCCGTGCCAGAAGTCGGTCTCCTCGATCGGCGCGGTGGTGTCGCGGTGCATGATCGCGCCGGGGCCGCCGGTGATCGCGTCGGTGTGGCGTACGACCTCACCGAGCGCCACCAGGTCGAGCCCGGCCGCCTCGGCGAGCCGCTGGGCCTCGGTGGCCGCGGTGAACGAGGCGAAGTGGAGCAGGTTGCGGGCCAGCTTCAGCTTCGTCCCGGCACCGATCTCCCCGGCATGGACCACCTTGGTGGCCATCGCCGCCAGGACCGGCGCGGCCGCCGCGTACGCCTCGGGGGTGCCGCCGACCAGGATGGCCAGGGTGCCGTCGGCCGCGCCCATCGGGCCGCCGGACACGGGCGCGTCGAGCACGTGCACGCCGTGCGGCGAGGCCGTCGCGGCCAGCTCGGCGGGCGTCTCGGGGGCGACCGTGGAGTGCACCAGCACCGTCAGCGGTCCCTGTCCTGCACGGTCGGTCGCGACCACCTCCGCGAGGACCTGGCGGACCTGGTCGTCGTCACGCACCATCACGCTCAGCACGTCGACCGCTGCCGCCAGCTCGGCGACGGAGGCGGCTGCCTTGGCCCCGGCGGCGCCGAGCTCGGCGACCGGCTCCGCGGCGATGTCGTGCACCCACAGCTCGATCCCGTCCGCCGCGGCGAGCCGGAGCGCCATCGGCCTGCCGATGTTGCCGAGCCCCACGAAACCTGCGCGTGTCCCCTTCACCGTGCTCACAGTCGGAACGTCCCTCCGCCGTCGACGGCGATGATCTGCCCGGAGATCCACGACGACTCCTCGGAGAGGAGGAACTTCGCCGCTCCGACCATGTCCTCGGTGGTGCCGAGGCGCTTGATCGCCATGCCCTTCGTCATCTCTCGGGCCGCGTCGCCCGCCTGGACCCGGGTCGCCTCGGTGTCGGTCGGTCCCGGCGCGATGGCGTTGACCCGGATGTTCATCCCGCCGAGCTCGTGGGCGAGCTGCTGGGTGAGGCCGTTGATGCCGACCTTGGCCAGGCCGTAGAAGCCGGAGTAGAGGTAGGCGGCGGTCGAGGACTGGTTGACGATCGCCCCGCCGCCCCGCTTCTGCATCGCCGGGTAGACGGCCCGGGTCATCACCAGAGCACCGTTGAGGTTCACGCTCATGAACTTCTCGTAGTAGTCCCAGTCGACGGTGATCAGCAGGTCGAAGGCCATCTCGCCGTAGATCGCGGCGTTGTTGATCAGCGCGTCGATCCCGCCGTACGCCGCGGTCGTCTCGGCGACCAGCGCGGCCGCCGAGGCGTGGTCGGAGACATCGCAGCGTACGAACCTCGCGACGCCCCCGGAGGCCTCGATCTCCTTGGCGACCTGCTGGCCCTTCTCCTCGTTCAGGTCGGCGACGACGACGGTGGCGCCCTCGGCGGCCAGCCCCTTCGCGTAGGCCTCGCCGATCCCCTGTGCGGCGCCGGTGACGACGACGACCTTGTCCTTGAACCTCATGGTCTCTCCTGTGCTCATGCCGGCTCCGCGATCAGCTTGGTCTCCAGGTACTCCTCGAAGCCCTCGACGCCCATCTCCCGGCCGAGGCCGGACTGCTTGTAGCCGCCGAAGGGGGCGTCGGGGCCGAACCACTGGCCGCCGTTGACGCCGATGGTGCCGGTGCGGATCCGGGCGGCCACCGCCTTGGCGCGCTCCAGCGACCCGGACTCGACCGAGCCGGAGAGGCCGTAGGGCGAGTCGTTGGCGATGCGTACGGCATCGTCGTCGCCGTCGTGCGCGATCACCGTCAGGACCGGTCCGAAGATCTCCTCGCGGGCGACCCGGGCGGTGTTGTCGAGGCCGGCGATCACGGTCGGCTGGACCCAGAACCCGCCGGCGAGGTCGCCGTCCTGGACCGCGACGGCGCCGCCCGTGGCGAAGCGGCCGCCCTCCTCCTCCGCGAGGGCGAGGTAGCCGAGGATCCGGTCGCGCTGGACCGCGGAGATCACCGGGCCGCAGATCGTGCCGGCGGCGGCCGGGTCGCCCGCGCCGAGCGAGGCCATGGTGGCTGCCGCGGACTCGACCGCCGCGTCGTAGGAGGCGCGCGGCACCAGCAGCCGGGTGGTCAGGGCGCAGCCCTGACCGGCGTGCACGGCCACCGAGAAGGCCGCCATCGAGGCCGCCGAGGCCACGTCGGCGTCGTCGAGGACGATCGCCGCGGACTTCCCGCCGAGCTCGAGGAAGACCTTCTTCAGGCTGGGCGCGGCAGCGGCCATGATCGCCCGGCCGGTGGCCGTCGAGCCGGTGAACGAGACCAGGTCGACCCGAGGGTCCTCGGCCAGCATCGCGGCCACCCGGTTGTCGCGCGGCGTGACGACGTTGAACACGCCCGGCGGAAGGTCGGTGTGCTCGGCGGCCAGGCGTCCCAGCTCCGCGGCCAGCCACGGGGTGTCGGGGGCCGGCTTGAGGACCACGGTGTTGCCGGCGGCGAGCGCCGGGCCGATCTTGGCCAGGTTGATCTGGTTGGGGAAGTTCCACGGCGTGATCGCCGCGACCACCCCGACGGCCTCCTTGCGCACGGTGCGGCGCGAGGAGATGCCCATCGTGACCCCGACCCCCAGGTCTCGCGACCACTCGTAGGACTCGGCCAGGTCGACCGTCCACCGCAGGGTGTCGACCGGGGTGTCGAACTGCGGCCCGGCCACCAGGAAGGCGGGTGCGCCGACCTCGGCGGTGGTCAGCTCGCGCAGCGCCGCGGCGTTGTCGAGGAGCGCCTGGTGCAGCTGGCGCAGGCAGCGGACCCGGAACGCCACGTCGGTGGACCAGTCGGTCTCGTCGAAGGCCCTGCGGGCGGCGGCGATCGCGGCGTCCATGTCCTCGGCCGTCGAGTCGGGTGCGCGCCCGATCTCGGCTCCCGTGGCCGGGTTGAGGATCGCGTACGTCTCGCCGGATGAGGCCGCGCCGAGCTTGCCGTCGACGAGCTGCTGGGCGGGCGGGTTGGTGGGGTTTCGGGTCGTCACACGGACTCCTGGGTCACGAAGTTCCCGGCCGCCACGGGCGGCGGCCAGACGGTCGCGGGCAGGTCGGCGAGGCGGTAGTGGCCGGGTTGCTCGATGCCGTTGAGGGACATCCGCTCCAGCAGCCCGGCGGTCGCCTTCTTGGCCTTGACGATGTCGAGGAAGGTGGTCGCGGTGGAGCCGAGGTCGAACCAGTCCCGCTGCCAGGCGAACTCCAGTCCCGGACCGTCGGGCCGCGGCGCGACCCCGAACCAGGAGCCGCCGATGCCGAGGATCTCGTACTCCTCGCCGGTCGCGTCGTCGACGATCCCGGCCCGCTGCCGCCAGAACCCGATCACCATCGCGTTGACGTCGTCGATGACGGTGGCCTGGTAGTCGTAGTGCCAGCCCTCGAGGCCGGCCATCTCGGTGCCGAGGGCCCACTCCCGGATCTGGTCGCGGCCCACGGCCATGAAGTGCTCGTCGGGGGTGTACATCCAGCCGTACGTCGCGTCCTCGGCGTAGACGTCGGCCAGCGGCGCCCAGTCACCCTCAGCCTCTGCTTGACGGTTAAGGCTGAGCCACTCGGCCCAGAGCCCTTCGATCTCGGCGCGGTCCATGTCAGTCCTCCAGGGTGAGAGCGAAAGCAGGGCAGTACTTGACGGCCGCACGCGCGGCGGGAAGCTGTTGCTCGGACGGTTCGGGGACGCGTACGACGACCTGGTAGCTGTCCTCGTCGAAGCCGAAGAGCTCGGGTGCCTCGGCGAGACACTCCTGGTGTCCCTGACAGAGGCCCAGGTCAGCAGCCAGCTTCACGACGACCTCTTCCGGTAGCGGACACGGCAGGGCTGCTGGAGCTGGATCACCATCTTCGTGAAGTCGTCGGCGTAGGACTCCAGCGGCTGCGCCGCCTCGAACGAGTAGTCGCGCAGGATCACCGAGAAGATCGCCTTCATCTGCATCATCGCGAACGCGTTGCCGACGCAGCGGTGCTTGCCGGCGCCGAACGGGATCCAGGTCCAGCGGTTCTGCATGTCCTCCTGGCGCGGGTCGAGGTAGCGGCTCGGGTCGAACAGCTCGGCCTTCGGGAAGTCGTCCTCGATCCGGTTGGAGACCCGCGGCGAGGCGGCGAGCAGGGTGCCGGCCGGGATGGTCTCGCCGAGCAGCTCGAAGTCCTCGCGTACCAGCCGCATCAGGATGATCAGCGGCGGGTGCAGCCGCAGCGTCTCCTTCAGCGCCGCCTCGAGCACCGGGATCGAGCGCAGCGCCTGGAAGGAGACCTCGCTGCCGTCGGCGTACAGCTCGTCGAGCTCTTGGACGACATCGCCCATGACCTCGGGGTTCCGCAGCAGCTCGATCATCGCCCATGAGGCCGTGCCCGAGGAGGTGTGGTGGCCGGCGAACATCATCGAGATGAAGATCCCGGTGATGGTGTCGGTGTCCATGTCGATCGAGATCAGCACGTCGAGGAGGTCGCGCTCCTCGCGCGGCACCTTGCCCCGGGCGACCCGCTTGTCGACGATCGCCTGGACGAGCGCGACCAGCTTCTCCCGGGCGGCGTCGCGCATCCGGAAGCTCTCGATGTCGGCGTACGCGTCGACGTACGCGATCGCGTCCGTGCCGTGCTCCAGCTCGTGGTAGTGCCGGGCGAAGGAGGAGTCGAGCTCCTCGCGGAACGGCTTCCCGACCAGACAGGCCGAGGTCGTGTAGATGGTCAGCTCGGCGAAGAAGTCGAGCAGGTCGATCTCCCCCTCCTCGCCCCAGCCGGCGATCATCCGGCGGATCTCGGCCTCGATCGTCTGGGCGTGCCCGCGCATCATGTCGCCGCGCAGCGCCTGGTTCTTCAGCATCTGCTGGCGCTCCTCCGGCGAGGCGTCGAAGACGACCCCCTTGCCGAAGATCGGCGTCATGAACGGGTACGCAGCCGCCTGGTCGAGCACCTCGTCGGGCGCCCGGAAGAACGCCTCGTTGGCCTCGGCCCCGGTGACCAGGACGACGTCCTTGTCGGCGAGCCGGAAGCGGCCGAGGTCGCCGCACTCCTCGCGGACGCGGGTGAAGAGCGAGATCGGGTCGACGCGCATCTCGGGCAGGTGACCGGTGCCGCGGATGATCTCGGGCACGATCGGGTCCTGGTCGTCCAGGACGGTGGAGACGGTGGGAATCATCGGGACTCCTCGACGGGTGCCTCGGGATTGACGTCGATCGTGCTGATGTGGACGCCGCGCGGAGCGGTCACGATCGTCGTGATCGCGTCGGCCTGAGCGCGCGCCTTGAGGAAGTGAGGGTGCCGGGCCAAGCCCCAGCGGACCCACTGCTCGAGCACGAACCCGCCCAGCTCGGCGGGCCACTCGTTGCCGATGTCGGAGTGGGTGGGACCGGGTCGCACGATCGAGGCCCGGACCCCGGTGCCCTCGAGCTCCATCTGGAGCGCGGCGACCATGCCTTCCAGGCCCCACTTGGAGGCTGCGTACGCACCCATGAACGGTCGCGGCCTGACCGCCACGTCGGAGGAGAGGAAGACCAGGTCGCCGCGCCGGCGCTCGATCATCCCGGGCCCGAAGGCCCGCAGCACCCGGTGGGCACCGAGCAGGTTGACGTCGACCTGGCCGGCGAAGGTCTCGGTGGGGACGTCGACGGTCGCGCCCGGGTGGGTGACACCGGCGTTGCTGACCAGGACCTCGACATCGCCCAGGTCGGCGGCCACCTTGGCGGCGAACTCGGCCACCGACTCGTCGGAGGTCACGTCGAGGGGGTGCGCGACCGCCTCTCCCCCGTCGGCCCGGATCGCGGCGGCGATCTCGTCGACGCGGTCGACCCGCCGGGCGCCCAGCGCCACCGGGAACCCAGCCGTGGCCAGCGCCTTCGCCGTCTCGGCGCCGATCCCCGACGACGCGCCGGTGATCACCGCCGGGCGGCGGTCGGGCTGGGCGTACTTGCTCATGCGTCCTCCCTGGATGCTGACCGAGGTAACTCGGCGAATGCGCACTGCCTTCGCGGAACTCCACGGAAGGAGTGATGGCTCGCCGAGGTACCTCGGTGAACATCCACGGCGCTCATCGCGCCCTCCAGGTGAACGAGACAGGCAGCTCGGCGAACCCGCGCACGCTCGTGGAGTGCACGCGGACGGCGCGATCGGTGTGGACCTCGAACCCCGACGTACGCCGCACCAGCTCCGTCAGCACGATCTTGGCCTCGAGCCGGGCGAGGTTGGCGCCGAGGCAGAAGTGCCGGCCGACACCGAAGCTCATGATCCGGCCGAGCTCGTCGGGTGGGCGGTGGATGTCGAAGACGTCCGGGGCGGTGAAGACCCGCTCGTCGCGGTTGGCCGAGCCGAGCAGGACGAGCAGCTTCGATCCGGCCGGGACGACCTGGCCGTGCAGCTCGACATCCTCGGCGACGTAGCGGGCGAGCATCTGGCTCGAGGTGTCGTGGCGCAGGGTCTCCTCGATCCACGGGCTCACCAACGTGGCGCCCTCCGGGTCGGCGAACACCTCGGCGAGCTGATCGCGATGGGCGCCGAGGTGGAAGAGCGCGTTGCCGAGCAGCTTGGTGGTGGTCTCGTTGCCGGCCACGACCATCAGGAACAGGAACGCGATCACCTCGTGGTCGAGCAGCCGGTCGCCGTCGACCTCGGCCTCGATCAGCGCCGAGGTGAGGTCCTCGCTCGGCTGCCGGCGCCGCTGGGCGACCATCTCGGCGTAGTAGCCGATCAGCTCCAGCGCGGCCGTCATCCCGGCCTCCGGCACGTCGCGTACGCCGTCCTCCCGGTGCACCACCAGGTCGGCCAGCCGACGCACCTCGTCGCGATCGGCGGCGGGGACGCCCATCATCTCCGAGATGACGTCCATCGGGAGCTTGCCGGCGAGCTCCGCGATCCAGTCCACCTCGCCCGCTTTCTCGGACAGCGCCCTCAGCGCGTCGAGGTAGCGGTCGGCGAGCGCCTGGATCTGCGGCGCCAGCTCGCGTACGCGGCGGGGTGTGAACCCCGCCGAGACCAGCTTGCGCAACCGGGTCTGCGCGGCCCCGTCCAGCGCCAGGAAGGACATCACCCGGTGGGCGTCGGCGTTCCAGGCGCTGGCGTCGAGCGAGACCCCCATCCGGTTGGAGAAGGTGACGTCGTCCTTCACCGCGGCGTGCACGTCGGCGTGCCGGGACAGCGCCCAGAAGTCGTCGACGGCGTTGTAGTAGAGCGGCGCCTCGTCCCGTAGCCGGGCGTAGACCGGGTAGGGGTCCTCGTGGAAGTCGTAGTCGTAGGGGTCGAAGATCTCGGTGGTGGTGCTGGTCATCTCACTCCTCGCCGACGATCACGGCCACGACCGGGGCGAGCCGGTCGGCCATCTCGTCGTAGGTCATCAGTCCCATGCCCGCCTGCAGCAGCGCGCCGGAGAAGGCGAGCAGCAGCGCTTCGCGCACCGCCTCCCCGGCTCCGTCCCCGAGCGCCGACTCGAACCGGGCGGCGAACTCGGCCCCGATCCGCAACCGGAGCCGCTCGACGTCGGAGTCGCTGCCCAGCAGCGCCGGGGTGACCGCCGCCGCCAGCTCCGGCTCCTCCGCGATCCGGGTCGTCAGGCTGCGTACGGCCTCCTGCACGCGCCCCGCGCGAGAGCCGGTCCCGTCGGCCACCGGCGCCTCGTTCAGATGGCGCCAGAAGAGCTCGACGAAGAGGTGGTTCCTGGAGGCCAGGTAGGTGTACGCCGTCGCCGAGGAGACCCCGGCCCGTGCGGCGACCGAGCGGATCGTCAGCGCCTCGTGCCCGACCTCGCGCAGCTCCGCCAGGCCCGCGGCGAACAGGCGCTCGACGGTATCGGCCTGACGGGTGCTCGTTGCGCTGGACACGTGTCCAGATTAGAACACGTTCTCGTTTCCGGCAAGGGCTGAGCGGCACCGCTTCGGGGTACCGCACCCACATGCCGAGAACTGACGTGCTGGGCGAGGAGCTCCAGCGACAACGCGAGGTCCTGAAGAGGGTGGGCGCGACGCTGAAGGCCGCCGAGATCCCGTTCGCGCTGGCCGGCGGCTACGCGGTCTGGACCCGAGGCGGCCCGGAGAGCACCCACGACGTCGACTTCGTCCTCCCCCAGGACTGCGTCGAGGAGGCCGTGGAGAAGCTCGTCGAGAACGGGATGGATCCGGTCGCCGCCCCGGAGGACTGGCTGGTGAAGGTCGGTCGCGACACCGTGATCGTCGACCTGATCCACCGGCTCCCGACCGGCCCGGTCGACGAGGAGCTGCTCGTGCGGTGCACCGAGCTGCCGGTCGACTCCGTGACCATGCCCGTCATGTCGGCGACCGACCTGATCATCTCGCGCATGCTCGCGCTCAGCGAGCACGCCTGCGACCTCTCGCCGATCCTCGGCTCCGCCCGCGCCCTGCGCGAGCAGGTCGACTGGCGGCTGGTGCGGCAGGAGGCGAAGCGGAGCCCGTTCGCGCTGAGCGCGCTGGGCCTGCTCGATGCGCTCGACATCATGGAAGGAAGCGGTATCGGAGATGACGATGCCTGACCCGATTCGCGTGGCAGCCGTGGGTGACGTACATCTGGCGGACGACCTGCGAGGACGCTACGCACCACTGCTCGAGGGGATCTCCGGCGAGGCGGACGCGCTGCTCGTGGCCGGTGACCTCACCCAGCACGGCACGGTCGAGGAGGCCAAGGCGTTCGCCGACGAGTTCGACGCCGCCGACGTCCCCGTCCTCGTCGTGCTCGGCAACCACGACTACCACTCCGGGGCCGACCGCGACATCGCCCGGCTGCTGACGGACCGTGGCGTCACGGTCCTCGAAGGCACCTCGACCACCATCGAGACGGACGCCGGCCGCCTCGGCGTCGCCGGCGTCAAGGGCTTCTGCCTGGGGTTCCACGGGCGCTGCGCGGCCGACTTCGGCGAACCGGAGATGAAGGCCTTCACCGGGCACGGCATCGAGACCGCCGGCGTCCTGCGCCGAGCCCTCGACGACTTGGCCGGCGAGGAGCCGGACGTCACCGTCGCACTGTCCCACTTCGCCCCGGTCGACGACACCCTGATCGGCGAGCCGAAGGAGATCTGGCCGTTCCTCGGCAACTACCGGCTCGGTGAGGCGATCGACGAGACCGGCGTCGATCTCGCCGTCCACGGCCATGCCCACGCCGGGCGCGAGAAGGGCCTCACTCCGGCCGGGGTGCCCGTACGCAACGTCGCCCAGCCGGTCATCCAGGCAGCGTTCCGCGTCTACGACGTCGTCCCCAGGAGGTCGGCATGAACGAACAGCTGGCACGAGATCTCGAGCGAGACATCGCGAGCGATCCGCGCACCAACGAGCTGGGCATCCGGCTCCAGGTACGCGGCGAGCGCCTCGTCGTCTCCGGCGAGGTCGCCTCCGAGGAGCGCCGGGCGACGGTCCTCGAGGTCGTCCGGGAGCACGACACCGGGCTCGAGATCGTCGACCACATCATGCTCAGCGCCGAGCCCGGTCCGGGCGGACCCGACCACGAGCAGATCGACCCACCACAGAGGAGCTGATCACCGATGAACAGCGCAGTCATCGCGGTCACGATCGGGATGATCGTGTTCTGGACCGCCCTGATGCTGGCCGCCGCGTTCCTCGACCGGCGGCGTGGCCGCCAGATCGAGCACGACCTGGCCGAGATGGAGCGCAAGCACCATCTCGACGGCCGCGACCGCTACGGAAGCTTCGACCACCGACCCCACTGAGTCCAGCGCTCAGGCCCCCGGCGGGAGCTTCGTGAAGTCGGGCTCCCGCCCCTCGGCGAAGGCGAGGAGCGCCTCGATGTTGGCCGGCCCGCCGAGCAGCTCGGCGAACTTGGCGTTCTCGAGCTCACGGGCCGCCTCGATCCCCGGGCGCAGCGAGGCGGTCATCGTCTCCTTGACCGCGACCAGGCTGCTGATCGGCCGCGCGGCGAGCGTGGCGGCGTGACCCCAGGCCGTGGCGAGGAGCTCGTCCGGCTCGGTGACCCGCCACACGAATCCCATCTCGTGCGCCTCCTCCGCGCTGATCCACTCCCCCGACAGCAGCATCCAGGCGGCGTTCTGCCGCCCGATCAGCCGCGGGAAGAGGAAGCTGGAGGCCGCCTCGGGGGCGACGCCGAGCGTGGTGAACGGCGTCTTGAACCGCGCCTTCGTCGAGGCGAGGACTAGGTCGGCGAAGCCGAGCAGCGTCACGCCGATGCCGAGCCCCAGGCCGTTGACTGCCACGACCAGCGGCTTGGAGAACGCCGTCAGGGCGTCGACGAGGCGGATGAAGCCGTGCGATTCGCCGTCGTCGGCCCCCGAGGCGGTCTCCTTCATCTCCAGGAGGTCGGTGCCGGCGGAGAAGGTCCGACCGGTCCCGGTCAGGAGCACGACGGCCACCTCCGGGTCCTCGTCGGCCTCGCACAGCGCCTCGGCCAGGGCGACGTAGAGCGCCTGGTTGAAGGCGTTGAGCTGGTCGGGACGGTTGAGGGTCAGCGTACGGACGCGATCGCGGTCCTCGCTCAGCAGCAGGTCGGACATCAGGCCCCCAGGATGAGGTCGGCCGCGCGCTCGCCGATCATGATCGAGGGCGCGTTGGTGTTGCCTCCGGTGATCGAGGGCATCACGCTCGCGTCGGCGACGCGCAGACCGTCGATGCCCTTCACGCGCAGCGACGGGTCCACCACCGCGCGCTCGTCCGAGCCCATCCGGCAGGTACCGACGCCGTGGTAGACGCTGTGCACGATGTTGGGCAGCAGGTCGCGGGTCGCCCGGGCGTCGGCGTAGTCCGGGCCCGGCGTGATCTCGCCCTGGTTGTCGCCGAGGCCCACCATCATCTCGCGCACCTTGGCGATCCCGTCCAGGAGCACCTCGGTGTCCTTGCCCGCCGTCAGGTAGGCCGGGTCGAGGAGCGGGTGGGCGAACGGGTCGGCGCTGGCCAGACGTACGGTGCCCCGGCTCTCGGGGTAGATCAGCGTCGGCAGGATGCACAGGCCGGGCTTGTTCGTCGGCGGCCGGATCGCCTTGTCGGCATCCTGGTTCGGGAAGGGGTAGACCCAGTAGAGGACGTGCAGCTGCAGGTCGGGGACCTGGCCGGCCAGGGCGCTGCGTACGAAGCCGAAAGCCTCGAACTGCGAGCCCGCCGCCCAGCCCTTGCGGGTGAGCCGCGACCTGGCGAAGCCGGCGGCGAAGTAGGCAGCCGTCGGCCGCCGCAGCGCCGAGTCCATCCGGAAGGAGACCGGCACGAAGAGGTGGTCGTGGAAGTTGTCCCCGACCGGGAGGTCGGCGTGGACCTGGATGCCGTGGTCGCGCAGGTGGCCGGAATGACCGATTCCGGAGAGCATCAGCAGGTGCGGCGAGCCGTAGACGCCGGCCGCGACGATCACCTCGCGTGAGGCCTTGATGGTCTGCTTGTCGCCGTCGGCGCCGACCACCTCGACACCGGTCGCGCGCGAGCCCTCGATGCGTACGCGGGTGACCTGCGCCCTGGTCAGGACCAGCAGGTTGTCCAGAGGGTCCTCGCGCAGGTAGGCCTTCGACGCCGAGTATCTGCGTCCCTCGGACGCCGAGAGCTGGACGACGCCGACGCCCTCCTGCTCCTTGCCGTTGTAGTCGTCGAGCGCGCCGACGCCGAGCCGCTTGGGCGCCTCGTCGAGCCAGGTCTGCGTGGCCGGGGTGAGGTCCTTCTGGTAGCGCACCTTCACCGGTCCGCCCTCGCCGCGGAACTCGTCCGCACCGCCCTCGAAGTCCTCCATCCGCCGGAACGCGGGCAGCACGTCGTCGTAGGACCAGCCGGTCGCGCCGTCGGCCGCCCAGTCGTCGAAGTTCTGCCGGTTGCCGCGCACCCAGAGCATCCCGTTGATCGAGGAGGAGCCGCCCAGCACCTTGCCGCGAGTCATTGGGATGACCCGGTCGAGGGCCGCGCTCTGCGGCACCGACTTGTAACCCCAGTCGACCAGCTTCTTCAGCTGCGGCGTCGAGAGCATCGCGGCCACCGCCCCGGGAAGCTCCAGGAGGTTCTTGATCCCGAAGGCGGTGTCCTTGGTTCCCGCCTCGATCACGATCACGCTGGCACCGCTCTCGGCAAGCCTGCGGGCGGTGGCGCAGCCCGCGCTCCCGGCTCCTACGACGATGTAGTCGGCTTCCATCTTCACTTCTCTCTCCCGGTGATCCCTTCCGGAAAGACTAGAACACGTTCTACTGTTGTGTCATGCGCCACGGCATCGTCCTGTTCACCTCGGACCGCGGCATCGCGCCCGCCGAGCTCGCCACCGCCGCCGAGGAGCGGGGTTTCGACACGTTCTACGTGCCCGAGCACACCCACATCCCGGTGCGCCGCGACGCCCTGCACCCCACCGGCGGCACCGAGCTCCCCGACGACCGCTACCTGCGTACGCTCGACCCCTGGGTGACGCTCGGGACCTGCGCCGCGGTGACCTCTCGGATCGGGCTCTCCACCGCCGTCGCGCTGCCGGTCGAGTCCGACCCGATCACGCTCGCCAAGACGATCGCGACCCTCGACCACCTCTCCGGTGGCCGGGTCTCGCTGGGCGTCGGGTTCGGCTGGAACACCGACGAGCTCGCCGACCACGGCATCCCCGGCGACCGCAAGCGCACCGCGCTGAGGGAGTACCTCGAGGCGATGCGGGCGCTGTGGACCGAGGACGAAGCCGCCTACGACGGCGAGTTCGTCTCCTTCGGCCCCTCCTGGGCCTACCCGAAGCCTCCGCAGGGCCGGATCCCCACGATCGTCGGCGCCGGCGGCGGACCGAAGACGCTGCGCTGGATCGCCCGCCACGCCGAGGGCTGGATGTCGACGCCGACCGAGGCCGGGATCGGCGACAAGGTCAAGACGCTCCAGGACGAGTGGGAGTCGGCCGGCCGGGACGGCAAGCCCGAGGTTCGCGTCCTCGTCGCCAAGCGCCCCACACCCGACGACCTGGCCGAATGGTCCATCGCCGACGAGCTGATCTGGGGCGTCCCCGACACGGAACCTGCCGGCGTACTGACCTACCTCGACAAGCTCGCCGGACGCCTCGGCCTGGCCTGATCCGCCGAGACGTCGCCCCGGTCGGCCGAGACGTCACCCACCTGCCACCTCGGCCGACGTAGGTGACGTCTCGGCCTGCGGGGCTGACGCCTCAGCGATGTCGGGGTGCGAGCGCGTGGTCGAGGAAGTTCACGGTGCGGTCCAGGCCACCCCGCGAGGCCGGGGAGATGCCGGGCAGGGTGAGGTAGGCATGGGTCGCAAAGGTCGGGCAGTGCACGGCGACCCCCACCCCGGCCGTACGCAGCGCCGCGGCATAGCGCTCGGCATGCGGGCGCAACGGGTCGAACCTGGCGGTGAGGATGAGCGCGGGCGGCAGGTCCGCGTGGGAGGCCGCCCGCAGCGGCGAGACCGCCCACTCCTCGGCGCGCGAGAGGTCCGGGCCGACGTAGTGCTCCAGGATCCCGGCGAGCCCGGGGCCGTGTAGGCCGACGAGGTCGACGAGCGGGTAGAACAGCACCTGGCCACGGATCGGCGGCCCACCCTCGTCACGTGCCCGCAGCGCCAGGACCGCTGCCAGCGTGCCGCCGGCACTGTCGCCCAGCACCACGATCCGGTCGGCGTCGGCGCCGAGGTCGTCGGCATGCACCACGGCCCACCGCAGCACCGCCCAGCAGTCCTCGACCGCCGCCGGATACGGATGCTCCGGCGCCAGCCGATAGGCCGGCGCGACCACCACCGCGCCCGTGCGCGCGGCGATCCGGCCGGCCATCCAACGGGACTGCTCGGGCGAGCCCCAGCACCAGCCGCCGCCATGGAGGGCCAGCACGAGCGGCCGTCCCGACGCCGCACCGCCGCGCGGGACATGGACCCGCAGCCGGATCTCGCCGGCCCACGCCTCGCGCACCTCCACCCCGGGGTCGTCGGCCCCGAAGACCCAGGTCAGCCGGCGGTCCGCCAGCAGCGCCGCGCGTCGCTCGCGCAGGTCGACCATCGCGTCCACACGGCGATCCTGCACCTTGTCCACGGTCCTCGTCGTGACGTACGGCCGACCGGCGGCCGAACGTCATCCCACGGACGCCCCATTTGTAGAACACGTTCTACTATGATCGGCGCATGAGTGACATCCGCGAGATCGAGCAGCTCAAGTTCCGCTACGTACGCCTCCTCGACACCAAGCAGTGGGACGAGTTCGCCACCTGCTTCAGCGATGACGCCACCGCCGACTACGCCGGGCTCTCGTTCGCCTCACCCGGCGACCTGGTCGACTACATGCGCACCAACCTGCCCGACTCGATCATCACGATGCACCACCTTCACCACCCCGAGATCACGGTCGAGGGCGAGAGCGCCACCGGCCGCTGGTACCTCTACGACAAGGTCTTCGCCCCCGCCTTCGAGTTCGCCCTCGAGGGCGCCGCCTTCTACGAGGACCGCTACGTCCGTACGCCGCAGGGCTGGCGCATCGCCCACACCGGCTACCAGCGCACCTGGGAGCTCACCACCAGCCTGAAGGACCAGCCCAGCGCGAAGCTCGTCGGTCCCGGCGGACCTGCGACGCACGCCTGAGAACAGCGGTAGGTTCGGCGCCATGCGGATCACCTTCGGAGCCGATGACGAGAACGAGACGACCCGAGCGGTGCTCGCCGAGCTACGGGAGCGTGGCGAGGTCGAGGTCGTCGACACCGACTCCTGGCCCGACCTCGGCGCAGGCATCGGCCGCGCGGTCGTCGAGGGACGCGCCGACGTCGGCGTGGTGATGTGCTGGACCGGCACCGGCACGGCGATCGCCGCCAACAAGGTTCCCGGCGTCCGCGCCGCCCTCGCCTGGGACCCCTGGATCGCCCGCGGCTCGCGGCTGTGGAACGACGCCAACGTGCTGGCGATGAGCCTCAAGCGCCTCGCCCCCGACGTCGCCGTCGAGGTGACCCGGGCCTTCCTCGACGAGCCCACTCCCGACCCCGACGAGGCCGACGCCATCCGCCGCCTCGACGAGCTCCCCTGACCGGCCCGCCTCAGCCCAGCTCGCGGTAGTCGCTGCGGAAGAAGAGCAGGGGCTCGGTGGCGGGGCCCTCCTCGAGGTCGAGGACACGGCCGACGACGAGGTAGTGGTCGCCCTCCTCGTGGACCGAGTGGACGGCGCAGTCGAGGTAGCCGACCGCACCCGACAGGTGCGGGTCGCCGTGATGGGCCGACGGGGTCCAGGAGATGTCGGCGTACTTGTCGGCGGCCCGCGAGGCGAACTGGTTCGAGACCGCCTCCTGACCGGCGGCGAGGATGTTGACCGAGAAGTGCCCGGCCCGACGAATCCGGGCCCAGGCACGCGACGACTTCGTCGGCGCGAACAGGATCAGCGGCGGTCGCAGCGACACCGAGGAGAACGACTGACAGGTCATCCCGACGGGTCCTTCCGCGGTCTGCGCCGCGATCACGGTGACCCCGGAGGCGAACCGGCCCAGCACCGTACGGAACCGGGCGTCCGCCTCCGCGTCGGCAGGGGTCTCCGGAGGAGACGGTGGCGCCTCGAAGTCGAAGCGACCGTGGAAGGACTCGATCAGCTCCGGATGCGGCCAGCCCTCGGCGGCATCGGGAGACATCCCATCAGGCACCTCTATACGCATACCCGATCACTGGCCTACGCCGAAGTCGTGGCCCCAGTACGAGACGGCCGTGGACTCCCGGGCGACCCACTTCTGGTCGTCGACCTGCAGCCCCTCGGTGCCGAACTCGATGTCGAAGCCGCCCGGCGACTTCACGTAGAAGGAGACCATCTCGTCGTTCATGTGCCGCCCGAGCGTCGCCGACAGCTTGGCGCCGTACTTCTTGACCCGCTCCAGCGCCCGGCCGACGTCGTCGAGCTTGTCGACCTCGAGCATGATGTGGACGCACTTGGAGTCGTTCGGGAACGGCAGGAACGCCAGCGAGTGGTGGCGCGGGTTGATCCCGAGGAAGCGCAGCCAGATCTTGGTGCCGGGCTCCTTGCCCGCGAACTCGCCGGGCATGCTCATCGAGTCGCGCAGCCGGAAGCCGAGCGTGTCGCGGTAGAACTCCAGCGCCTCCACGTCGTCGGAGACCGGGATCACCACGTGGCCCATCCCCTGGTCGCCGGTCACGAAGGTGTGACCGTAGGGCGAGACCGCGGGGCGGCGCTCGTAGGTGATGCCGTGGAAGAGCTCGAAGACGTTGTCGAAGGGGTCGCGGAAGCGCAGCAGCTCCTGCACCCGGCGCTCGGCCAGCTCCTCGGCCGTGCCCTCCTCCACCTCGACACCGGACTTCTCCAGGTGCTCACGGGCCTGCGCCAGCGCGGTGTGGTCGGCGACCTCCCAGCCGACGCAGCCGAGTTGGTCCA
The DNA here is from genome assembly GCF_000960475.2 of Nocardioides luteus. Taxonomy (GTDB): domain Bacteria; phylum Actinomycetota; class Actinomycetes; order Propionibacteriales; family Nocardioidaceae; genus Nocardioides; species Nocardioides luteus_A. The sequence continues at coordinate 205,929 of NZ_JZDQ02000001.1, read as the reverse complement.
CCTCGCCGGGCTCGATCACCAGCCGGGCCGAGACCTCGTCGATGCGGTAGTAGAGGTGCTCCGGGTTCGGCCCCTTGGCCGTCACCAGACCGAGGACCTTCTCGGCGAACGTACGCCACGCCTCCAGGTCGGTGCTGGTGACGCGTACGTAGCCCATGGACTTGATGTCGATCATGCGCGCTCCTTGTGCCTCTTCAAGAAGTTCACCGCGATCTCGCGGAACTCGTCGGCGGCCTCGATCTGTGCCCAGTGCCCACAGCGCGGGAAGACATGCAGCTGCGCCTTGGGGATCAGCTTCAGGGCGGGGAAGGCGCCGTCGAGCGGGTTGACCCGGTCCTCGCGGCCCCAGGTGAGCAGGGTGTGGTGCTTGAGCTGGTGCGCCTCCCGCCACAGCATGCCGTCCTCGGCGGTCTCGGGGTTGTAGAACGACCACCCCATCGACGCCATCGCCTCGCGCGCGCCGGGTGCGGTCGCGTCCGCGAACCGCTCCTCGACCAGCTCGTCGGTGACCAGCTTCTGGTTGACGACCATGGTCGAGATGAACGCCCTCAGCGCCTCCCGCGTGGGGTCGCCGGAGAAGTCCATCAGGCGTTGTACGCCCTCGGTCGGGTCGGCGTGGAAGAGGTTGAGCGAGAGCCCGCCCGGCCCCATCAGCACCAGCCGCCCGACCCGGTCGGGGTAGGTCAGCGCGATCCGCATCGCCGTCCCGCCGCCGAGCGAGTTGCCGAGCAGGTGCACCTTCTCCAGGCCCAGCTCGTCGAGCAGCGCGATCACCGCGTCGCCGGCGAAGCGGTAGTAGTTGCCCACCACCTCCGGCTTGTCGGAGGCACCGAAGCCCGGCTGGTCGACCAGGATCGTGCGGAAGTCGGCCGCGAAACCCTCCAGCGCGGAACCGAAGTTGGACCACGACGAGGCCCCGGGACCCCCGCCGTGAAGCATCACCAGCGGCAGCCGGTCATCCTGAGGCGCACCCAGGTCGTAGTAGCGCAGCGTGATCTCGCCGGCCGCCTCGGTCTTGATCGCGACGTCGCGGGCGACGTCCTCCTTCACCAGAGCCATCTCAGTACATCCCCGGGTCGACCTTGTGCCCGAACTCCGAGGCGCCGTACATCTGCAGCGCGCGCTCGGGGTCGTTGGCGGCGTGGACGCGGCCCGCGTGGGCGTCGCGCCAGGCGCGCTGGAGCGGGGTGCCGTTGGCCAGGGCCCGGCCGCCGGAGGCCTCGAAGAGCAGGTCGATCGCGTCGATCGCCCGCTGCGTACCGAGGACCTGGTCGCGGCGGATGCGCAGGCGCTGGGTGATCGGGATCTTCTCGCCACGGGCGACGTAGGCCTGCTGCTCACGGATGTTGTTCATCAGCAGCGCCCAAGCGGCGTCGATGTCGGAGGAGGCGGTGGCCACGCGTACCGCGGCGAAGGGGTCCAGGGACGCCTTCTCCCCGTAGGACGCGCGCACCCGGTTCTGCTGCATCGCCACGTGCTCCTCGTAGGCGCCGCGGGCCATGCCGATGATCGGCGTGGTGATCGTGGTGGTGAACAGCGAGTGGAACTGGAGCTTGTAGAGGTCGCCGGTGTTCACCGCCTGGCCGGGTCCCTTGCAGCGCCCGGTCTCGGCCATCGAGAGCGTGAACGTCTCCGGGATGAAGACGTCCTCGACCACGATGTCGTTGGAGCCCGTGCCGGCCAGGCCGACGACGTTCCAGACGTCGACGATCTCGTAGCGCTCGCGGGGCACCAGGAACGTACGGAAGTCGACCACCTGGCCCTCGTCGCTGAAGACGAGGCCGCCGAGCAGGACCCAGGTGGCGTGCGCGCAGCCCGAGGAGAACGACCAGCGTCCGGAGAGCCGGAAGCCGCCGTCGGTCAGCGAGGCCTTGCCCATCGGCGCGTAGGAGGAGGAGACCCGGGTGTCGGGGTCCTCGCCCCAGACCGCCTGCTGGGCCTCGTCGTCGAAGAGCGCGATCTGCCAGGGGTGCACGCCCAGGACGCTGGAGACCCAGCCGGTCGAGCCGCACGCCGAGGCGATGTCGCGTACGCAGGTGTAGAAGTCGACCGGGTCGGCCTCGAGCCCGCCGAAACGGGCCGGCTGGAGCAGCTTGAAGAAGCCGACCTCCTCCAGCTCCTTCACGCTCGACTCCGGCACGACCCGGAGACGCTCGGTCTCCTCGGCGCGCTCCCTGATGGTGGGCAGCAGGTCCTGCACCCCGTCCCTGACGGTCTGTGCGTCCTTGTGGGGGCGCTGTGTCGGTTCGCTCACCGCTCTGCCTTCCTGCATGGTGTCCCAGATGTCCTCGGACGGCGCGGTTCGTGCGCTGCCGATGGATCAATACTAGAACACGTTTCAGTTTTGTCGAGTCCTCGGGCGTGTTTCGTTGCCTGTCATCTATGGTAGAACGTGTTTCAGTTCTTAGACAGCACCGCCTGATCGCACGAGGTTGAGGGAGCACCATGGGACAGACCGACGAGGAGACCTACGACGTCGTGGTCGTGGGCGCCGGAGGCGCCGGGATGACCGCGGCTCTTGCGGCCGCCCGCCGCCACGGGCTCGAGACCGTCGTCATCGAGAAGAGCGCCTACTTCGGCGGATCGACGTCCCGCTCGGGCGGCGGGGTCTGGATCCCGCGCAACCACGCCCTGGCAGCCGCCCACCAGAAGGACTCTCCCGAGGCCGCCAGCCTCTATCTCGAGTCGATCGTGGGCGACGTCGTGCCGGCCGAACGCCGTGAGACGTTCCTGGGCCGCGGCCCGGAGGTGCTCTCCTTCGTGTGCGAGAAGACCCCTGTGCGCTTCAACTGGGTGCCCGACTACGCCGACTACCACCCCGAGGCCCCCGGCGGCCGCGGCGCGGGCCGCTCCGTCGAGCCGGCTCCGCTCGACGCCCGGATCATCGGTTCCGAGCTCGACCGGCTGCACCCGCCCTACACGAAGTCGCCGGCCAACATGGTCGTCACGCAGGCCGACTTCCGGAAGATCAGCCTCGGCATGCGCACGATCAGGGGCCCGATCACGATGGTCAAGATCGCGGTCGCCCGGATCCTCGCCGGCCTGCTCGGCAGGAAGATGTACGCCATGGGTGCAGCCCTCGCGATCGGGCTGCGCAAGGGGCTGATGGACGCCGGTGTCCCGATCCGCTACGAGACCGAGCTCGTCGGCCTGGTCACCGAGGGCGGCCGCGTCGTCGGCGTCGAGGTGCGCCACGGCGAGTCGGGCCCGACCTCGGTGATCCGGGCGCGGCGGGGCGTGATCCTGGGCTCGGGCGGCTTCGAGCGCAACCTGGAGATGCGGGAGAAGTACCTGCCCGCACCGACCTCCGTCGAGTGGACCACCGGAGCCTTCTCCAACACCGGAGGCGGGATCCTGGCCGGGATCGCGGCCGGCGCGGACACCGATCTGATGGACGAGTCCTGGTGGGGGCCCACGATCCCGTTCCCCGGGCGACCGTGGTTCGCGCTCGCCGAGCGCAACCTGCCCGGCTCGATCATCGTCAACGGCGCCGGCAAGCGGTTCATGAACGAGGCGCTCCCCTACGTCGAGGCCGTCCACGAGATCTATCGAGGTCAGGAGACAGGCGTCTCGCACGTTCCCGCATGGCTGGTCTTCGACCAGCGCTACCGCAACCGCTACATCTTCGCCGGCCTCGGCCCGGGCCAGCCGTTCCCGGGGCGCTGGCTCAAGAGCGGGGTCGTCGTGAAGGCTTCTTCCGTGGAAGCGCTGGCGGAGAAGATCGAGGTGCCCGTCGACGGGCTCCGCGAGACCCTGGCCCGGTTCAACCGCTTCGCCGAGTCGGGCGTCGACGAGGACTTCCACCGCGGCGAGTCGACCTACGACAAGTACTACTCCGACCCCACCGTCAAGCCGAACTGCTCGCTCAACGTCATCGACCAGGCACCGTTCTACGCGGTGAAGATGGCCCCCGGCGACCTCGGCACCAAGGGCGGGCTGGTCACCGACAAGCGTGCCCGCGTCCTGCGGCCGGACGGCTCCGCCATCGAGGGCCTCTACGCCGCCGGCAACGTCTCCTCCGCCGTCATGGGCCGCACCTACGCCGGCCCCGGCGCCACCATCGGACCCGCCCTGGTCTTCGGCTATCTCGCCGCCGAGGACTGCGCCCTGAAGGCTGTCTCACCCGAGGAGGGCAACTGATGCCCATCGATCCGACCAAGGCCATCGGGGCCTCGCTGCCGTCGCAGTCGTTCTCGTGGACCTCGTCCGACGTGCTGCTCTACCACCTCGGCATCGGCGCCGGCTCGCGTCCCGGCGACGCGACCGACCCGGCGGTGCTGCGCTACACCCTGGACAACGACGCGCTGACCGTGCTGCCCTCCTTCGGGGTCGTGGCGCCCACCTTCCACGTCACCGAACCGCCCTCGCTCGACCTGCCCGGGTGCGACATCGACCTCGCCTCGGTGCTCCACGGCTCCCAGGAGATCCGCGTCGACGGCCCCATCCCGACCTCCGGCGAGGCCGTCGTCTCGACCCGGGTCGCGGAGGTCTGGGACAAGGGCAAGGCCGCGGTCATCGTCCAGGAGGGCGTCGCCACCACCCCGGACGGCGACCCGCTGTGGACCGTCAGAAGCTCGATCTTCGTACGCGGCGAGGGCGGCTTCGGGGGTGAGCGCGGGCCGTCGACGTCGCTGCCGGTTCCCGACCGGGCGCCCGATGCGGTCGCGGCGTACGACGTCACGGAGCAGCAGGCGCTGCTCTACCGGCTGTGCGGCGATCGCAACCCCCTGCACGCCGACCCCGCCTTCGCAGCGAAAGCCGGTTTCCCCAAGCCGATCCTGCACGGGCTGTGCTCCTACGGGATCGTGCTGCGCGAGGCGACCGGGCTGCTGCTCGACGGCGATGCGACCCGGGTCGCGGGGTTCGGCGCCCGGTTCGCGGGGATCGTCTTCCCCGGCGAGACGATCTCGATCGAGGCGTGGGACGAGCAGCCGAGGATCCTGATCAGAGCCACGATCTCCTCGGCAGACCCAGCCCGCGATGGCGCCCCCGTCCTCGCCGACTGCTATCTGGAGGCGACCGGAGCGAGGTCGAGCGGCGAGCTTGCTCGCCCGCTCGCGCCGAGCGAGGGAGCTACCGAGCGAAGCGAGGAGGTGCGATGAGCCGCGCGAGCTGTAACACGCTGTTCGTAGGACTACTCGCCCTATGGGAACGACCGGATAGTCCTACGAACGACGTGTTACACGGGAAGGCGGCGGCATGAGCGGTACAGCACTCCCCGACGTACTCTCCCCCGCCGACGTCGAGGAACGCTTCGGCGGCTGGTCGGAGGAGACCGACGTGGTCGTGGTCGGCTTCGGCGTGGCCGGCGGGGCGGCGGCGCTGGAGGCGGCGCGGGCGGGCGCCCGGACGATCCTCCTGGAGCGTGCCGCCGAGCCCGGCGGCACCTCGGCGATGGCCGGCGGCCACTTCTACCTCGGCGGCGGCACCCCGGTGCAGAAGGCCACCGGGATCGAGGACTCGGCCGAGGAGATGTTCAACTACATCCGCGCGGTCTCCAAGGATCCCGAGGACGACAAGATCCGGGCCTACTGCGACGACTCGGTCGAGCACTTCGACTGGCTCGAGGCGCTGGGCTTCGAGTTCGAGCGCTCCTTCTGGCCCGGCAAGGCGGTGATCCAGCCGGGCACCGAGGGGCTGATGTACACCGGCAACGAGAAGGTCCACCCCTTCCGCGACCTCGCCGTGCCGGCACCGCGCGGCCACAAGGTGCCGGTCCCGGGCGACACCGGTGGGGCCAAGCTGGTCGTCGACCGGATGGCCGACCGCCTGGCCGAGACCAGCGCGGAGGTCCGCTACGAGACCGGGGCCACCAACCTGGTGGTCGAGGACGGCCGGGTCGTGGGCCTGGCCTGGCGCCGGTTCGAGGAGCGCGGCGCCATCCGGGCCGACGCGGTGATCCTCGCCGCCGGCGGCTTCGTCGGCAACGCCGACATGGTCGCCGAGCACACCCCTCGTCTCGGCGAGAAGCTCTTCCCGCTGGCCTCCACCTACGACGACGGCCTCGGGCTGCGTCTGGGCGCCTCGGCGGGCGGCGCCTGGCGGTTCATGGACGAGCCGTTCCAGACCGCGCCGTTCTACCCGCCCTCGATCCTGCTGACCGGGATCATCGTCAACAAGGAGGGCAAGCGGTTCGTCGCGGAGGACTCCTACCACGCGCGTACGGCCGCCTTCGTCATGGAGCAGCCCGACTCGGCCGCGTTCCTGATCGTCGACTCGGCCCACATCGAGCACCCGAAGATGCCGCTGTGCCCATTCATCGACGGCTGGGAGACCGTCGAGGAGATGGCGGCCGGGCTGGGCGTGCCCTTCGAGACCCTGAACGCCACCCTGACCTCCTACAACACCCATGCGGCCGACGGCGAGGACCCCGAGCTCCACAAGGCACCGGAGTGGACCGAGCCGCAGGACACCGGCCCCTGGGGCGCGTACGACCTCTCCCTCGGCAAGGCGATGTACGCCGGGTTCACCATGGGCGGTCTGGCGACCACGGTCGAAGGAGAGGTACGCCGCGAGGACGGCTCCGCGATCGCGGGCCTCTACGCCGCCGGCGCCTGTGCGGCCAACCTCGCCCAAGATGCGAAGGGCTACGCCTCCGGGATGCAGCTCGGTGACGGCTCGTACTTCGGCCGGCGTGCCGGCCGGCACGCCGCCGGACTGAGGTGACGGGCCTCACAACCAGGGCCGCTCCAGCGATCCCCGATCGGCGACACCGACATCGGCCAGCTAGCCTTGACAGACCCCCACCAGGCGAACTGTTGCCATATCACATATTGCTTCGAACGTGAACGGCTTCGGTAAAGATCGGGACTTTCGACCCTACGCGCCTTCTTGCCCTGCCTGGTTATGTATACGCGACGCCGCGGGTATCGCCGGTCCAGGTCTCTTCCGACGCGTCCGCAGGCCCTCGCTCCCCACTCGACGCCTGTCGCCGAACTAGCCGAAAGGAATCCCCATGTTCGACTTCCGGAGCCCGGCCGGCCTGATGATCATCGCCGCCCTGGTCGTCATCGCGCTCGTGGTGATCGGCGCTGTCGCCGGCAACAGCCCCTCCTGATCTGACGCCGGCTTCCCGCCGTGGAAGCCGTCGGCCCCGGCTCGATGAGCCGGGGCCGCGTCCGTTTTCCTTCCGTCAGCGGGTGAAGACCGCGACCGTCCTGGCCGGCACGGTGAACGTGCCCGACGCCGGTTCGAACGAGGACGACTTCACGACCTCGTCCGAGCCGTCGGCCTGGGTCGGGTGCAGGCGGTAGTCCGCACCCTCAGCGGCCTTCACCGTCTGCTGCTGCGTCGTCGTGGTCGCGTTGAAGACGACCACGAGATCACCGAGGCGCATGGTGATGACGCCGGGCGTCTCCTCCTTCCCCGAGAGCGGGAACGACAGCTTCTCCTGGACCTGCCCAGCCGTGGCCAGGTGGAAGGCCGACTCGTCCGTACGGATCTTCAGCAGGTCCTGGTAGGCGGCCGAAGCACCGTCGATGTCGGAGCACGACGGAGTCGCGACCGAGGCCAGCAGCGGCTTGGCGTAGGGCCACTTGTCCTTGTTGTCGGTGGCCGGCGGCAGACCTCGCCCGAAGCCGTTGCCCTCCTCGCAGTCCCAGTGGATGGCGTTGAACCAGTCACCGGAGTCGTAGGAGTTGCGGTCCAGCGACTTCGAACGGAGCAGATCGGTGCCTGCCTGGGAGAGCGCCGGACCCTGCGACAGCGCGGCCGTCGCCATCGCGAGCACCTGCATCCGGGAGCGGTCCGCGGCGCTCGTGGAGGCGGGCAGCTTGAAGGTGAGCGCGTCGTAGAGGGACTCGTTGTCGTGGGCGTCGGCATAGGCGAGCGCGTCCCCCGGTGCGGCCGCGTAGCCGGCCGATGCACCGTTGTAGTCCACCTCGGCCCCCGTCACCTCGCGACCGTTCGTGTCGGTGAACGCGTAGTCGGCGAGGTTGCCGGAGAGCCCGACCTTGATCAGGTCCTGGTCGTGCAGCAGGCGGGCCCGCTGCTCCGCCTCGGTGCCGTTGGCGGCCGAGGAGTTCGGGTCGGTGTAGAGACCGCTCGCGAAGCCCTGGACACCCGGGTCGGCGTCGAACGGTCCCCCGCCGCGTACGGCGTCTCGGGCACGGTCGCTGAAGGTGGCGACGCCGGTGCCGGCCATGTTCTTCTGGGTGGCCTGCACGAAGCGGGCGTCGTCGGCGATCTCGCCGAAGTTCCAGCCCTCGCCGTAGAGGATGATCGACCGGCCGTCGACGCCGTCCTTCTCGAGGGTGAGGGCGTCCAGGGCCCTGCGGACGGCCAGGATGTTGGCCTTGGGGTGGTGCCCCATCAGGTCGAAGCGGAAGCCGTCGACCTTGTACTCCTTGGCCCAGGTCACGATCGAGTCGACGACCAGCTTGCCCATCATCGCGTTCTCGGGCGCGGTGTTGGCGCAGCAGGTGGAGTTGGCGACCGAGCCGTCGGCGAGCAGCCGCTGGTAGTAGCCGGGCACGATCTTGTCGAGCACCGACGTCTTCACCTGGCCGCTGCTCGTGGTGTGGTTGTAGACCACGTCCATCACGACCCGCAGGCCGTCCTCGTTGAGCGCCTTCACCATCTTCCGGAACTCGACGGTCCGGCCGGTGCCGTCCGGGTCGGTGGCGTAGGACCCCTCCGGGACCGTGTAGTGGTAGGGGTCGTAGCCCCAGTTGTACGCATCCCCGGCCGCCGCCGCGGCGACGCACTCCTGCTGCTTGTCGCTGTCAGGTGCATAGGAGGCGAGGTCGCAGTCGGGGGTCGCTTGGTCGGCCTTCTCCTCCGGGATGGTGGCGATGTCGAAGGCCGGCAGCAGGTGGACGTACGAGGTGCCCGCCTCGGCCAGCTCACGCAGGTGCTTCGAGCCGTCGCTGTCCTTGTCCGCGAAGGCGAGATAGCCGCCCGGGTGCTCGCTGGTCTCGTCCGCGACGGAGAAGTCGCGGATGTGCAGCTCCTGGATCTGGGCGTCCTTCATCGCCACGGCCTTCGGCTTCCTCAGCGTCGACCAGCCCTTCGGGGCGAGCGCCGTGTCGGCGAGGTCGACGATGAGGCTGCGCTCGGAGTTCGCGGTGAGCGCGACCGAGTAGGGATCGGTGACCTTGTTGGTGACGACCTTCTGGACGCTCGGCGCCCACACGTTCACGAGGTAGCGGTACTCCTTCCCGCGCCAGGCCGAGGCGGAGCCGGTCACCGACCAGACGCCGCTGGCGTCGTCGCGGCGCATCGCGATCTTCTTCCCGTCCAGCTCGAGCTTCACCGCGTGGGCCGTCGGCGCCCACACCGACAGCGTGACCTCGCCGCCCGTGAACACCGGACCGAGCGACGCCTTCTCGGCCTTCGCGGCGTAGAGGTCGTCCAGGATGCCCTGGGTCTGCACGCCGGTGCCGGTGACCAGGGCGCCGTTGCCGATGCGCTGGGTGAGCACGACCTGGCCGGCGAGCGCCTCGCGGATCCGGTCGCGGTCGCGGGTGTCTACGGTGAAGGCGGCGTACTCCTTGAGGTGCGGGAACGCTGCCTTCTGCTCGTCGGTGAGCGACGTCGGCCGGAGCCTCAGCCAGCGGCCCTCAAAGGTGAGCGCGCCGTCCTCGACCTCGATGCCGCCGTCGCGGTCGTAGACCAGCTGGGTGGACAGTGCCGAGCCGCTGGTCATCTCCTTCGGCAGCACGACGGTGGTCCGGTCGATCCACTGCGCGTGCGCCTTGCCCAGGTCGAGCTCGGGGGCCGAGCCGACCGACGGCAGCAGGTAGCCGGTGTCGCCGGAGTTGAGCCAGACCTCGTGGCCATACGTCGTCAGGTCGAGCGAGCGGTCGTTGGGGATGTCCTTCTCGTCGCCCTTGTGGACGATGTAGCTGAGCGAGGTCGCACCGTCGACCAGCGGCACCTCGAAGGTGACGCCGTAGGCGTCCTTGCCGGTCGGCTGCAGCGGCTTGGACCACTCGGTCGGGCTCGCGGCGCCGGTCCAGGTGTGCAGTCCCCAGCCGTCGTAGTCGCCGTCGGCCCGGTGGACGTGGATCACGGCCTTCGAGGTGTCGGGCGCCGGGTAGACGCCGTCGGGCCGGGTGGTCGCCTGGCCGTCATTCCCGGCCTGGACCCAGACCTCACCGGTCTCGGCGAGGTCGATCGTCCGCTGGCCGCCGTCGGCGGTGCCGTCCTTCTCGACCGTGTACGTCACCGAGGACGCGCCGTCGGGCAGCTTCACCCAGGCGAAGGCGCCGTAGGCGTCGCGGCCGCTGAACTCGCCCCTCTGGTCCCCGGCCCGCAGGGTCCAGCCGGTGTAGTCGCCGTCGGCGCGGCGGTAGTGCACGACCGCGTAGTCACGGTCGACGGCGCTCGGCGTCTCGGCGGCGGGGGTCGCTCCGGCGGTCGTCTCGGCGAGGTCGCTCGCGGTGCGGCCGTCGCGGTCGACCACCACGGCCTTGTAGCGCAGGGCGGCGCCTTCGGCGACGGTCGGAGAGACGTACTGGGTGATCTTGTAGGGGGCGTGGTCGACGGACGCGAGCGTGCGCCACTTCCCGTTGCCGATCTGGGCGGCGAAGACGACGCGGGCGTCCGCAGTCTTCCCCGGGTCCGCGGTGAGGGTGACGGTGCCGGTCGCGCCGGCGCCGGGGGCGGTCAGCGAGAGCGTGGGCTTCGCGGTGGCCGCCGGGAGCTCGGCGTCGGCGCGCAGCACGACCGAGGAGAGCGCCGGGACGGTCACGGAGATCTTCCCGTCGGCGGCGGTCTCCGTCCCGTCGCCGCCGTAGATCGTCGCGAAGGCGGCCGACTCCACGGGCAGCGTGACGGTCTTGGCCTCGGTCGCGTTGTTGATCGCGACCACGTACTCGCGGTGGTCGCCGATCCGGGAGAACGCGTAGACCGAGTCCTCGGCATAGAGCTGCTTCTGGGCGCCGTCGGTCAGGGCGGGGTGGTCCTTGCGGAGCTTCGCCAGCGCGGCGATGGAGGTGTAGAGCGGGTGACCGGTGTCGTACGCATCGGAAGCATGGGTGCGGTCGGTGCCGATCTGGTCGTCGTCGAGGTAGTCGGCGACCTTCGAGGCGAACAGCGTCTGGCGGGCGTCCTTGTCGCCGCCGGCGCCGGTGAAGCCCTGCTCGTCGCCGTAGTAGACGACTGGGTTGCCGCGGGAGAGGAACATCAGCTCGTTGGCGAGGCGGGCGCGCTGGACGAGCTCGGCGTCGCTGGCACCGGGGTGGTCGGCCGCGAGGAAGGCGCCGATCCGGCCCATGTCGTGGTTGCCGAGGAAGGTGACCTGCTCGTAGGCGTTGGCCTTGTCGGAGGCGTACTTGTAGTCGTCGGCGAAGACTCCTGCGAGCCGGTCGGCCGGGGCACCCAAGGAGGCGTAGGCGCGGGCGGCGTCCTGGAACGGGAAGTCGAGCGTGGCGTCGAGACGGCCGCGGGTGACGTACGGCGAGGTGACCTCGGTGTCGGCCGAGTAGACCTCACCGAACATGAAGAAGTCCTCGCGGCCCTGCTTGGCGGCGTAGGCGTCGAGCGCGGTCGCCCACTCGGTCCAGAAGTCGAGGTCGACGTGCTTGACGGTGTCGATGCGGAAGCCGTCGATGTCGAAGTCGCGGACCCACCGCTGGTAGATCCTCGTCATCCCCTCGACGACCTCGGGGCGCTCGGTCCACAGGTCGTCCAGGCCGCTGAAGTCGCCGTAGGTGGTCGACTCGCCCTCCCAGGTGGAGTCGCCGCGGTTGTGGTAGAGCGTCGGGTCGTTGAGCCAGGACGGCATCATCTCGCCGGTGTTCGCCGGGGTGTAGGGGAACGAGTCCTCGTCGACCTTCGCGTCGTCCGAGGACGGGTCGGCGTCGTCGAAGGGTCGGCCCTCGGTGTCGAGGTAGGGGAAGGCGCCCTTGGGGCGGTAGCCGTACTTCTTCTCTGCGTAGTCGACGGTGTCGGCGGTGTGGTTGGTGATGACGTCGAAGAAGACCTTCATGCCCTTGGCGTGGGCCGCGTCGATGAGGGTCTCGAGGTCCTCGTTGGTGCCGAAGTGGGGGTCAACCTGGGTGAAGTCGGTGATCCAGTAGCCGTGGTAGCCGGCCGAGGCGCTCGCACCCTCGCCCTGGACGGGCTTGTTCTTGAAGATCGGCGCCATCCAGATCGCGGTGGTGCCGAGGCCCTTGATGTAGTCGAGGCGCTCGGTCAGGCCCTTCAGGTCACCGCCCTGGTAGAAGCCCTTGTCGGTCGGGTCGAAGCCGGTCGCGGTGCGGCTGCCGGTCAGGCCGCCTTTGTCGTTGGCCGTCTCACCGTTGGCAAACCGGTCGGGCAGCACGAAGTAGAACTGCTCCCTGGTCGCGTCGTGACGGGCCGGCTCCGCGGCCAGCTTCGCGTCCGACGGCGGCTTCGGCGCGGCGGCCGCCGCGGACTCCGGCGTGGCCGTCTGCAGCGCCGTGGCCAGCAGTGCGGTCGCGATCACGGTCGCGGCCATCCGGGGCGCGCCGTGTGCGCCACTTCTTCGATTCACCGTTGAAGGCCTCTCTGGTTGTGCGGGGGTGGGGTGACCGGCCGTCCGGCGCCCATGGGGGGCGGCGCCGGACGGCCGGAGGTCGGATCAGCTGCAGCTCATCGCGCCGACGTGCAGCGCGAGGGCGGTGTTGGCCCCGAGGGTGGCGGTGAACTGGCCGGAGCCGTTCACGGTGACGCTCCTGCCGCTCTGTACGTCGCAATAGGTGCCCGCGGCCAGCGACGTCTGGAAGGTGCGGGTGAGGGAGAAGGTCTCGTGGTTGATCGCGACGTACGCCTTGCTGCCGCGGCCGAAGGCGATCTGGTCGCCGCCGTTGTCCCACCAGTCGGTGACGGCCTGGCCCCGGGCGGTGTTGCGGAAGGCGACCATCTTCTTGATCTCCGGCCAGGCGTGCTGGCACTTCCAGCCGTCCTGCCAGCAGGCGGTGACCGCACCGCCGTTGGGCGGGCCGGCGTCCTTGTCGCTCCACTCGTAGCCGGAGTTGATGTCCGGTGAGCCGTAGGGCCAGGCCAGCATGAAGACGTTGGCCAGCGTGTAGTTGGCGCCGTCCTTGTAGTTGAGGGTGTCGCCGCCGCGCTCGGTGTCGTGGTTGTCGACGAAGACCCCTGAGCTGCCCGAGGACATGTAGCCCCAGCCCTCGCCGTAGTTCTTCAGGTAGGCGAGGTTCTCGTTGTTGAAGACGCGCTTCAGGTCGCGGGCGTAGCGGAACTCCTGGACGTCGCCGTTGCCGAGGTACTCACTCGGCGAGACCGCCTCCCCCGCGCCGTAGATGGCCTCCTGCTTCCAGTAGACGTTCGGGTTGCTCAGCCGGGACTTGATGTTGGCCAGGTCGGAGGCGGCCATGTGCTTGGCGGCGTCGATCCGGAAGCCGTCGACGCCGAGCGAGAGCAGGTCGTTGAGGTAGCCGGCGATCTTGCCGCGGACGTAGTCCTCGCCGGTGTCGAGGTCGGCGAGGCCGACCAGCTCGCACTCCTGGACGTTGAAGCGGTCCTGGTAGTTGCTGATCGTGGCGGTGCAGTTGTCGAGGTCGTAGCTCGAGTAGAGACCGGGGTAGGCGTACTTGCTGTAGGAGGAGCCGCCGGTGCCGGTGCCGGAGCCCGCGGACATGTGGTTGATGACGGAGTCGGCGACGACCTTCACGCCGGCGGCGTGGCAGGTGTCGACCATGTTCTTGAAGGCGGTGCGGTCGCCGAGACGGCCCGCGATCTTGTAGCTGACGGGCTGGTAGGACGTCCACCACTGGGACCCCTGGATGTGCTCCTGGGGCGGTGACACCTGGACGTAGCCGTAGCCGGCCGGGCCCAGGGTGCTGGTGCACTCCTTGGCCACCGAGGCGAAGTTCCACTCGAACATCACCGCGGTGACGTCCTTGTCTCCCGGCGGCGCGGCCTGTGCCGGGGCCGAGACCGGGATCGTGAGCGCGACAGCAGCTCCCGCCGAGAGGGCAAGTGCGGCAGCCATGGACTTGAGAGCCATGGTTCCTCCTAGGTCGAAGGCAACGCGCCGTGTCCGGATGGGGGTGTGGGGTGACACGACGCGGCTGAATCTTGCTGCAAGATCTTGCAGCCTGACCGTATGAGTGATGCCGGTCACACGTCAACCCCTGAAGGGGAGGCAACTCACAGCAGCACCCCCGGGCGGGCCCGGGGGTGCAAGAGCTTGCGCAAAATTTCAGCGCAGATCAGGGTGCCGAGAGCACCAGCCCGCTCGTGGGTACGCCGGTGCCTGCGGTCACGAGCACATGGGCGGCGCCGGCGACCTGGTTCACGGAGGTGCCGCGCACCTGGCGTATACCCTCGGCGATGCCGTTCATGCCGTGCAGGTAGGCCTCGCCGAGCTGGCCGCCATGGGTGTTGATCGGCAGGCGTCCGCCGAGCTCGATGGCCCCGTCGCGTACGAAGTCCTTGGCCTCTCCCCTGACGCAGAAACCGAGCTCCTCGAGCTGCATGAGTACGTAGGGGGTGAAGTGGTCGTAGAGGACGGCGGTGTCGATGTCGGCCGGGGTGAGGCCGGACTGGCGCCAGAGGTCCTTGGCGACGACGCCCATCTCCGGGATGCCGATCTCGTCTCGGTAGTAGGAGGTCATCACGTACTGGTCGGCGGCGCTGCCCTGCGCGGCCGCGGCGATCGTGACCGGCGGCTGCGGCAGGTCGCGGGCGCGCTCGGGGCTGGTGACGACGATGGCGACGGCGCCGTCGGACTCCTGGCAGCAGTCGAGCAGGTGGAGCGGGTCGGCGATCATCCGGGAGGCCTGGTGGTCCTCGAGCGTGATCGGCTTGCCGTAGAAGAACGCGGCGGGGTTGGTCGCGGCGTGGCGCCGGTCGGCGACGGCGACGGCGCCGAAGTCCGCGCTGGTCACGCCGTAGTCGTGCATGTAGCGGCGCGCCTGCATCGCCACGGTCGCTGCCGGCGTCGAGAGGCCGAGCGGGTAGGTCCAGGAGTTGTCGATGCCGTTGGTGTTGACCTGCTGGGCGGCCCAGGACTGCACCTGGCCGAACCGCTGGCCCGAGCGCTCGTTGAAGCCGCGGTAGGCGACCACGACGTCCGCGACACCCGTCGCGACCGCCATCGCGGCCTGCTGGATCGTCGCGCAGGCGGCGCCGCCGCCGTAGTTGATCCGGGAGAAGAACCGCAGGTCGCCGAGGCCGAGCTCGCGGGCGAGGGCGATCTCGGAGCTGGTGTCCATGGTGAACGTGGTCAGCCCGTCGACGTCGGCCGGGGTGAGCCCGGCGTCCTGCAGGGCGTCTCTGGTTGCCTCGACCGAGAGCTGGAGCTCGGAGCGCCCGGACTCCTTGGAGAACTCGGTCGCGCCGATGCCGACGATCGCTGCCTTTCCGCTCAGGCTCATGCGGCGACCCTCACGGTTCCGGTCACGTGCGCACCGAGCGAGACACTGCCGGTGACGGCGATCGTGGCGATCCCGTCACTGACGTCGGTGACCTCGCCGGTGAAGGAGAGCGTGTCGTAGGGGTAGGCCGGTGCACCGAGACGGATCGAGACCCCCTTGATCTGCACGTCGGTCCCCGCCCAGTCGGTGACGTAGCGCTCGCACAGCGCCGTCGAGGTCAGGATGTTCATGAAGATGTCCTTCGAGCCGGCAGCCTGTGCCCGGTCGCGGTCGTGGTGCACGTCTTGGAAGTCCCGCGTCGCCAGCGCGGTCGAGACGACCAGCGTCGGAGTGATCGGGAGCTCCCACGTCGGGATCTTCTCGCCGGTCTCGAGCTTCATGGCCGCCTCCAGATCGGGAGCGTCAGCTCCTCGTCAATCGTGTTCCAGTCGACGACCAGCCGTTCGCCGATCTGCAGGGCGTCCTCGCCCTCGGGTGGCACACCGGTCACCTCGGCCACCATGCGTACGCCCTCGGGCAGGTCGAGCAGCGCCACCACGAGCGGAAGCTCCTTGCCGGGCAGCTTGGGCGCATGGATGACGGTGAACGAGTAGACCGTGCCCTCGCCTCGGGCGACGACATGACCGCGGTCGTACGCGTCGCAGCTCAGGCACGCCGGACCGGGTGGGTGCCGCAGGGTGCCGCAGGCGTTGCAGCTCTGGATCCGGAGCTCCTGCTTGGCGGTGCCCTCGAAGAAGTACGCGTTGTCCCGGCCGATCACCGGACGGACCGGGCCGCTCATGCCGTGCCGCCCTTGGGGATGAACTTCAGGACGCGGAACAGCATGCTCGCGACACGCTCCTCGCCGACGTACCACGTGCTTCTGGACGTGACGAAGTAGCCGACGCCCATCCCGGTGCTCTTCGGGCCCACGACGGAGTCGAGCGCCGTGGTGACCCGGACCTGCTCGCCGACGCGGAGGTAGCGGTCGTAGGTCTGCTCGGAGTTGGTGCCGAGGACGCCGTGGAATCCGGCGTCGGTGAGCACGTTCATCATCGCGTGCAGCGGGTCACGGTCGGGATGCTTCCCACCCTGGCCGTACATCGTCCACACCTGCGCCATCGACGGCGGAGCCTCGCCCTGGTAGAAGCGCTCGGACTCGAGACCCATCGCCTCGAGCCAGTTGTTGATCGTGGGCTGGTTGACCAGGTCGCGGGCGTCGCGCTCGGCGGCCTCGCCCCAGGCCTTGATCTCCTCGGCGGCAGCCATGATCTTCTCGTGGACCGCGTCATCCACCAGCGGCCCGCTCATCGGGCCACCTCCGTAGCGCGAGCGCCAGAATACGGACGCGGCCCGATGAAAGATCCCATGGTCGCTCGCTGACGCTCACTCATCGCGGCACCCTCGGCATCCCGAGGCCGAACATCGCGATCAGCTCGCGCTGGACCTCCTGGACGCCACCACCGAAGGTGAGCACCAGGTTGCGCTTCGCCTGGGCGTCGAGATAGTCGAGCAGGCTCTTCGTGACCGGGTCCCCGGGATCACCGTGGCGGTGGACGAGGGCGATCAGGTCGGCGAGCAGGTGCTGGACCTGGTCGGCGGCGAAGACCTTCGAGGAGGACGCGTCCGCGACCTCGATCTCACCCTGCTCCGCCGCGCGCGCGACCTCCCAGTTGAGCAGCTCGTTGACACGGAAGACGGCGGTGGTCTTCCCGATCAGCGCGCGTACGTCCGGGCTGTCGGTGACGCCGTGCGTCTGCGCCCAGCGGAGGACCCGGTCGCGCAGACCTTCGATCCGCCCGGCCGGGCCGAGCATGACGCGCTCGTGGTTGAGCTGGGTGGTGATCAGCTTCCAGCCCTGGTTCTCCTCCCCCACCAGCATGTCGGCAGGGACGCGGACGTCGTTGAAGTACGTCGCGTTGACGTGGTGGGAGCCGTCGGCGGTGATGATCGGGGTCCAGGAGAAGCCCGGGTCGGTGGTGTCGACGATCAGGATCGAGATGCCCTTGTGCTTCGGGGCGTCCGGGTCGGTGCGTACGGCGAGCCAGATGAAGTCGGCGGCGTGACCGCCGGTGGTCCACAGCTTCTGGCCGTTGACGACGTAGTGGTCGCCATCGCGCCTGGCCGTGGTGCGCAGCGAGGCGAGGTCGGTGCCGGCCTCGGGCTCGGAGTAGCCGATCGCGAAGTGCACCTCGCCGGCGAGGATCCGGTTGAGGAACATCTCCTTCTGCTTGTCGGTGCCGTAACGGATCAGCGTCGGGCCGACGGTCTGCAGGGTCACCGCCGGCAGGTGCACGTCGGCGTACTGCGCCTCGTTGGCGAAGATCGTCTGCTCGACCTCGCCGAGGCCGTGGCCGCCGTACTCCTTCGGCCAGCCGACACCCATCCAGCCGTCGTCGCCGAGCTGCTTGATGAGCTTCTGGTAGGTCGGGCCGTGCCGGTCCCAGGAGCCCTCCGGGCCCGGATCGCCGGGCTCACCGTCGTGGGAGAGGCCCTCGAAGTAGGCCCTGACCTCCGCCTTCAGCGCACGCTGGGCGTCGGTGAGCTCGAGGTTCTTGTCTGCGTCTGCCTCCACAGGGACCGCTTCGGCCGGGGTGTCGAGCAGGTGGGCGATGTCGGTTCCCCAGGTGGTGAACCCGAGCAACGGGTACGTCACGTCGACCCCCATGCCGCCGTGGAGGTGGTGGCAGGTGCGGAAGGAGTACGGCGCGACCTGGCTGGCCCAGTAGGCGGCGACCCTCAGGTCGGTCGGTGTCGAGCGGCCGGCGTCGATCGCGGCCACCGCGTTGTCGGCGGCGAGGTCGAGCGTGCGGGAGGCGACGTAGACGTCGGCCATCTGCAGGGCGACCGCCTGGAACTCGGCGAGCGCCCGGCCGAACTGCCGGCGGCTGCTGACGTAGCCGGCGGTCAGGTCGCGTGCACCCGCGAGCACTCCGGCGGCCGTCGCCGCCAGCCCGGCGGTCGCGAGTCCGGTCAGGGTGTCGAAGGCACCCTCGCCCAGCGGCTCGGCCGGGGCGTCCTCGAGCACGATCGTGTGCTGCGGCACCTCACCCGAGGTGCTCGACGGAACGAGCGTGACACCTGGTCCGTTCGGGTCGACGAGCACGACCGCCGGAACCCCGGAGTCGCCCGCGGTCGCGGTGACCAGGAGGCGCGAGCTCTCGGCGGCGTACGTCACACCGGTCTTGCGCCCGCTCACGGTGCCGTCGCGATAGGTCGCAGCCGGGATCTCGGGCCGCCCTGGCTCGAGCCACGCCGGGCTCAGCAGGATCTCGCCGCTGGCGACCCCGGGCAGGAGCGCGGCCTGCTGATCGGCGGTCCCGTGGCTCGCGAGCGTCAGCGTGCCCACCGCCAGCGTCTCCCAGACCGGCACGCGGACCGCATGGCGCCCGGCCTCCCGCAGCAGCACCGCGATCTCGGTCAGGCCGAACCCCTCACCACCGTGGGCTTCCGGCACGGGCAGTGCGGTCAGGCCGGCGCTCGCCCAGGCCGACCAGTCACCCCGGTCGGACTCGCGGGCAAGGACCTCGGCCACCACGCTGCGTACGGCATCGAGCGTCTCGTCTCCCATGCCGAAACTGTAACGTGTTCTACTTCGGTGCGCGAGGGCTGGCCACAGAATCAGATGATCAGGCTGCCCAGGTTGCGGACGATCTCCTTGCCGATCTCGGCGCCGCCTTGGTTCGCGCCGGTGGCCATACCGGCCGCGATCCCGGCCACGGTCCCCTTGAGATAGTTGATGCCCCGGCGTACGGCCGTGCGGTCAGGCTCCTCCTTGGCCACCTCGGCGAGCACGGCACGACCTTCGGCGACCGCGTCCTTCAACTCATCGTCGGGGAGCCCGAGGGCGCCGAGCTGCTGCAACACCTGGGCGACGACCGTGGCGATGTCGCTCGCCTCGTTCACCGTCGCCTGCGAGCGGACCTGCTCCTGCCGGACGCTCTCCCGATTGCCCCACGCCAGCTGCCCGCTGGCATCGCCTTGGATGTTCGGCCCGCCGACGTAGGGCATGTCTCCGCCACCACTGCTCATCGAGCTCTCCTCGCTGTTCTGGCCCTGAATCACGGAGCCGTTTCCCCAGGCCATCGGGCCGTTGGCATCCCCCAGCACGAACGGCCCGTAGACGTTCGTCACCTGCCGTACCGTCGCGTCCTGATAGCTCGCCGAGCTGTCCGTGATCGTCCGGAGCGACGAGGTCAGCCCGTTGACGCGTACGTAGTCGTTCTTGGACACGGCGAGCCCTGTTTCCGCGGTCACGCTGCACCCGGTGATCTGACCGCTGCACTTGTCGAGCAGACGGAATCCGATGTGTGCCGCGTCCTTCACCGCGGTGTCCCTGACGTCGACGAAGGCGTCATGGATCCCGATGACACCGATGTCGCCGGGCCGGAGCAGGTCGCTGGCCTCGACCACCAGGGTGCCGTTCGCCATCGCGATCAGGCCGAACGACTCCATGTCCCGCAGCTCGGACCGCCTCATCACCAGGCTCGCCGTGCCCTGGATGCCGGCACCGCCGGCGGCGTCGGCGATGACGCTCTGCGAGATGGTGATCCGGGCCTCGTCGACGGCCGAGACCCCGAGTGGGCTGCAGCCGATGATCCTCGCCCGGGTGAAGGTGCCGGTCGAGGTCCCGCGGGCGTCGACGCCGACCGGCGTGTCCGTGACGCTCAGTTCGTCGAAGGTCGCGGTGGCGTCGGCGAGAAGCCTGACCCCGGCGAAACGAAGCCGACTCAGCCGTACGTCGCGGAACCGGGCCTCAGCTCCCTCGACGGCGATCCCCACCGCGGACCGCTCGACGGTGCAGCCACTGACGTCGACCGCACCCCACTGGCCACCCTCGGCTCCGTCGCCCTTGACGAAGACGCCGATCGCCTCGGCGTCCTGGATGACGCAGTCGCGGAACGTCCCGGCGCCCCGCTCGGAGACGTTGATGCCGGTCTCCACGCAGCCCACGGCGGTGCATCCGCTCACGGTCGGGTTCGCCCCCGACCGCGACGAGAAGGCGTGCCGGGCTTGGCGGACCGTCACGTCGCGTACGGTGCCGGTGGATCCCTCGGCGAAGCCGATCGCCGTGCCCGCGTCCTCGATGATCGTCGCCTCGATGTCGGCCCGCGCCCCGGCACCGATGACCGCCACCATCGTCTGGGCGCATGACGAGAACCGGCCCGATGTGATCGTCACGGACGAGCCGGCCTCGACCTTCACCGCGCTGAACCGGGGCCGGTCGATGCGGCAGTCCCGTACGCCCACACGGGCACCGTCGATCACCGCGATCGCGTTGTCCGGACAGTCCACTAGCTCACAGCTCTCGATGGTCCCCGAGGCGTTCGAGTAGAGCACCCTGCCGCCACGAAAGGTGGAGCTCCGCGCGGCGACCCTAGCGCCCGGCGCGGCCCAGAGGGTCACGAGGCCGCGGGTCTCGACGTCGATCTCCCTGGCCTCGAGCACCCCTCCCCGGCAGACGATGCCTTCGCCTCCGTCCGCGACCAGACGCAGCCCCACCAGGCTGACGGTCCCGTCGCTGTCGAGCAGCGGGCCGGCCTCCGAGCGGATCGTCACCGATCCAGGCACCTTGGCGACCAACGAGACGTTCCCGCGAACGACCAACTGCTCGACGTACGTCCCCGGCGCGATCAGGATTCTGGTCTCGCCGTACGAGCGGGCCGCCTCGTCGAGCGCCGACTGGATGGTGGGGTGACCCCGACGTCCTGCCCCGCCCGTCACACGCATCGTCCTGACCGACAAGGCGCCGCCTCCCTGAGTAAAGGTTCGACCCGAGCAGCCTAGCGGCTCGCGGTCGCGAGGGCAGGCGCTATCTGGGCAGGCCGAGCATCTGCTCGGCCGCGACGTTGCGGAGCACCTGGGTGGTGCCGCCCGCGATCGAGAGGCAGCGGGTGAGCTGCGACTCGTGCAGGTCCGCGCGCACCTGTGGGTCGTCGGTGAGCGCCAGCGGACCGAGCAGGTCGACGACGAGCTCGGAGGCGTCCTGGCGGTTGCGTACGGTCAGCAGCTTGGCCACCGAGGACTCCGCGCCGGGGCCGCGGCCCGCGAGCGCCTTGAGCGTCGAGCGGACGCCGAGCAGCGCACAGACCGTGGAGAGCGCGACCGCGTGGCCGACCCTGGCGAGCTCGGCATCGCCGCGGCCCGACGCGAGCGCGACGGCGCGTTCGACGCTGCCGCCGAGGTTGGTCGAGGCCATCGCGACGCGCTCGTTGGCCAGCGTCGTGCGGGCCAGGCGCCAGCCGCCGTCGACCTCGCCGACGACGAGCTCGTCGGGCACGAAGACGCCGTCGAGGAAGACCTCGTTGAAGAGCGCGTCCCCGGTCAGCTCGCGCAGCGGGCGGACGTCGATCCCCTCACTGCGCATGTCCACGAGGAAATAGGTGATCCCCTTGTGCTTGGAGACGTCGGGATTCGTACGCGCCAGGCAGATCGCCCAGTCGGCCTCGGCCGCGAGCGAGGTCCAGACCTTCTGGCCGGTCAGCCGCCAGCCGCCCTCGACGCGCTCGGCGCGGGTGGCCAGCGAGGCGAGGTCGGAGCCGGCGCCGGGCTCGCTGAAGAGCTGGCACCAGATGATCTCGCCGCGCAGCGACGCCTCGACGAACCGTTCGCGCTGGACATCGGTGCCGTGCTTCAGGATCGTCGGCACCGCCCACCCGGCGATCTTGATGTCCGGGCGGGTCACCCCGCCGGCGGCGAGCTCCTCGTCGATGACGAGCTGCTCGACAGGACCGGCACCGAGGCCGTACGGAGCTGGCCAGTGCGGCGCAAGGTAGGAGGCGTCGACGAGCGCATCGCGGCGCTCCGGCTCGGGGAGGGCGGCGATCGCGGCGACGGTCTCCTGCACTCGGGGACGGATCGCGCCGTCTTTGCCGTCGAGGTCGACGCGGACGGAGCGGCGGATGCCGGCCACGGCGTGCTTCGCCAGCGCCACCGCGTGGGCGTCGCCGGCACCGAGGAGGCTGCGCAGGGCGACCGCGCGGCGCAGGTAGAGGTGGGCGTCGTGCTCGAAGGTGAAGCCGATGCCACCGAGGACCTGGATGCAGTCCTGGGCAGCCCTGACCGCTCCGTCGAGCGCGACGACACCGGCGGTCTCGGCCGCGAAGGCCCACTGGTCGGTCTCGTCCTCGGCCGACGCCGCCGCGTCCCAGGCGCTCGCGGCCACCGCCTCGGCGGTCTCCAGCATCTGCGCACACAGGTGCTTGATCGCCTGGAACGAACCGATCGGCGCCCCGAACTGCTCGCGGACCTTGGCATACTCGACGGCCGTCGTCAGGCACCACTGCGCGATCCCGGACGCCTCGGCGGCGGCGAGCGTGAGGGCCGTACGCCGCACCGCCTCACCGCGCAGGCCCGGGACCTCGACGGCCTCGCCGGTGCCGAGGTCGACGTGCACCTCGGCGACCCGCCTGGTCAGATCGGGTCCGACCTGGGGACGTACGTCCGCCTGCTCCGCGGCGAGGAGGAACCAGTGCTCCTCGCCGTCGGCGCCGCGGGCGCCCAGCAGCAGCCGCGCGGCTCCGCCACCGTCGTAGACGACCGGAACCGTTCCGCGCAGGCGCTCGCCGAGCTCGAGGACCGGGTCCAGCGCGATCCCGCAGCCACCCGCGGTGACGGCCGCGACGAGGTCGTCGAGCCCGGCCGCACCCGTGTGAAACGCGGCCACCGAGGCGCCGAGGAGCGGGCCGGGGACCAGCTCCTGGGCGCACGCCTCGAGGGCCACCGCCGCATCCAGGAGGGTCCCGCCGCCACCGCTCGGCTCGGGCGCCGCGATGCCGGCGACGCCGTACTCCTCGACACCCCGCCACACCTCGTCGAATCCCGCGCCGGCGACTCCCTCGGCGGCGCGAGCCAGCGCGATGCCACCCAGGCCCTTCGCCCAGTCGCGCAGACTCTCGCTCAGGGCTTGGTGTTCGTCGGTGATGCCGATCGGCACAGCGACCTCCTATTGTTTCGGGAGCCAACGTCGGGAATAGAGACTGATGTAGAACGTGTTACAAGTCTAGACTCACGGAGGAACGTGTTTCACTCTCGGGCGCCGATGCGGTTAGCCTGAGATCAGCAGATCGAGATCCGGTCATAGTCCTAGGGGGACCACCAGTGACGTCCGTCAGCACGGAGCCACGCGACACCAACGGCCATGCCCCGGCCACCGCGCCCACCGGCGGGTCCGCGGCTCAGCGAGAGCGCCGACGGCGCATCCTCGACGCCACGATCACGCTCGCCGCCGAGGGAGGCTTCGACGCCGTGCAGATGCGCGCCGTCGCCGAGCAGGCCGAGGTCGCGCTCGGCACCCTCTACCGCTACTTCCCCTCGAAGATCCATCTGCTGGTCTCCGCGCTCGCGCGCGAGTTCACCAAGGACGTCGAGCGCTCCGCCATCCGCGCGACGCCGGGCGACACCGCCCACGAGCGGATCATGTACGTCCTCAACCGCCGCACCCGCGCCCTGCAGAAGCAGCCCAAGCTCACCGAGGCCCTGGTCCGCGCCTTCATGTTCGCCGACCAGTCGGTGACCGGCGAGATCCACGAGGTCGGCACCAGCCTGACCACCGTCATCGCCCGCGCCATGCACGGCACCCCCGACCACGGCGAGGTCACCGAGGAGGAGGCCGCCATCATCCGGATCATCTCCGACGTATGGCTCTCCGCCCTCATCTCCTGGGTCACCGGCCGGATGGACACCGAGGACGTCGAGAAGTCGATCGACGTCGCCGTGCGCCTCCTGCTGCGCTGACCCGCCGAGGCGTCACCCTGGTCAGCCGAGGCGTCACCCCGGTCGGCCGAGGCGTCACCCCGGTCAGCCGAAGGCGTCACCCCGGTCAGCCGAGGCGTCACTTAGGTCGGTCGAGTCGGCAAGGCGTGACGTGTCGACCGACGTACCTGACGTCTCGACCGACGTACCTGACGTCTCGACCGACGTACGTGACGTCTCGGCCTAGGTGCAGTCGGCCGGCTTCTCGAACGCCGACGCCTCCTCAGGAGTCATCGCTCGGCTGCAGCTCGAATCCCAGGTGTGGTCGTAGGGGCGGTCCTCGAGCCAGCCCGTGATCGCGAAGGGGCGGTCGCCGGGAGCCTTGATGGTCATCGACTCGCGCTTGCCGTTGTCGACGTAGTCGGCATCGAGCACCCACTGACAGGTCTTGCTCGCGCTGGTCGCCTCGATGGAGACGATCACGGTCTCGCCCTTCGCGAGCGTGACGGTTCCGCCGTCGAAGTAGGCCGAGCCGTCCTTGGCCGAGGTCACCTCCGGGACGGCTGCGTCGATGGCGGTCTTCAGCTCGATCTTCTCGCCCTCACCTGCGGGGACGTCGTCGACCAGGGTGCCGTCCCGGAGCGTCGTCGTGCAGGGGCCGGTCCTCTCCGGACGAAGATCGGTGATCACGATCGGATCGTTGTGGCGGCCGACGAGCGTCACCTCCCACGTCACACGGCCGGCGGCGTACCACTCGTGCTGCGCCTCCCAGTCGGGATCATTCACCTTGTTCACGGCGTCGGTCGTGTCGGTGAACGTCACCGAGTCGGGGATCAGCACCGGGCCGCTCTGCGGCTGTCGGCGTACGTCCACGATCTCGATACCGCTGCCTGGCTCGTCCCAACCGGCAGGCAAGAGGCCGTCGAACAGGTTCTGCAGCCCCACGTTGAAGGTCGCGGTCAGCGCAAGCGCGACGATACCGATCACAGCCGCGAGGTACTTCTTCAACAGCCGGCCGACCCGCCACAACCCACCCCTGTAGTGAGTCTCTGCGACTGGGGCCGCCTTCTCCACGTCGGCCCGATCCGTCTGGTCAGGCGCCTGCTCCGACATCAGTCAGCACTCCCCTCGAGAACATCGTCGGCGGAATCCGCCGCTCTGATCGACCCGCCAGAGATCCGCTGCGAGACCGCGACCGCGACACCGACCAACCAGCCGAAGCAGGCGCCGAAACGGACCGCGTCGGTGACGTTGCCCAACGCGACGTAGTAAGCAGCCGGACCGGGGTCAGACGTCGGCAGTACCGCACCCTCGATCACCCCGAGAACCAGAGCGAGCACGGCGACGAGGCCAGCACACCGCACCACGATTGCGACGCCGTTCGGCTCGTCGCCGCGCTGCCAGCCTGCGACCAGCAGTCGTAGCCCAACCCATATGAGGACGACGAGTGCGAGCGAGGTCAGCGTGCGCGGTAGCCAGACCGACGTGTCGAACTCACCAGTGAGTGAGTGCGGGTTGTGCGGCCCGGCGAATCTCGCGTGCGCGAACCAGACCAGGCGCACCCAGCTCGCACGTGGCTGCTGGATCGCATCGGGATCGGCATCCGGACCGTAGTCCCAGACGAACCCACCAACGAGCACCGCCACGAGCAGCGGAAGGGCACCCCAGGTAGCCACCTGCCCGGCGCGCGCCCGCGCCGTCGAGAGCGCGGGACGACGCGCAGCCACCGGCGAGTCCGTCCCGTCGCTCGCGCCCGTCGCGAGTGACGCGAGCAGCGGAAGCGCCGCCAGGGTGTACGCCACGGAAGACCCGATCAGGCCCAGGACGATCCCGAACCAGATCCCGTCCGCGACCCACTCCGGCGCCGATCCGCCGAAAGGTCCCGTCTCCGCTCTCAGCTTGCCCGCGGCAAGGATCACGCTGAACAGATTCGTGAGTCCGCCGGCGAGAACGCATGCACCCAGCACCCGGACTCCGACAGCACCCGGACGGTCTGATCCGGTCCTGACGCTTGCGTAGACCAGCCCGACCACAAGGACGGCGAAGACAAGCGTCGGCCACGCCGTCTCGGGTGGCTCGGCGTACTCGGCGCGCACCAACGATCCCCACAGGAACGACAGGCCGTCCAGCATCTGCGCCACCAGCGCCCCGAGCCAGGCCCGCCCGCGCGCGGCCCACGGTTCGGCGACTGCGCTCGTGTTGACCGGGAGCACCAACGCGAAGAGGTAGAACCAGACGAAGACCACGAACACAGCGATGGTGGTGAACGCGCTGCGTCGTCGAGACATGTTCTGATGGCCTTCGGCTAGTCCCCCGGTGACTGAAACCTTCCCGCCGAAGTATGCCGGAGACCGGCTCCGCGCGTGGTCGACTCACCCGCCGAGGCGTCACTCCCGTCGGCCGAGACGGCACCACGATGACACCTCGGCCGACGCCGATGACACCTCGGCCGACGTACGTGACGCCTCGGCCGACCCGGGCGACGCCTCGGCCTACGGCGGCTCAGCCGCCGAAGGCGTGGGTGGCGGTGGCGCCGCCGTCGATGGCGATCTCGGCGCCGGTGACGAAGCTCGACTCGTCGGAGGCGAGGTAGACGTAGAGCGGCGCGATGTCCTCGGGGTGGCCGACGCGCTTGAGGGCGACCTTGGAGGCGCCGAACTCCATGGCGGCGTCGTCGGCGCCGACGCCGCGGGTCATGGAGGTGTCGATCATGCCGGGGTGTACGGAGTTGACCCGGATGCCGCTGGGGCCGAGCTCGAGGGCGGCGGCCTTGGTCATGCCGCGGATCGCAAACTTGGTCGAGGTGTAGCCGGCCACGAACGCCATCCCCGCCAGCCCCTCGATCGAGGAGGCGTTGATGATCGAGCCGCCACCGTTCTCCTTCATCGTCGTGATCACCGACCGCATCCCGAGGAAGCAGCCGAGGGTGTTGACCCGCCACAGCAGCTCGAACTCCTCGACCGGCTGGGTGAGGATCTCACCGAAGCGGAGGATGCCGGCGTTGTTGGCGAGCACGTTGACCGGTCCGTACGCAGCACCGGTCTCGGCCACCAGCGACGTCCAGGACTCCTCCGAGCTCACGTCGTGGTGCACGAAGAGCGCCGACTCCCCCAACGAGTCCGCGAGCAGCTTGCCGGGCTCGTCGGCCACGTCGGCGATGACCACCTTGGCGCCCTCGGCGACGAAGGCGCGCGCGATCGCGGCCCCCTGCCCCTGCGCACCACCTGTGACGATCGCGATCTTGCCCTCGAGACGTGCCATCACTGCTCCTTGTCGTTCAGCTTGAGCTGCATGATCGAGTCGGCCGAGAAACCGGCCGCGGGGTCGCGGTCGGCGAACCAGCCGCCGACCTGCTTATCGAGGGAGTCCAGGTCCCAGGCGGCGTTGTCGAACCGCTCGGCGACCGTCGGCGGCGCCAGCACGGCGATCATCCCGCCGTAGACGACGAAGACCTGCCCGGTGATCGCGGCCGCGGCCGGCGAGGCCAGATAGGTCACCAGCGGTGCGACGTGCTCGGGACCGTAGGAGTCGCCGGAGAGCACGCCCTCGGTCATCGCGGTGGCGGCCCGCGGGCAGATCGCGTTGGCGCGTACGCCGGAACGACCCATCGAGCGGGCCGTCGACATCGTCAGCGCGGTGATCCCTGCCTTCGCGGCGCCGTAGTTGGCCTGTCCGGGAGGCCCGGACAGGAACGCCTCCGAGGAGGTGTTCACGACTGCTGCGTCGACCGGCGCGCCGGTCGACTTCGCGACCGAGCGCCAGTGGGCCGAGGCGTTGCGGGTCAGCAGGAAGTGGCCGCGCAGGTGGACGCGTACGACGAGGTCGAACTCCTCGTCGGACATGTTGAAGAGCATCTTGTCGCGGGTGATGCCCGCGTTGTTGACCACGATGTCGAGGCCGCCCAGCCCGTCGACGGCGGCGGCCATCATCGCGTCGGCGGTGGCACGCTCGCTCACGTCACCGGCTGCGATCACCGCCTCGCCACCGAACCCGCGGATCTCCGCGGCGGCCTCCTCGGCAGCGCCGGGCAGGTCGTTGAGAACCACCCGGGCACCCGCCCGGGCCAGGGCGACCGCCTCCGCACGCCCCAGACCCGCTCCGGATCCGGTGACGATCGCGACTTTGCCATCCAGGTCGATGCTCACGTGGTGCTACTCCTCGATCCTCAGGGCCGCCTTGGGGCAGCCGGCCACCGCCTGCTCGACGCGGTCGCGGTTCTCGTCGGTCACCGTCGGGTCCTCGACCAGCAGGTAGTCGTCGTCGTCGATCTCGAACACGTCGGGTGCGAACGCCTCGCACATCCCGTTGGACTCGCACAGGTCGAAGTCCACGATCACCTTTGCCATGTCCGTCTCCTCAGTCCTTCGTCATCATCGAACTCAGCCTTGACCGGGCAGCGCGCCCAGCTTGCGATGGTCCCAGCTTGCGACCTTGTCGGGCTCGATGACGATGCCGACGCGCTTGTGGGCCTGCTTCGAGACGAGGTCTTCGCCGAGCTCGCCCAGGTCGGCGCCGCCGGCCATCCGGGCCATCACGCGCGACCCGATGCCCTTGATCTCGTCGTAGTCCTCGACGAGCCTCGCCTTCCCGGTGATGCTCACCCCGCGGAGCTCGAAGTAGTCGACGCCGTCCTCGACCAGGCAGGTGACCCGTGGGTCGCGCCGCAGGTTGCGGACCTTCTGCGAGGACCCGTAGGTCCAGAAGACGATCTTGCCCTCGTCGAGCACGTAGAACAGCGTGGTCAGGTGCGGAGCGCCGTCGGGACCGACGGTCGCGACCTGCACCTTCATCTGCGAGGCGAGGAACTCCTCGATCTCCACCTCGGTCAGCTGTACGGACTGGCGTGAGCCGGCCATGTGCCCTCCTCGAGCAGTGAAACTAGAACACGTTCTACCATAGCAGGCATGCAGGGATCCCCCGAAGGGACCTCAGCATGAGATCTAGGAGGCTGCCTTCATCTCGGAGATGAGCCAGCCGCCGCCGTCCTTGACCAGCGTCAGCACCTCCCAGGTCGGGCTGACCACGGTGTTCTTCGTCTTCGGCGCGGACGCGCTCTGGTTGACGAAGAGCAGCACCTTCGCGGACTCCTCGGTCGCCGAGATGATCGAGGCGGCGCAATCCTCGTCGATGCAGGCCTTGCCCTTCTCGGCCGCCTTGGCGCCCTCCTCGGAGAGCGGTGCCACCTCGGCGTCGACCTTGATGCCGAGGTCGGCCTGCTCCTTGCGCTTGTCCTCACCGGGCAGCGTCTTCTCGTAGTCCTTCTGCATCGCCGGCGTCATCAGCTTCTTCGCTGCCGCGATGTCCTTCTCCGCGCTGGCGGCCCGATAGGACATCACCGTCTGGGCGAGTCCCACCGAGTGCTCCATGATCGCCGCCCGGGACCCGGCCGCGGTCAGCTCGCCACCGGGCGCGACGTCGTCGTTCGACGCCAGGTCCACAGCCAGCCAGAGCACGCCGCCGGCCACCAGGACGAGTACGCCGAGAACGGCCGTCAGCACGCGGCTGCCGTCACCCAGCCACCGCTCGGCGAGCCCGGCGCGCGCCTCGCTCTCAGCCTCACCCTCAACCTCAACCTGAGGCTCGGGTTCGGTCTCCGGTTCCTCCGGCGCAGCGGCCTCCTGGCGTACGTCCTGGTCCTCCGGCTCCTCGGCCGGAGGCAGCAGGTCGGAGCCGCAGTAGCGGCACTTGATCGCGGCGGCCTTGATCGTCTCCGCGCAGAAGGGACACTCCTTCTGGCCGGTGGAGACCGATCCGTTCGCTCGTACGCCTGTCATCAGTTGACTCCTGCCAGGTCGGACATGCGCCATCCGTCCTTCGTCTTGGCCAGCGACACCTTGAAGCGGTACTTCGAGCACCGCGCACCCTCGTAGGGGCAGGTGTCGCTCTTCTTCAGCTCAGCGGTCTGGCTGCTGGTGACGACCGAGTCCACGGCGACCAGCACGACCGCCTTCTTCGACCCGATCGTGCGGATGCCGACCTGCCTGACCTTGCCCTTCGAGATGGTCTGGGCGGGGATCGCGGCCTGCCGGATCTGCTCGGCGATGGCGGTGTACTCCTTGCCGAAGGTGCCGGTCGAGATCTCCTTGACCGCCTGGATCCGTGGATCCATGTCGCGGTAGTCGACGTCGAGGAAGGCGATCACGCCGTCCTCGGCGACCGACTTCACCTCGTCGTAGTCGGCGGCCGCGGCCTCGGCGGGCGTCGTCCAGGGCAGCACCCGGGCGCCACCGATGAAGACGGCCGCTGCCAGCACGGCCAGGATCACCACCACCGCCGCGAGCACGGTGTTGAGCCGTCCGAGTCTCGCGAGGGAGACCTTGACCTCGAGTGGGTTGTGGGCACTCATCGGATTCACTCCTCCCCCAGGATCATCGATCGCCAGGAGTCGTCGGACAGGGCGGAGACGAGGCCTCCGTCATCGGTCGGGGCGGACATGGTGACCGTCTTTCCGTCGGGAAGCTCGGTGCGCCCGGTCTTCGGGTCGTAGCTCGTGACGTACTTCCCCACGCCCTCGGGCTTCGGCACCATGTTGACGCCGCGCTGCATGATCGGGTTGTCGCCCTCGTAGCCGGGCTGGGCGCGCTCGTCGGTGCACTTGGCAGGGTAGAGCGGCTGGTCCTCCATCACGGTGCCGGGGATCCACTGGTCGGCGGGCTTGTAGCCCTTCTGGCACGGCGGGGTGGTGTAGACGTAGCCCATCGACAAGTGACCGTAGCCGTCACCGGGCGAGCCGGTAAACCCTGTCGCTACGACACGCGGGAAGGTCACCAGCGTCTGCTCGATCGCCGGCAGCCGGGCGGTGAGCACCTCGTTGACCGTGCTGAGGTTGGCCAGGAAGACCGGCAGCAGCGGCTGCAGCCCGTCGAGCAGCGACTGCACCTGGACCGCGGTCGCCTCGCCGCCCTGCAGGATCTCGCGCAGCTCCGGATCCCGCTTGTCCAGGGTCGCGGTGACCTCCTCGAGCCCCTTGGCGAACTCGCGGATGTCGCCGCTGTGCTCCTTCTGCGTCTGGAGCACGGTCTGGCTGGTGTTCAGCAGCCGCACCGTCTCCTTCTGGTGCGCGGTGGCCTGGTCGACCAGCGTGGAGCCCGAGTCGAGCAACGTACGCAGGTTCTCGGCGTTGCCGCGGAACAGGGTGCCGAGCTCCGCGACGACGGTGCTCAGGTCCTCGCCGTTGATCGAGGTGGTGAAGCTGTTGAGCTCGGTGAGCAGCTGGTCGGTGGTGCCGGGCATCGACTCGGGCCCGGCGGTCACGACGTCGCCCTCGGCGAGGTAGGGACCGGCGGCGGAGTCGGGGATGAAGTTGATGTACTGCTCCCCCACCGCCGAGAGGTTGTGGACCTCGACCTTGGCGTCCCGGGGCACCTCGGTGCCGGGGTCGAGCTCCAGCCCCGCGCGGACGCCCTTGTCGGTGACGGTCATCGAGGCGACCCGGCCGATGCTGATGCCACGGTAGTTGACCTCGCTGCCCTCGTAGAGACCACCGGAGGCCGGCAGGTCCACCGAGACGTCCACGTGGCGACCCAGGACCCGGTCGACGACGCCGAGGTAGGCGGCCGAGACGTAGAAGATCCCGACCGCGGCGATCACCAGGAAGACGACCAGCTTGTTGCGTACGCTCCGGGTCATCAGCTGCCGCCTCCCAGCAGTCCGAGGAGGCCGAGCAGGCCTCCGGTGGTCGGCTCGGCCGTGGGCGAGTCGGTGTCCGCCGGCGCCGAGAGCCCCTCGGCGATCTCCGGAACCAGGCCATCGAGCCCCGGCGTCTTGGTCGAGGCCGAGCTCTTGGGCAGCAGGTCGGCGATGTCGGGCAGCTTGGGCGTCTTCTCGCCCGGCTTGGCCGGGGTGTCCTCCTTGCCGACCACGGAGCAGGTGATCTGCATGTTGGTCAGGTCGCACAGTGCCTTGGCCAGCGGCTGGATCGCCTCGCAGCCCTTGGAGTAGGACAGGCAGATCTGGAAGACCTGGGGCAGCAGCCCGGGCGACTTGCCGTTGGTGAGGCTGCCGACCAGCTTGCCGAGATCGAGATCCATGTGGAACAGCGCGTTGGAGTAGTCACCCATCGCCAGCCCGGAGGCGTTCTCGGGGAACGGGAAGCTCGCCGCCATCGTCAGGCCGCGGGGCAGCGAGTCGCCGGCGTCGGCGAGCTCGCGCAGCGTCGGTGCCAGCTCGTCCAGCGCCGTGGTCAGGTTGGCGCCGCTCTGGTTGATCACCCGGGTCGCGACCACACCGAGCCGGTCGAGCGCCTTCATCATCTTCATCAGGTCGGCGTGCTGCTGGCGGAGCACCTCCAGCGCCGGCCCGAAGGAGTCGATGGCGGCCTCGATCTTCGCGGACTCCTTGTTGAGGGTGCGGGTCAGCCGGTCGACCTGTTCCATCGCCTTGATGATGGAGCCCTTCTGCTGGTTGAGCGAGGCGACCGTGGTCTCCAGGTTGCCCAGCAGCGCCCGCATGTCACCGGTGCGCCCGTCCATCATGGTGTTGAGCTCGTCGCTGATCGTCTTCAGCTGCCCGACGCCGCCGCCCGCCAGCAGGAAGGAGAGCGCGCCGAGCACCTCCTCTACCTCGGGGTTGCGGTTGGTGCGGTCGAGCCCGATGGTGGCGCCGTCGCCGAGCTTGCCGGCGCTGGCGATCGTGGACCCCTCGGGTGCCACCAGGGCGATGTACTTCTCCCCCAGCAGGCTGGTCTGGCGTACGTTGGCCAGCGCGTCGGCCGGAAGCTCGATGTTCTTGCGGATGGTCATGGTGACCTTGGCGTGCCAGCCCTCGCGCTCGACCTCGTCGACCTGGCCGACCGGGACGTCGTTGGCCATCACCTTGGTGCGCGGCACCACGTCGACCACGTCGTTGAACTCGGCGGTGACGACGTAGCCGTCGCCCTCGCCGACCTCCTTGCCCGGCAGCGGCAGGTCATAGGCCTGTACGCCGCACCCGCTCGCCACGGCGACAACGCCGAGCATCGCCACGGCTGCCCCTAGACGCCTCATCTCTTCCCTCCCGACATCAGGTCCTGGAGCGAGCCGCTGAGCTCGGTGATGCCGCCCTGGGTGACCACCTCGGGCTCGACCTCGGGCTGCTTGGTCCGGGTGCCGTTCTCGAGCGGCAGCCCGGTGTCGGTGTCACGGTCGGTGGGCGCGCTGCCCTCGGTGAGCGCCTCCCCGGCAGCTGAGGTGGACCCGGCCGGCAGCAGCGCCTTGAACAGTGCGCAGATCTCCTTCGCCCCCGGGATCTGGTCGTTCTCGACGACCATGCAGAGGATGTTGGACAGGTCGGAGCCGATCGGCCCGACCTGCAGCCGGAAGCCGACCGAACCTGACGCGGGGTCGAAGGACTCGGCCAGGTTGCCGATCCCGAGCGGCGCCAGGTCGAGGACGGTGCCGAGCGTCTCCTTCTCCTTGGCCAGGATGTTGAGCGTCTTGTTGAGCTCCTTGACGTCGCCGACCAGGGCGTCGGAGTTGTTCTCCACGAAGGACTTGGTCACCTTGACCGCCTGCGCGATCGCGACCAGCGCCTGGTCGAGCTCGTCGCTCTCCCCGGCCAGCTGGGAGGAGACGTCGGAGAGGTCGGTCAGGAACTTCTCGGTCGTGTCGTCGTTCTTCGCCAGCGTCCTGGTGACCTCGGAGAGCTGGGAGAGGGTGCTGAAGAGCTGCTCGGAGTTGCCGCCGAGCACCTGAGCCGCCTCCGACATGTCGGCGATCGCCTGGTTGCCGATCTTGCCGTTGCCCTCCAGGGCGTCCGCGCCCTCGCGCAGGACGTCGCTCAGCGCGCCGTTCTTGTTCGCCCCGTTGGGTCCCAGCGCCGTGGTCAGCTCGGAGAGGCTGGCGTAGATGCGGTCGAGCTCGACCGGGACCGCGGTGCGCTCGATCGGGATCTCGCCGCCGTCGGCCAGGGTCGGGCCACCGGTGTAGGCCGGTGTCAGCTGGACGAACCGGTCCGCGACCAGCGTCGGGGTGACGATCGCCGCCTTCACGTCCTTGGGCAGCTTGTAGTCGCTCTCGTACTCGATCACCGCATCCACGTGGTCGCCCTTCGGCTCCAGGGAGGCGACCTTGCCGATCGTGACGCCCATGACGACCACGTCGGAGCCCTCGTAGATGCTCACCGCCTGCGGGAAGCTCGCGGTGACGAGCTTGGTGTCGGGCGCGGCCACCTCGGAGACCAGCAGCAGCCCGCACATCAGCACCAGCGCGGCCGGCAGCGCCGCCCACTTGGACCTCAGGCTCGGGCCCGACGGCCGCTCGGTCCCGGCCACGGCGAACGGCGCCTGCGTACGCCGCCGGCCCCTGCGGCGCGGCACCTCGGTCAGTCGTTCGATGATGTTGGTCATTGCACGATCCCTGGTCGTCGTCCGGGCACGAACTCACCGCTCACGATGCCGGTCAGGTTGGCGAGGTAGGCGTCGAACCAGGGGCCGGTGCCGATGATGTTGATCAGGATCGACGCGTACGGCCCGTAGTTCTGGATGGTCTTGGTCAGGTCCTCGTCGCGGGCATTGAGGAACTTCAGCGCCTCCTCGAGCGCGTCCAGCGCCGGCCCGATCTGCTTCTGGTTCTCCTTCACCAGCGCCTGCAGTTGCTCGGCCAGGGTGGTGGCGTTGACCAGCAGCTGATGGATCGCCTGACGGCGCTGGATCAGCTCGGCGAAGACCTGGTCGCCGTTGTCCATCACGCTGATGATGTCTTGCTTGCGCTGGTTGACGAGCCGGACGACCCTCTCGGCGTCCTGCAGCAGCGACTCCAGCTCGTCGCCGCGGGCGGCGATCGTCTGGGAGAGCGCGGCGATGCCCTGGAAGGCTCCCTGCACCTCGGGACCGGCCTTGTCGAGCGTGCCCGACATGGTGGTCAGCGCCTTGGCGAGCTGCTGGGTGTCGATCGCCTCGGTCGTCTCGGCCAGGTCGCCGAAGGTGCCGACGATGTCGCTGCCGGCGCTGGTGCGGGCCAGCGGGATCGTCGAGCCGGCCTCGAGCGTGTGGCCGCCCTGCGGGGTGATGTCGAGGTACTTCTCGCCCAGCAGGTTGAGCACCCCGATCTTCGCCTCGCTGCGGTGGCCGATCTCGGTGCCCTCGACCGAGAAGGAGACGACCACCTTGGCGCCTTCGATCTCGATGTCGCTGACCCGGCCGACCCGGATCCCGGCGATCTCCACCCGGTTGCCGACGTGCAGGCCGCTGGTGTCGGAGAACTCGGCCTGATAGGTCGTGCCGGCGAACCAGGGCAGCTTGCGGAGGTTGAACGCCGCCGTCAGGGCCAGCGCGATCGCCACAATCGTGATCACGCCGGTGCGCTTGAGCTGGGTGTCCGAGTGGTGTGCCATCAGAGCTTGCACCTCTCCGCCCGGCTGTAGAAGGCCACGTTGTCGAGCTGCTTCTGGATCGCCTTGACGGCCGGCGAGTTGTCGAGCAGCTCACCGAGCGAGGGCAGCTTGATCGAGAAGTCGAGGTCGCAGAGGTAGTAGTTGTACCAGGAGCCGTAGCTGCCGATCCGCGCCTGCGACTCCAAGGTCTCCGGCAGCCGCTCGAGGGTCCTGTCGAGGAGCTTCTGGTTGCCCGGCTTGTTGAGGATGTCCACCACGCGCTTGAGCTGCTTGATGTCCTCCTTCAGGAACGGGCGTACGTCGGTGAGCAGCCCGGCCAGCTCGTCGGTGAGGTCGCCGATCGAGGAGATCGAGTCGCCGATCGCCTCCTTGTCGCGCGCCAGGTCCTTCATCCAGCCGCTGAGCTGCTGGATCAGCTCGGCCAGCTCGGTGTGGTGCTCGTTGACGGTGCTGAGCGTCTTGGACAGGTTGGTGATCACGTCGCCGATCAGCTGGTCGCGCTCGGCCAGGGCGCTGGTCAGGTCGGCCGTCTCGGAGAGCAGGCTCGCCACCGTGCCGCCCTCGCCCTGCAGCACCCGGATCAGGTTGAGCGAGAGCTTGTTGACGTCCTTGGGCTGCAGTGCCTGGAAGAGCGGCTGGAAGCCGTTGAAGAGCTCGGTCAGGTCGAGCGCCGGGGTGGTGTTGGACATCGCGATGGTCTGTCCCTGCCGCAGCGGCGTGCCTTCCGATCCCTGCTCCTGCCCGGCGTCCTGGGTGAGCGCCAGGTAGCGGTCGCCGACCAGGTTCAGGTAGCGCACCTGGGCGCCGCTGGCGGTGGTCAGCGGCACGGTCTTGTCGACCCGGAAGGTGACCATCGCGTGGTCGCCGCCCTCGATCTCGACGGAGAGCACCTCGCCCACGGTGATGCCGGCGACGCGTACGTCGTCTCCCTCGCTCAGGCCCGAGGCGGTCGTGAACTCGGCACGGTAGGGCACCCGGTCGCCGAACCCGACGTTGCCCATGATGGAGGCCAGGGTGCCGGTGACCATGATCGAGATGACGGTGAAGATGACCAGCTTCGTCCCGGCGACGGCGGTCTTCAGATCGCGCTTGTTCACTGAAGACCCCCGTTCCCCGGTGCCCACGGGACGTCCTCGGTGCCGTTCTCCAGCTCCATCGGGTCGGCCGGCACCTTCGGGTT
The DNA here is from genome assembly GCF_000960475.2 of Nocardioides luteus. Taxonomy (GTDB): domain Bacteria; phylum Actinomycetota; class Actinomycetes; order Propionibacteriales; family Nocardioidaceae; genus Nocardioides; species Nocardioides luteus_A. The sequence continues at coordinate 169,458 of NZ_JZDQ02000001.1, read as the reverse complement.
CGGCAGCCCGTCGCACCACGGCCCGTGACCGACCTCGCCCCACTCGGGACGGTCGTCACGGCCGTACGCCGGCTTCTGGGTGCCGTCGAGGACCATGGTCTGGCGCACGCGGTTCTGCTGGAAGACGGTCGCCAGCAGCTCGGTGTAGTCGTCGAGGCCCTTGAGCAGGCAGGTGTACTCCGGGGAGTAGTCGGCGAGGAGCTTGAGCAGCGGGACGGCCAGCTCGGTCTCGTACCTGATCGCCTTCTCGTTCTCGGCGAGCAGGTTCTTCGAGGTGTCGGCGACCCCGGTGACGGAGGTGAGCAGGCCGCCGAGGCGCTCGCGCTGGGCGGAGACGGTCTTGGCGGTGGTCGTGGTGTGCTCGAGGACCTTGACCAGGTCGGGGGCGGCCATGGAGTAGGTCTCGGCGACGTCGGCCATGTCCTCGAGATCGCGTTCGAGCGTGGGGAGGTGGACGTTCATCTCTTCGAGGTAGTCGTTGAGCTGGACGAGGGTCTCGCCGAGCTTCTCCCCGTTGCCGGAGAGCGCGGTGGCGAGGGCGTGCAGGGTGCTGTTGAGGTCCTGGGGACGGATCGACTTCAGCAGCGGGAAGAGCCGGGCCAGGATCACGTCGAGCTCGACGCTGGTGCGGACCCGGTCGGCGGGGATCACGGTGCCCTCGCTGAGCGCGCCGGTCCGCTTGCCCGTGGGGTCGATGAACTCGACGTACTTCTGCCCGAACAGCGTCGTCGGCTTGATCGCGACGCTGACGTTGGCGGGGATCTGCGCGGCCTGCTCGGGCTCGAGGCCGAGCTCGATGACGGCCTTCTTGCCGTCCTGGCGGATCTCGCGTACCTGGCCGACGATGACGCCGTGCATGCGGACGTCGCCGTAGCGCGGCAGCTGCAGGCCGGCCCGGTCGGCCTCGACGCTGACCGTGGTGAACTGCACGAAGGCCTTCTGGTAGATCGCCACGCAGAGCGTGATCAGCAGGGCCAGGGTCACCGCGAAGGCGATCCCGGAGACGAAGAGCCTGGTGTGCTCGGCGCGGGTGTCGCGCTGGATTCCCATCAACATGTGCGCACCGCCCTCATCCTGTGATCCGGACGGTGGTCGTGGAGCCCCAGATCGCGAAGCTCAGGAAGAAGTCGGCGACGACGACGGTGACGATGGACGTACGGATCGCCTTGCCGACCGCGATGCCGACGCCGGCCGGGCCGCCGGAGGCGGTGTAGCCGTAGTAGCAGTGGATCAGGATGATCGCGACCGCGAGGATGATCAGCTTGAGGAAGCTGTAGAGGATGTCGATCGGCGGCAGGAACGCCAGGAAGTAGTGGTCGTACGTCCCGCCCGACTGCCCGTACATCAGCGTCGTGATCAGCCGCGGGCTGAGGTAGGAGGCGCACAGGGCGACGATGTAGAGCGGGATGACGGCCAGGAAGCCCGCGATCATCCGGGTGGTGACCAGGTAGGGCAGGCTCGGCACGCCCATCGCCTCGAGCGCGTCGATCTCCTCGCTGATGCGCATCGCGCCGAGGCGCGCGGTGTAGCCGCAGCCGACGGTCGCGGCCAGCGCGATCGAGGAGATCAGCGGCGCGACCTCGCGGGTGTTGAAGAAGGCCGAGATGAACGCGGAGAACTTGGCGACACCGATCTGGCTCAGGCTGGCGTAGCCCTGGATGCCGACCTCGGAGCCGGCGAAGAAGGCCATGAACGCGATCACGCCGACGGTGCCGGCGATCATCGTCAGGCCACCGGCGCCGAACGCGACCTCGGCCAGGATGTTGAGCACCTCCCGCTTGTAGCGGCGGATGGTGCGGGGCGCCCAGGCCAGGGCCTTGGCGTAGAAGAGCAGCTGGTCGCCATAGCCCTCGACGGCCTGGCGCTGCTCCTTGACGATCTGGTTGCCCACCTGGGCGAGCGTGTTGGACACCGGGGGATCACAACCCGTCCTGAGGAACGATCTGGAAGTAGACCGCGGTCATGATGGAGTTGAGGACGAACAGCATCATGAACGCGATGATCACGGCCTCGTTGACCGCTCGGCCGACGCCGCTGGGACCGCCCTGCGCGTTGAGGCCGTTGTAGGCGCCGATGATCGCCGCCAGGAAGCCGAAGACCGCCGACTTGACCATCGAGATGTAGAGGTCCGGCAGGCTCGCCAGCGCGGTGAAGCTCGACAGGAACGCACCGGCCGAACCACCTTGGACGATCACGGTGAAGAAGTAGCCGCCACCGATCCCGGTCGCGATCACGATGCCGTTGATCATCACCGAGACGAACAGACAGGCGAGAACTCGCGGGATCACCAGCCGGATCACCGGGTCGATGCCCAGCACCTCCATCGCGTCGATCTCCTCACGGATCTTTCTCGAACCCATGTCCGAGCAAATCGCCGACCCGGCCGCCCCGGCGATGATCAGCGCCGCCGCCATCGGCGCCGCCTCCCTGACCACCGCGAGCACGGCCGTCGCACCGGCGAACGACTGCGCGCCGAGCTGGCCGGCGAGATTGCCGACCTGGAGGGAGATGACCGCTCCGAACGGGATCGAGACGAGGACCGCGGGCATCATCGTGACGCTGGTGATGAACCAGGCCTGCTCCAGGAACTCCCTCGTCTGGAACTTGGTCGTGAACGTGCCCTTGACGACTTCTCCGGTCATCAAACCCATCCCGCCGACACCTCGGACGAGCGAGGCGAACTGCACTGCCATCCTTGACCTTCCGCGACGTCTTGTGACTCGGCTCACGTTTCAAGCCTGTAGTAGAACACGTTTCAGTTCCGAGGGCAACGACCCGCCCCGGACATGTCCGCGAACAGGGTGGGAGGTATTTCGGTCCAACGACTTACCAGCCAGTAGGTGACGGGGATCACAGGATCCTCCACACGATGACGAGGCCTGTGAAGGGCGTTCTCGCATGCTGGTCCGAGGGTCTTCGGAGCGGCTGGGATCATCGGCATCGGGTATCGGTGTCGAGCGGCGCGCAGCACCGGTGTGTCTCGGCGCGATCAGCCGGTTAGATTGGGAACTGTGATGAGACTGTCGCCGGGGGGCGTCATGAGGTTCCTACGCCGCCTGCTCCTCGCCGTCTTCGGCGTGCCGATCGCGCTCGCCGTCGTGATGAGCCTCGTCGACGCTTACCGCAGCCGCGGGAAGCGCGCCAAGCCGTTCCCGGTCACCCCGCCGCGCACCAACAGCGTCGGCGACGGCACGGTGACGACCTACACCTTCGGCAACGACCTCTACGAGGACATGATCGCCGCCATCGACGGCGCCAAGAAGCAGATCTTCCTCGAGACCTACATCTGGAAGGGCGACGAGGTCGGCAACCGGTTCAAGCAGGCGCTGGCCGAGGCGACCGAGCGCGGCGTCGAGGTCTACTGCATCTTCGACGAGCTCGCCAACCTCGTGGTGCCGGCCCGCTTCAAGCGCTTCCCCGAAGGCATGCACGTGCTGCGCTACCCCACCTACGCGGCGGGCTGGCGCTTCTTCGACCTCTCCCGCTACGGCCGCGACCACCGCAAGATCCTGGTCGTCGACGACACGGTCGGCTTCGTCGGCGGCTACAACATCGGCACCGCGTACGCCACCGAGTGGCGCGACACCCACGTCCGGATCACCGGGCCCGGTGTGTGGGACCTGCGTCGCGCGTTCGCCGACTTCTGGAACCTCAACCGGCGACGGCCGCACCCGTTGACCCACCGGACCGGCACCGAGGGCCCGCTGCTCATCGAGACCGCGCCGTCATGGGACCCCGATCTCCGGTTCCACCGCAACGTACCCCGGCTGTGGATGTTCCCGATCCGCTCGATGTACCTCGAGGCGATCAACCGGGCCTCCCGCAACATCTATCTGACCACCGCCTACTTCGTCCCCGACGAGGACTTCGTCGCCGCACTCAAGGCCGCGGCGCAGCGCGGGGTCGACGTACGCATCCTGCTGCCGCTGAAGTCGAACCACGTCGTGGTCGACTGGATCTCGCGCGGCTACTTCTCCCAGCTGCTCGACTCCGGCGTGCGGATCCTGCGGTTCAAGGACGCGATGATCCACGCCAAGACGGCCACCGTCGACGGCTTCTGGTCGACCGTCGGCACCGCCAACATCGACCGGCTCTCGCTGACCGGCAACTACGAGATCAACCTGGAGATCTTCGACCGCGACGTCGCCAAGCAGATGGAGGAGATCTTCTCCCGCGACGAGTCCAACGCCCTCGAGCTGACCTCCGACGAGTGGGCCGCCCGCGACATCCACCGCAAGTTCACCGAGCTGGTCCTCACCCCGCTCCGCCCCCTGCTCTGAGGACCAACCCCGAGGCCTGCCGAGTCGGCGGATCTGTCCCCGTGTCTCGCGAAGCGAAGCGAGCGAGAGGGGACAGATGCGCCGACTCGGCAGTAAATCAGCAGCTCAAGAAGGCAAGTGCGTCCGAGGCGACATCTTCGGACCGCGCCGAGGCCTCTTCCCGGCCCCCCGATAGATCAACGCCACGACGCGAGCCCGATGCGGCCGGAACCTCTCCAGATACTCCCGCAGCCGCTCGTCGTCCCAAGCCGCATTGGTCAACGCCCACCCGACGTCCTTGGCGAGGTGATAGTCGCCGAAGCTGACCGCGTCCGGGTCGCCGAGCGCGCGCTGCCGCACCTCGGCGACGGTCCACTCGCCGACGCCGGGGATGGTGGTGAGCCGTCGTTCGACCTCGTCGCCGGGCAGGCTCGCGGTCCGCTCGACCGCGGTCGCGACCCGGGCCGCGTGCAGGACCGCCTTGGAGCGGGCCGGGTCGACGGGCAGGCGCAGCCAGTCCCAGCTGGGGATCGTACGGAGCGTCTCCGGTGACGGCTGCAGGCGCAGCCCGTGGTCCGCGCCCGGGCCGGGCGCGACCTCGCCGAAGCGCCTGACCAGGTTGCCGAAGCCGCGGAACGCCTCGTTGTTGGTCACCTTCTGCTCGATGATCGAGGGCACCAGCGCCTCCATCATCAGCCCGGTGCGCCCGAAGCGCGGCACCTCGAAGCGCTCCAGCAGCGTCGCGAGCAGCGGGTCGTCGGTGCGGAACTCCTCGGGGCGGTCCTCGGCCCCCAGCAGAGCGGGAAGCTGCTCCAGGGCCCACTCGGCGCCCTCGCCCCACGCCTCGGACTCGACCTCGGTGTCGCGCTGGCGCAGCCTCAGCGTGGCGGGGCCGTGTGGCGTACGGACGGCTCGCCAGTGGTCGTCGCCGAGGATCTTGTACGTCGGGTCCCCGAGCCCGCGCCGAAGCGGCCGCAGCATGGAGGCCAGTCCCACCGCATAGCCGGGACGGACCGTCCGCTGAGCGCTCATGCCGCCGCCTCCGTAGGGCAGAGCGAAGAGTACGGAGGCGGCGGCCTGAGGCCCATGGCCGCTCGCTGGCGCTCGCTCATGAGTCGAGGTTAGCCCGCGGAAAGACCCGGCTCGTCGTCAGATGCGTCGCACGTCCTGCCGAGTCGCTGCCGGTGAACCCGAAGACGTGGTGGGCGCCGTGCAGGGCGTCGGCGGTGACGACCTGGTCGACGGCGTACGGGAGGACCTCGTAGGTCTGCGGCTCGTCGCCGACGGCGGCCGCCTCGGGACCGGGGATCTCCTCGACCCACAGCCGGCCGTCGGGTTCCTTGCGGAGCGTCCAGTCGACGATCCGGGCCCGGTAGGTGCCCAGCAGGCGGTCGGCGTCGAAACCGGCCGGCGGCTGCTCGGGTGGCACCGGGTCCGGGGTGATGCGTACGCCGGCGAGCTCGTGGAGCAGATGGCCGACGACGTCGTGGTAGAGGCCGTAGGTGTCGCCGCCGTTGGTGAGCAGCGCGACCGCCAGGCCGTGCTCGGGCACCATCCGGAAGAACGCCGACTGCCCGATCGTCTGACCGTCGTGACCCACGATCCCCTGTCGGGTGTCGTCGAGGGACCAGCCCAGACCGCGGCCGTCGGAACGGGTGGAGGCGGGATGGTCGACCTGCCGGGTGAGGACGTCGGCGCAGGAGGCCGCCGAGACGACGCGGGTGCCATCGGCGGCCACGCCCCCGGCCAGGTGCATGGCGGCGAAGCCGAGCAGGTCGCGTACGCGCATCGAGAGCATCGCGCCGACCGGGCCGCTGGCGCGGGCCATCCCCCAGGCCGGTCCCGGGCGCAGGATGTGGTCGGGACCGGGGTCGATGTGGCCCATCGCGGTGCGGAACCTGATCGCGTCATAGGCCGTGGTGGCGATGTGGGCGAGGCCCAGCGGGGCGGCGAGGTGCTCGTAGAGGGCACGGTCCCAGGTGATCCCGCGGACGACCTCGACGAGGCGGCCGAGCACGGCGAAGCCCGCGTTGGAGTAGGAGAACCGCTCCCCCGGCGCGAAGATCTGCGGCAGGTCGCCCATCGAGGCGACGAACCGCTCGACCGCGTCGTCGCCGGGTCCGTGGTCGGTGAAGACGTCACCCTCGAAGCCTGCGGTGTGGGAGAGCAGCTGGCGGACGGTGATCGTCCGGGTCGCCTCCTCGTCGGCGACCGTGAAGTCCGGCAGATGGCGCGTGATCGCATCATCGAGGTCGATCGAGCCGTCGTCGACGAGCTGCATCACCAGGTCGGTGGTCCACAGCTTGGTGATCGAGCCGACCTGGAAGAGCGAGTCGGTGGTCGCCTCCACGCCGGTGTCGAGGTTGAGGATGCCGCTCGCGTGGTCGACGACCTGGCCGTCCTGGAGCACCCCGACGGCCGCCGCGGGCACGCGATGACGGGCCAGCAGGGCAGGCAGCTCGGACTCGATCCAGGTGCGGGCGGCGACAGGCGACATGGGGCGAGGATAGGCCGGGCGCCTCAGCGGTCGTTCTCGACGAGAGCGGTCAGCGCCCGTTCGAACCCGGTCCGGTCGGTCGCGTCGAGATCGGCCAGCAGCTCGGTCTCCATCGCTCCGATGGCGTCGCGGCAGCGGCGGAGGACGTCAGAGCCTGCCGGGGTCAGGGACACGATCCGGTTGCGGCGGTCGGCCGGGTCGGGCGCTCGCCGGACCAGTCCCTCGGCCTCGAGGCGGTCCAGGTTGCCGATCAGCCGGGTCTTGTCACGACCGGTGGTCGCGGCGAGCTGTGCCTGCGTGGGAGCGTCCGACTCGGCCAGCGCGGTCAGCACCGCGTAGTCCCACATCTCCAGCCCCGCGGCGTCGAGGATCGGCTTCTCGCGGGCCATCACCTCACGCAGCAGTCGGGACAGCAGGAAGCCGAGCTCGGGTCGATCCACCGCAGGATCTTAACCGTTCGACATATGATCTACCTCTGCTTACGATCAACGTATGCTTACTTTTTTCGAGATGCTCGCGGAGTACGACCTGGCCCTCGACGAGACCGGCTCGCTCGCCTCCCGGGCCGGTGATCTGAGCCTTTCCACCCCATGTGCCGGCTGGGACCTCGCGGATCTGTTCGGCCACATGGTCGGCCAGAACCTCGGCTTCGCGGCCGCGGTCGCCGAGGGCGACGCGCCGGTCGCTGCGTACGCGTCCGTGCCGGTGACGGCCGAGGACCTCGCCGACCGGTGGCAGGAGTCGGCCACCCGGGTGCGCGAGGCGTTCGGCGCCGCCGCCCCGGAGGCGACGATCCATCTCGCGGAGTTCGGCTTCCGGCCGACGGTGAAGGTCGCGCTCGGGATGCAGCTGCTCGATGCCGCCATACATGCCTGGGACGTCGCGACGGCGCTCGGGCGCGACTACCGGCCTTCGGAGGCCACGGTCATCGTGGTCCTCGAGATGGCCCGGCAGATCGCGGCCAGGCCGGGCGGTACGCCGGTCTTCGCCGCACCGCTCGCCGAGAACGGCGAGGACTCCTGGGGCGACGCGCTACGCCTCCTCGGGCGGGACCCGGAGAGGCACGTGGAGCCATCGCACTGACTGGTCCCGGGGAAATGTCGGCGGAGTGATGTTCACTGGAGACATGCTGCTCGCCGACATCGTCTCCACCTCGAACGCCGTCGCAGCGACCCGGTCACGGAAGGCCAAGGTCGCCGCGCTGGCCGAGTGCCTCGGCGCGGCCACGCGCAACGAGCTGCCGGTGGTGACGGCCTATCTCAGCGGATCGCTGCTGCAGCGGCGTACGGGACTGGGATGGCGTTCCCTCACCGCGCTCCCGCCCCCTGCCGCCGAGGCGTCGCTGACGGTGAGCGAGGTGCACGAGGCGTTCGAGAGGATGTCGCGGCTGTCGGGATCGGGCTCGCAGGTCGCCCGGGCGGCCGAGGCCGACGCGCTCTTCGGCGCCGCGACCACCGCCGAGCAGGTGTGGCTCCGAGCCGTGGTCACCGGAGAGGTGCGCCAGGGGGCGCTCGACTCGCTGGTCCAGGAGGCGCTGGCCGTCGCCGCCGGGGTGCCGTTGCCGGCCGTACGCCGCGCCGCGATGCTCGCCGGCTCGACCGTGGTGGTCGCGGGGCTCGCCTTCGACGGCGAGGAGGCGCTCGCCGACGTCGGGCTGGTGGTCGGCCGGCCCGTGCTGCCGATGCTCGCCTCCTCGGCCGGCTCGGTCGAGGAGGCCATGGCCAAGCTCGGCGAGCCGGTCGTGGTCGACACCAAGCTCGACGGGATCAGGATCCAGGCTCACAAGTCCGGCTCGGAGGTACGCATCGCGACCCGCACCCTCGAGGACATCACCGCCCGGCTGCCCGAGGTGGCGGAGATCGTCGCCTCCTTCCCCGCCGACACGCTCGTGCTGGACGGCGAGGCCATGACGGTGGGCCCGGACGGGCGTCCCCGGCCGTTCCAGGAGACCGCCTCGCGCACCGCGACCCGGTCGGCCGCCGACGCGGTCGTGTCGCCCTACTTCTTCGATATCCTCCACGTCGACGGTCGCGATCTCATCGACGTAGCGCTCGACCAGCGCCTCGCCGAGCTCGACCGGATCGTCCCCGAGCGGCATCGCTCCCCACGGCTGGTCACCGTGGACACCGAGGCAGCCGAGCAGTTCGCGACCGATGTGCTCTCCGCCGGCCACGAGGGCGTCGTCGTCAAGGGAGTCGGCCTGCCCTGGGAGGCGGGGCGGCGCGGCTCGGGCTGGATCAAGGTCAAGCCGGTCCACACCCTCGACCTGGTCGTCATCGGCATCGAGTGGGGCTCGGGCCGCCGTAAGGGCTGGCTCTCCAACATCCACCTCGGCGCGCGCGGGCCGGACGGGTTCGTGATGATCGGCAAGACGTTCAAGGGGATGACCGACCAGATGCTGGCCTGGCAGACCGAGCGGTTCACCGAGCTCGCCCTGACCGACCCGCACAGCGACTGGGCGGTCCAGGTCAGGCCCGAGCAGGTGGTCGAGATCGCCTTCGACGGGGTGCAGCGCTCGACCCGCTATCCCGGCGGTGTCGCGCTCCGGTTCGCCCGCGTGGTGCGCTATCGCGACGACAAGACAGCTGCCGAGGCAGACACGATCGAGACCGTGCAACGCTTTCTCGATTAACACTATCGGGATACCGGTTTATGGCTCGGTTCAGCAATCCCCTAACCTCACTGCGCATGCCCCCTCATGCCCGGTTCGCCACGCTGCTCGCAGCGCTGGTGATGGTCCTCGGTCTGGCCGCGTCCTCCCCTGCGCCTGAAGCCGCCGCAGCTGCCGAGCCGGTCACTGCGGCGGCCCCGACCTCGAGCGTCGCGCGGCCGATCCAGCGGGAGACCTTCACGCTGAGCGGCTCGCTGGGCCCGAGCGTGCGGCGGGTGGTGCGCCTGCAGAGCTATGGCGAGGACGGATGGCGGGTCGTCCAGAAGCAGACCGTCGAGAGGTCGGGCGACTACTCCTTCGAGGTGACCCAGTCGTCGTCGGTGCGGACGCGGTGGCGCGTCCTGGCCTACGGCATCAAGCGCGAGGGGCGCGGCTGGCGGGCGCGGGTCACCGCGCCGCGTACGCTCTTCGGGCAGCCGCAGACCGTCACGACCAGCGTGCCGAGGTCCGTACGCGCCGGCAGCGCGGTGCGGCTCACCGTCTTCGCCGCTCCGGCCCGCCCCGGCAGGGTGCTCACCCTGCAGGGCGACAGCGGCAAGGGCTGGAGGAACCTCACCCGGCTCACCACCGACGCGACCGGCCACGCGACGTACGTCTTCAGGACCCGGGCCGTGGGGAAGACGCGGTTCCGGGCGGTCGCCCACGCGCATCACGGCGCACCAGCGGTCGCGGGGCCGTCGGCGGCCGTCTACGCCATCGGGAGCGGACCGGTCGGCGTGATGGCGTGGCGCGGCGACTCGCTCAACTATCCGGAGAACACCCTCGACGCGTTCCGCAGCGCGGTGCGACAGCGGGCCGACTTCATCGAGATGGACTTCCAGCCCACCGCGGACGGCCGGTGGGTACTGCTTCACGACGGCGACTTCCGGCGCACCACCGACGTCGAGACCCGCTTCCCCGACCGGCAGGACGCGAGCCCCCGCGAGTTCACGCTCGCCGAGGTGAAGTCGCTCGACGCGGGCTCGTGGATGGGTCCGCAGTTCCGCGGGGTCCGGGTGCCGACCATCGAGGAGACCTTCGATGCCATCGAGGCGGCCGAGCGGCTCGACGGGCACCGCGTGCGGCTCGTGGTCGAGCTCAAGGGCGAGAGCGCCGCCGAGATGCGCGCGCTCTACCGCACGGTCGTCTCGCTACGTCCCGGCTGGGTCTCCCGGAAGGGCCACGGCGACAAGGCGATCTTCATGAGCTTCGAGGCGAGCTACTTCGACTTCCCCGGGGTCGAGAGGACCGGGATGGAGAAGGTCGCCGTCAAGGACGAGCCCGACCCCGCGGACCTCTACGGCCCCGGCTTCGCCCAGGTGCACCTCCACACCAGGGTGCTCGACGCCGCCCTCGTCGACCGCTATCACCGTCAGGGCGCCAAGGTCGGGACCTGGCCTGCGGTGGGCACCGCGGCCGTTCTCCGCGCCGCGGTGGCCGGGGTCGACTACGTCACGACCGACGATGTCGCCGGCGCGCGGAGCGCCTTGCTCCGCTGAGACGTGTGAGGACAGACACTCATGGTGCAACTCCGAGTTGCACACCGCGTACAGTGTGCCTGTGAGCACCCGACCAAGCACCTCCGGATCCGCCTCGGACGGCCGCCGCTCGGCCGCCGCCGCCCGGCGCCGCGCCCGCGAGGCCGACATCGTCGCGGCCACCCGCAAGCTCTTCGACGAGCGCGGGGTGAGCGACGCCCAGATCGAGGACATCGCCAAGGCGGTCGGGATCAACCGCGCGATCGTCTACCGGCACTTCACCGGCAAGGACGAGATCTTCGCGCTGACCCTGGTCGGCTACCTCGACGAGCTCCGCGAGCGGATGCTGATCGCGACCGAGGGCGACAGCGCGCCCACGGACGTGGTCCGCGACGTCGTCGGCACCTTCGTCGACTACGGGATCGAGCATCCCGCCTTCGTCGACTGCGCCCAGACCCTGATGCGCCGCAGCGGTTCCGACCTGTTCGACGAGCTCTCCGAGAGCGCCCTGTTCCGCCTCGGCCGCGCCATGAACGGCTGCCTCACCATCCTCACCACCGTCTTCGAGGACGGCGCCGCCTCCGGCGAGCTCCACGTCAAGGACGCCAACCTGCTCGCCAACACCCTCTACGCCTCCGGCCTCGGCGCCCTCCAGCTCGCCCGCGTCGGCATCCTCGTCTCCGAGTCCGCCCCCGGCGTACCCACCGTCGGCTCCGTCTCCCCCGACCAGGTCCGCGACTTCCTCGTCACCTCTGCCCTGGCCCTCACGTCCAAGTAGCCCATCGCCGAGGCGTCACTCCCGTCGGCCGAGGCGTCACGTACGCCGGTCGAAGCGTCGCCCACGCCGGCCGACTTGGCAGTCGGGTGCCAACTCGGCCGACCGAAGCGACGTCTCGACGGAAAGGTCACGTACGTCGGCCGAAACCTCACGTACGTCGGCCGAGGTGGCAGCGAGATGCCATCTCGGCCGGCGGCGGCGACACCTCGAGCGACCGGAGCGACGCCTCGGCGATGCGGCGTCCCACAGGGTCAGGTACGTCGGCCGAGCCGTCACATACGTCGGCCGAGTTGGCAACCAGGTGCCAACTCGGCCGACGGGAGTGACGCCTCGGCAGGGGGTCTACTTCTCCAGGATGGCGACGACGCCCTGGCCGCCGGCGGCGCAGACGGAGATCAGGCCGCGGCCGGAGCCCTTCTCGTCGAGCAGCTTGGCGAGGTTGTTGATGATCCGGCCGCCGGTGGCGGCGAAGGGGTGGCCGGCGGCGAGCGAGGAGCCCTTGACGTTGAGCTTCTCGCGCGGGACGGTGCCGAGCGGGGCGTCGAGGCCGAGCTTGTCCTTGCAGAAGTCCGGGGACTCCCAGGCCGCCAGGGTGGAGAGGACCTGCGACGCGAACGCCTCGTGGATCTCGAAGAAGTCGAAGTCGTCGAAGGTGAGGCCGTTGCGGGCGAGGAGGCGCGGGACGGCGTAGGCGGGGGCCATCAGGAGGCCCTCGCCTCCGGCGACGTAGTCGACAGCGGCGACCTCGGCGTCGACGAAGTAGGCCAGGACCGGAAGGTTCTTGGCAGCGGCCCACTCCTCGCTCGCGAACAGCACCGCCGAGGCGCCGTCGGTCAGCGGGGTGGAGTTGCCGGCCGTCATGGTCGGGTTCTCGCCCTTCACGCCGAAGACCGGCTTGAGGGTCGCGAGCTTCTCGACGGTCGAGCCCGGACGGAGGTTGTTGTCCTTCTCCAGGCCGCGGTACGGAGTGATCTGGTCCTCGAACCAGCCGGCGTCGTACGCGGCGCCCAGCTTCTGGTGGGACGCCGCGGCCAGCTCGTCCTGGGCCTCACGCGTGATCCCCCACTCGAGCGCGGTCAGCGCGGCGTGCTCACCCATGGAGAGCTTGGTGCGCGGCTCGACGTTGGCCGGGATGTTGGGGATGATGTCGGCCGGGCGGAGCTTGGCGAAGGCCTTGATCCGGTCGACGTTGGTCTTGGCGCGGTTGGCCTCGAGCAGGACCTTGCGGAGCTTCTCGCCCAGCGCGATCGGCGCGTCCGAGGTGGTGTCGGTGCCGCCGGCGATGCCGGAGTCGAGCTGACCGAGGGCGATCTTGTTGGCGATGTAGGTCGCCGCCTGGAGGCCGGTGCCGCAGGCCTGCTGCAGGTCGACGGCGGGCGTCTCGGGAGCCAGCTTCGACCCGAGCACCGACTCGCGGGTCAGGTTGAAGTCACGCGAGTGCTTGAGCACCGCACCGGAGGCGACCTCGCCGATGCGCTCGCCCTCCAGGCCGAAGCGGGCGGCGAGGCCGTCGAGGACGGCGGTGAACATCTCCTGGTTGGAGGCGGTCGCGTACGCACCGTTGGAACGCGCGAAAGGAATGCGGTTGCCGCCGACGATGGCGACACGGCGCTTTGCCTGAGCAGTGGTCATAGTGTTCATCCTTGTCTGATGAAGCTCTTTGGAGAAGGGTATGTCAGGGAGATCACGAAAAGTGGACACCGAGTTACACCTGTAGTTACAACTGGCCAGTAACATACCAACGTACGCCTCAGAGACCACGTCCAGAAGGATCAGAGCAGACCATGAGCGACAAGTACCAGAGCTTCACCCAGTCGGCGATCGGCAAGGTCCTCGTCAAGAACCTCGGGCTGCCGAGCCCCGCCAAGCTCGAGCGGTACGCAGCCGGCGCCCCGCTCGCGAAGGGCACCGTCCTCACCGGCGGCCGTGGTCGTCTGGCCGAGTCCCTGGGCGGCCTCCTCGGCGAGCTGGACATCGCCTCGACCGACACCGCAGCGGCGGGCGCCCGCTTCAAGGGCCTCGTCTTCGACGCCACCGGCCTCACCTCGACGACCGAGCTGGTCGCCCTGCAGGAGTTCTTCACCCCGGTGCTGCGCAGCCTGGAGAACAACCCCCGCGTGGTCGTGATCGGCACCCCGCCCGAGCAGGTCAAGGGCGCCGAGCGGGTCGCCCAGCGTGCGCTGGAGGGGTTCACCCGCAGCCTCGGCAAGGAGATCGGCAAGGGCGGCACCGTGCAGCTGGTCTACGTCGCCGAGGGCTTCGAGGGCTCGCTGCTCTCGACGCTGGCCTTCCTGCTCTCCCCGAAGAGCGCCTACGTCTCCGGCCAGGTCGTGCGGATCGGCACCAAGAACGCCTCCCCCGCCGCAGAGCAGGTCGACCCGAAGAAGCCGCTCACCGGCAAGGTAGCGCTCGTCACCGGCGCCGCGCGCGGCATCGGCGAGGAGATCGCCAAGGTCCTGCAGCGCGACGGCGCGACCGTCGTCGGCCTCGACATCCCGCCGGCCGAGGAGGACCTGAAGAAGGTCACCCCCGACTACATCACCACCGACATCACCGCCGAGGACGCTCCCGCCACGATCGCCTCCTACCTCCAGGAGAAGTTCGGCGGCGTCGACATCGTCGTCCACAACGCCGGCGTCACCCTCGACAAGAAGCTCGCCAACCAGAAGCCCGACCGCTTCGGCACGGTGCTGGAGATCAACATCAGCGCCCCCGAGCGGATCACCGCCGAGCTGCTCGAGCAGAAGCTGATCCGCCCCAACGGCCGCATCATCGGCGTCTCCTCGATCGCCGGCATCGCCGGCAACGTCGGCCAGACCTCCTACGGCGCCTCGAAGGCCGCGGTCATCGGCTTCGTCGACTCGCTGGCCGAGGAGCTCCCCGACGGCATCACCATCAACGCCGTCGCCCCGGGCTTCATCATCACCCAGATGACCGCCGCGGTCCCGTTCGCGACGCGTGAGGTCGGCCAGCGGCTCAACGCGATGGCCCAGGGCGGCCTGCCGGTCGACGTCGCCGAGACCATCGCCTGGTACGCCTCGCCCGCCTCCACCGCTGTCAACGGCAACGTCGTGCGGGTCTGCGGCCAGATGATGCTGGGCGCGTGATGAGCGACATCTTCACCGGTAAGTCCGGTCCTGGCCTGCTCGTCCGGGCGGCCCTTCCCGCCATCCCGGGCATCAACGCGCTCCCGGGGATCAAGAAGACGGGCGTCGCCTACGAGGAGCTCAGCCTCACCCGCGAGCCGGTCGAGCTCGACCGCGCCGCGGTCGACGCCTACGCCGAGCTGTGCGGCTTCCCGATCAAGGACACCGTGCCGCTCCCCTACCCGCACATGCTGGCCTTCCCGCTGCACATGGCGCTGATGTCCTCGCCGGACTTCCCCTCGCCCGCGATGGGCATGGTCCACATCGAGAACTCGATCAGCGGCTACCGCCCGATCTCCGTCGGCGAGGCCGTCGCGGTCACCGCCACCGTGGGGCAGCCCGAGCCGCACCCCGTCGGCAAGGCCTACCGGTTCCTCACCGTCGCCACCGTCGAGGGCGAGGTCGTGTGGGAGTCCACCTCGACGTACCTCGTACGCGGCGAGCGCAACCCCGACGTCTCGTGGAAGTCCGACCTCATCGAGGTCGATCCGTCCGGTCCGGTCTTCCCGCTGAAGGCCGACCTCGGGCGGCGCTACGCCAAGGTCGCCGGCGACTACAACCCGATCCACCTCTACCCGCTGACCGCGAAGGCCCTCGGGTTCAAGCGGCAGATCGCTCACGGGATGTGGACGAAGGCACGCTGCATCGCCGCACTGGAGAACCGGCTCCCGGGCGCGGTGCGCGTGGACGTGGCGTTCAAGAAGCCTGTCTTCCTGCCCTCCTCGGTCGCGTTCGGGTCGCTGAAGCACCTGGACGGCTACGACTTCTCGCTCCACAAGCGCGGCTCGGACACGCTGCACCTGGTGGGGCGTACGACCGCGCTGTGATCCAGCCGATTTAACCCGTGGCGAGCGAGGTCTCGCAGGTGAGACGGTGCTCGCATGCCTGCCCCGCTTCCGCTCTCCACGGGTTTCTCGGAGCGCCCGCTGACACTCGCCGACGCCGGCGCCGTGACCCGCGTGATGGCGGCGAACGAGCTGGCCACCATCGGCGAGGTCCACATCGAGGAGGCCGACATCGTCGCCGACTGGCAGCGGCCCTCCTTCGACGTCGGCGCGACCACCGTCGGTGTCCTCGCACCGACCGGTGAGCTCGTCGGCTACGCCGAGTGCTCCGGCGGCGCCCGGGCCGACGCAGCCGTCCACCCCGACCACTGGGGCCGCGGGATCGGCACCGCCCTGGCCGCCTGGATCAGCGCCCGCGCGGCCGAGCTCGGCGAGCCGGTCATCGGCATGCCGGTCCCCCAGGGCTCGCCCGGCGACCGGCTGCTGGAGTCGCTGGGCTGGTTCCCACGCTGGGAGTCCTGGGTCCTGGCGCTGCCCGAGGACGCGGTGATCCCGGTGCGAGATCTGCCCGATGCGTACGCGATCAGGGCTGCCACCGCGCAGGACCACGAGCAGGTGTGGACCGTGATCGAGGACGCGTTCCTGGAGTGGTCCGAGCGGGAGCGGGAACCCTTCGCCGACTGGGTCGCCACCGTCGTCGAGCGTCCCGGCGCCGAGCCGTGGAACATCCGCGTCGTCACCGGCCCGGACGGCGCCGTGGTCGCCGCCGCGGTGCTGGTGATGACCGAGGACGGCCGGGAGGGGTACGTCAGCAAGCTCGCCACCCGCAAGGACCAGCGCAACCGGGGTCTGGCCCAGGCTCTCCTCGCCGACGCGTTCGGCGCCGCCCGGGCCCATGGAGCGACGCGCGCGACGTTGTCGACGGACTCCCGCACCGGCGCCCTCGACCTCTACCGCCACGTCGGCATGGAGGTCGAGTCCACCTGGATCCACCGCGCGACCCGCCCCTGATCCCACCTCGACGGCCCGCTCTGGGCTAGCATCTCCCGACCAGGAGGTGGACAGACATGTCCGACGTACTGATCCGAGGCCTCTCGGATGACGAGCTCGCGCGCATCGACACCGAGGCGACGCGGCTCGGACTCACCCGCAACGAGTATCTCCGCCGGTGGTTCACACCCGACGCGCTGCGTCCGCTGCCCCCGGCGCGACCCGTGGCCGGTGCCGACTTCGCGAAGTTCGCGCCGCTCGCCGACCGGGGTCTGATGCGTGACGCATGGTCGTAGTTCGACCCTGGCTGGTGCACCGCTCGGCGCTCGCCCGGATGTCCTCCAGCCCCGACGCCGATAAGTGGTCCCGGCTGATCGAGCTGGGACAGGTACGCATCACCACCACGACCCTGCTCGAGATCGGCCACCTGGCCCGCTCGGAGCGGGAATGGTCCGAGCTCGTCGAGGACGTCCCGGTGATCCACATGCCGCTGGCGACCCTCACGCCGCGTACGGAGGCGCGGGCGCTGGAGATCCAGCGCATCGTGCTGCGCGAGGGCCGTCACCGGGCACCGTCGGTGCCCGACCTGCTCGTCGCGGCGGTCGCGGAGGAGGCCGACCTCACCGTGCTCCACGCCGACAACGACGTCGACCTCATCACCCGCACCACCGGTCAGCCGGCCGAGCGGCTCCGCGCCTGACGCGGCTCAGAACAGCTCGCGCACCTTCTCGATCGGCCGAGCCAGCACGCCGCGGTCGCCCTTGAGCACGATCGGGCGCTGCATCAGCTCAGGGTGCTTCACCATCAGGTCGACCAGCTCGTCCTCGGAGAGGTCGCGGTTGCCCAGGTCCAGCTCCTTGTAGACCGGCTCGCGCTTGCGCAGCACGTCCCGAGCGCTCAGGCCGGTCTTCGCCAGGATGTCCTTGACCTCCTCGGCCCGCAGGCCGAGCACGTGGTAGTCGACCTTCTCGAAGTCGATGCCCTCCTCCTTGAGCAGGACGAACAGGTTCCGACACGTCGTGCAGGTCGGCTTCTCGTACACCGTGATCTGATCCACGCCGCCACCCTAGCGGCCGCCTCGGTGCGCTATCGCGGCAGGCAACCAGGGTGTGCGATAGCGCGCTGGCCTACTGCGAGATGCGATCAGACAGGTACGCCGAATCGGCTCGTCCTCACCGAAAATCGCGTCGAGTCGGCTCGTCATGACGAGCCGACTCGACGCCGGATCCCGTCAGATTCAGCCGACTCGACGAGGGATCAGGCGCGGGGCGGGCGGATGAGGCCCTCCTGGGCCACCGTGGCGGCCAGGATGCCGTCGGCGGTGAAGACGCGCCCGATGGAGAGGCCGCGGCCGCCGTAGGCCGAGGGGCTCTCCTGGTCGTAGAGCCACCACTCGTCGGCGCGGAACGGCCGGTGGAACCAGATCGTGTGATCCAGGGAGGCCATCTGGATGCCCTTGTGGTCCAGCGAGTGGGCGGCCAGGGAGGCACCGAGCAGCGAGATGTCGGAGGCCCAGGTGAAGGCGCCCCGCTGGATGTCGGGATCGTCGGGGAGCGAGGCGCCGAGCCGGATCCACAGGCGCTGCTGTGCGGGCCGGGCCGGGTCGGGCTCGATGCCGAGCAGCGAGTTGCCGACGGCGCGCACCTCGACGGCCTCCCACTCACGAGCCAACGACACCGCCTCGGGTGAACCCGAGTCCGCCATCATCTTCAGGAAGTCGATGCACTTCTCGGGCGGCGGCACGGCCGGCATCGCGTCCTGGTGCTCGAAGCCGGTCTCCTCACGCTGGAAGTTGGCGGTGAGGTAGTAGATGTCGCGGCCCTTCTGCCGCGCGCGGACGCGCCGGGTCTCGAAGGAGCGTCCGTCGCGTATCCGCTCGACCTCGTAGACGATCGGGTAGGACGGATCACCCGGCAGCAGGAAGTAGGAGTGCATCGAGTGCACGGTGAAGGCCGGGTCGGCTGAGCGGATCGCGGCCATCAGCGCCTGGGCGGCCACCTGGCCGCCGTAGGCGCGCCCGCGCGAGTTGCGGGTCGTGGTGGCACCGTGGAAGAGGTCCTTGTCGATCTCGACCAGGTCGAGCACGCCCACCAGCTCGGCCACTGCCTGATCCGCCGCTACGGCGTCGGTCGTCATGGGAGTGAGTGTCTCTCAATCCTTCTCAGGGTCGTCATCGGGGTCGGGACCGTTGAGCCCGGCCAGGAACTGCTCGAACTGCTCGCCGAGCTCGTCACCGGTCGGCAGCGGCTCGTCGGGCGCCAGCAGAGAGCGCCCGGACTCCTCGCCGCGCTGGAAGGTGTCGTACTGCTGCTCGAGAGCGGCCACGACCTCCCGCACCTCGGCGTTGTCCTCGATGTAGGAGGCGATCTCCTCCTCGCGGCGCTGCGCCTCGGCCTCCAGGTCGGAGACCGGGATCGTCAGCCGGGCCGCACGCTCGAGCTCCTCGACGAGGACGACCGCGGCGGCCGGGTAGTCGCTCTGGGCGAGGTAGTGCGGCATGTGCACCACGTAGCCGCCGGCCGGCAGACCCCACTCCCCCAGCCGGACCTCCAGCATCGCCTGGGCGGAGGCCGGGATCCGGATCTCGCCCTTCCACGGGCTCTCCCAGACCTGGCCGGAGAGCTCCTGCGCCGCGTCGTTGGCGTGCCGGGTCGTGGTCAGCGGCCGGGTGTGCGGCACCGCCATCGGCACCGAGGTGAGCGAGATGACCTCGGTCACGCCGAGGCGCTCGATGACCTCGCGTACGGCACCGGCGAAGGCCTCCCAGCGGTTGTCGGGCTCGGGGCCGTGCAGCAGCAGGTAGGGCGTGTCGCCGGTGTCCTTGAGCAGCCGGACGACCAGCCGCGGCGCGTCGAAGGACTCGTAGTGGTCGCTGACGAACGAGATCGCCGGACGGCGGGCCCGGTAGTCATGGAGCTCGTCGACGTCGAAGGTCGCCACCACGGGCGCTCGCCTCGAGGTCTGGATCAGGTGGGCCGCGGCCCGCTCGGAGGCCTTGCCCGCATCGAGGAATCCGTCCAGGACCACCACCAGCGGCAGCCGGTCGCCACCGGCCATGATGATCTCCTCGGGCAGGTCGTCCACGATGTGCACCAGTCGTGATCCGGCCATCGGTGCCTCCTCCCGTTGCGTACGGACCTCAGGGGCCCCGCCGTCAATTGCCTCGCCCGGGATCTCGACCCTGGGGCTCAACCTTCTCAATACACGCTTCCACATGACGACAGCGCAGCATTCTGGACGTCCACGATATTCCCAAGCCGACGCGCGGAGAGCGGCGACCACCCCCGACCCGCCGATGTGACCTCCCCCTCGATGCAGCCGTTGTTACCAGCGGGTAATGTAAGTCCCGGGCACCATCCGTGCCCGCATCAACCGACATGGAGTGACACGGTGACCCGACAGCTGCGAGAAGTCGTCTTCGTCGACGGCGTACGCACACCTTTCGGCAAGGCCAAGGGCCAGTACGCCGAGACCCGCGCCGACGACCTGGTCGTCAAGCTCATCCGTGAGCTCACGCGCCGCAACCCCGAGCTTCCCCCCGAGCGGATCGACGAGGTCGCCATCGCCGCGACCACGCAGATCGGTGACCAGGGCCTGACCATCGGTCGCACCGCGGGCCTCCTGGCCGGACTCCCCCAGTCCGTGCCCGGCTACGCGATCGACCGGATGTGCGCCGGCGCGATGACCGCGGTCACCACGACCGCCGGCGGCATCGCGTTCGGTGCCTACGACGTCGCCATCGCCGGCGGTGTCGAGCACATGGGCCGCCACCCCATGGGCGAGGGCGTCGACCCCAACCCGCGGATCATCTCCGAGAAGCTGGTCGACCCGAGCGCGCTCGTCATGGGCAACACCGCCGAGAACGTCCACGACCGCTACCCGGCGATCACCAAGGAGCGCACCGACGCCTTCGCCGTCCGCTCCCAGGAGCTGGCTGCCAAGGCGTACGCCGACGGCAAGATCCAGCCCGACCTCGTCCCCGTCGCCACGCGGAGCGCGGAGAACGGATGGGGCCTGGCCACCACCGACGAGCCGATGCGTCCCGGCACCACCACCGAGGACCTGGCCAAGCTGAAGACCCCGTTCCGCCCGCACGGCCGCGTGACCGCGGGCAACGCGGCGGGCATCAACGACGGCGCCACCGCCTCGCTGCTGGCCTCCGAGGAGGTCGCACGCGAGCTCGGGCTGCCGATCAAGATGCGGCTGGTGTCGTACGCCTTCGCCGGTGTCGCTCCCGAGGTCATGGCCGTCGGTCCGATCCCGTCGACCGAGAAGGCGCTGGCCAAGGCCGGTCTCACGATCGACGACATCGAGGCCTTCGAGATCAACGAGGCGTTCGCGATCCAGGTGCTCGCGTTCCTGGACCACTTCGGCATCGCCGAGGACGACTCTCGGGTCAACCCCTACGGCGGCGCGATCGCGTTCGGTCACCCGCTGGCCTCCTCCGGTGTGCGGCTGATGATCCAGCTCGCCCGCCAGTTCGAGGAGCGCCCCGAGGTCCGCTACGGCCTCACCACCATGTGCATCGGCCTGGGTATGGGCGGCACGGTCATCTGGGAGAACCCGAACTGGAACGGCAAGGAGGCCTGACATGACGGACATCAACACGCTCCTCGCCGACGTGGAGAAGCTGTTCACCGACGACGAGGTCGTCACTGCGGCCAAGCTGCAGAAGGTCAACCTGCCCTCCGGCAAGGTCCTCGGCCTGGTCACCCTCGACAACGGGCACGACCACACCCGTCCGAACACCTTCGGACCGAAGTCGCTGGTCGAGCTCAACACGGCGTACGACGCGGCGCTGGCCGACCCGGAGATCGACGCGATCGCCGTCACCGGCAAGCCGTTCATCCTCGCGGCCGGTGCCGACCTGACCTCGCTGCAGGCCGGCGGCCCCGACGGGATCCGTACGATCGCGGAGCTCGGTCACGCCGTCTTCCGCAAGCTGGGCGACGGCGACGGCACCACGAAGAAGCCGTCGTTCGGCTTCATCAACGGTCTCGCGCTCGGCGGCGGCCTCGAGGTCGCGCTGCACGCCGACTACCGCACGATCCAGGACTCGGTGCCGGCCGTCGGCCTGCCCGAGGTCATGCTCGGCCTGATCCCGGGCTGGGGCGGCGGCTACCTGCTGCCGAACCTGATCGGTCCGGCGAAGGCCGCCAAGGTCTTCATCGAGAACCCGCTCAACAACGGCAAGGTGCTCAAGGGCACCGAGGCCTTCGACCTGGGCATCGCGGACGCGATCTTCGGCGGCGCCGACTACCTCGAGCAGTCGCTCCTGTGGGCGGACGGCGTCCTCTCCGGGACCGTCGAGGTCTCCCGTGAGGAGATCGACCGCGGCGAGGCCTGGGACGAGGCCGCCAAGAACGCGGGCTTCTTCGCCTGGGCCAAGACCGGCGACGCCTCCCCGGCCGCCAAGAAGGCCGTCGAGCTGCTCACCCTGGCCAAGACGGCGAGCCGCGACGAGGGCTTCGCGGCCGAGGACGACGCTCTCGTGGCGATGTCGAAGACGCCGCAGCTGCTCGCCTCGCTCTACTCCTTCGACCTGGTGCAGAAGCGCGCCAAGCGTCCCGCCGGTGCGCCCGACAAGGCGCTCGCGCAGAAGGTCACCAAGGTCGGCATCATCGGTGCCGGTCTGATGGCCTCGCAGTTCGCGCTGCTCTTCGTCCAGCGCCTCAAGGTGCCGGTCGTCATGGTCGACCTCGACCAGGAGCGCGCCGACAAGGGCGTGGCGTACGTCCACGCCGAGCTCGACAAGAAGCTCGCCAAGGGCCGCGCCTCGCAGGACGCGACCAACCGTCTCAAGGCGCTCGTGACCGCTTCGGTCGACTACGAGGAGGCCTTCTCCGACGCAGACTTCATCATCGAGGCCGTCTTCGAGGAGATGGGCGTCAAGAAGACCGTCTTCGCCAACGCCGAGGCCGTCGCGCCGGAGACCGCGGTCTTCGCCACGAACACCTCGAGCCTCTCGATCACCGAGATGGCGGCCGACCTGAAGAACCCCGAGCGGGTCGTGGGCTTCCACTTCTTCAACCCGGTCGCGGTCATGCCGCTGCTGGAGATCATCAGCGGCGAGAAGACCTCGGACGCCGCGCTGGCCACGGCCTTCGCCACCTCGAAGGCGCTGAAGAAGACCTCGATCCTGGTCAAGGACAGCCCGTCCTTCATCGTGAACCGGCTCCTGGGCCGCTTCATGGGCGAGATCGCCAAGATCGCGGACGAGGGCACCCCGATCGACGTCGTCGAGTCCGCCTTCGCGGGCGTCACGCCGATGTCGCCCTACCAGCTGATCGGGCTGGTCGGGCCGGCGATCGCCTACCACAACAACGAGACCCTGGCGAAGGCCTTCCCCGAGCGGTTCTACCTCTCGGAGAACCTCCACAAGGTCGTCGAGGCCAAGAAGGCGTCCTTCTTCGGCGCCGACGGCCGTACGCTCGACCCGGAGGTCGAGGCGCTGCTCACCGTCGGTGACGTCGTCAAGACCGCCGACGAGGTGCGCCAGCAGACCCTCGAGGCGATCGCCGACGAGATCGGCCGGATGCTCGACGAGGGCGTCGCGCAGGCCGCCGAGGACATCGACCTCGGCATGATCACCGGTGCCGGCTTCCAGTTCTGGAACGGCGGCATCACCCAGCTCCTCGACCGCGAGGGCATCTCCGAGAAGGTCACCGGCAAGAAGTTCCACTGACCGACGACAGACCGCCCCCGACCGATCGAATCGGTCGGGGGCGGTCTCGTCTCCGCTGCCGAGAGCCCGGCGGCGAGAGGTCGGTCCTGGACGGGATCAGGCCTTGTCGGTGGCGACCTTGCCACCCGTGGCGCCCGTCGCCGAGGCACCCGTGGACTGCCGCACCCGAGCGGCCTGCTGGCGACCTGCTGCCTGCGCTGAGCTGCGCCGACCCTCGATCCGCTTGCGGATCACTTCATCCGCCGCCCGGAGATCGAACGGCGCAGACATCTGCTCAGGTGACCAACGGAACTCGGCCACGATGTCGTCATAGAGCATTTGAATCCCCCGAGTGTTTGCGGTGACGTACCGAGGGCCCTCGTCGCCCTCGACGGAGCCCACTCTAAGCCAAAACCGTCCGGACTCCGCCACAGGCTCGACCGGAGAGACCGACCCCGAGGGTCAAAATTCGACCACTCGGCGTCAGAGACTGACGTCTCGGGGCAGCGGGGTGGAGGTCAGGGCACCGAGGCGTTCGATCGTGTCCAGAGCGATCGACTGGGAGGTCAGGCCGATGCTCTCCAGGATCTTGGGCCGCTTGGCGTGGTCGAGGAACTCCTGCGGGATGCCGTGGATCTTCACCGGCGTGCGTACGTCGGCAGCAGTCATGGCCTGCAGGAAGGTGGCGCCGACACCGCCGGTGACGCCGTTGTCCTCGATGGTGACGACGAGGCTGTGGTCGGCGGCCGCCTCGACGAGGGCCGGGTCGACCGGCTTGACCCAGCGCGGGTCGACGACGGTGACACCGATGCCCTGGGCGATCAGCCGGTCCGCGACGCCGACGGCGACCTCCGCCATGGAGCCGACGCCGATCACCAGGACGTCCTTGGTGCCGTTGCGGACCAGCACGTCCGCCTCACCGAGCTTGGCGATCGCGGGGATGTCCTCGGGCGGCGGGCCCTTCGGGAAACGTACGACGGTGGGCGCATCGTCGACGTCGACGGCCTCGTCGAGCAGTTCGTTGAGGCGGGCGATGTCGCGCGGGGCGGCCAGGCGGAGGCCGGGAACGACCTGGAGGAGCGACATGTCCCACATCCCGTTGTGGGAGGCGCCGTCGTCGCCGGTGACCCCGGAACGGTCGAGGACGAACGTCACCCCGGCCCGGTGGAGCGCGCAGTCCATCAGCACCTGGTCGAAGGCGCGGTTGAGGAAGGTGGCGTAGACGGCGAAGACCGGGTGGAGCCCGCCCATGGCCAGGCCCGCGGCCGAGGTGGCCGCGTGCTGCTCGGCGATGCCGACGTCGAAGGTGCGCTCCGGGAAGCGTGCCTGGAACCGGTCGAGACCGACCGGGTGCATCATCGCGGCGGTGATCGCGACGATGTCCTGGCGGCTCTCCCCCAGTCGCACGATGGCATCGGAGAAGTGGTCGGTCCAGATCCGGCCCTTCGGCTTCTCGGCGCCGGTCTGGACGTCGAACGGGCCCGGCGAGTGGAACTGGTCGGCCTCGTGGCGCTCGGCCGGGTCGTAGCCGTAGCCCTTGCGGGTGATCGCGTGCACGATCACCGGGCCGCCGAACTTCTTGGCCGAGGACAGCGCCTGCTCGACGGCGTGCCGGTCGTGGCCGTCGACGGGGCCGACGTACTTCAGGCCGAGGTCCTCGAAGAGCCCCTGGGGCGCGACCGCGTCCTTGAGCCCCTTCTTGACCGCGTGGAGCGCGTCGTAGGCCAGCGCGCCGATCCCCGGCACCGCGTTGAGGCGCCGCTTGACCATGTCGAGCAGGACCTCATAGCGGGGGTTGGTGCGCAGCGAGGTCAGCGCCGTGGCCAGTCCACCGATGGTCGGGGTGTAGGAGCGGCCGTTGTCGTTGACCACGATGACCAGCTTGGAGTCGTGCTGGATCGCGATGTTGTTGAGCGCCTCCCAGGCCATCCCGCCGGTCAGCGCGCCGTCGCCGATGACGGCGACCACGTGGCGGTCCTCGCCCCGGATCGTGAAGGCCTTGGCCAGCCCGTCGGCGTAGGAGAGCGCGGTGGAGGCGTGGGAGTTCTCGACGATGTCGTGGTCGGACTCGGACTGGCTCGGGTAGCCGCTCATCCCGCCCTCGCGGCGCAGCGTGCCGAAGTCGCCGGCCCGGCCGGTGACGAGCTTGTGGACGTAGGACTGGTGGCCGGTGTCGAAGACGATCTTGTCGCTCGGGCTGTCGAAGACCCGGTGCAGGGCCAGGGTCAGCTCGACCACGCCCAGGTTGGGACCGAGGTGGCCGGTGTTGGTGGCCACGGTCCGGATCATCAGGTCCCGGATCTCGCTCGCGAGGAGCTCGAGCTGGTCGTCGGAGAGATCACGAAGATCCTGCGGCGCGGCGATGCGTTCGAGGAGACCCATAGGAGGGGATTCTACGTCTCGACCCTGAGCGCCGCCGACCCGGATAGGGCGGCATGCTGGGGCGATCCGAGGAAGGGCGTCAGCCCGATCCGGGCGGAGTCGCTGAGGTCCAGGTCAGGGACGGTGGCGGGGTCGACGAAGACGATCTGGCGGCCTTCGTGGCACACGATGTCGTCGTCGGTGAGGTCGACGGCGGCTGCGTACAGGTGGAGCTTGTCGTCGGAGTCGGTCTCGGGATGGTGCACGTCGTGGACGGCGACCAGGTGGAGGTCCTGCGGGCGCAGCCGGACCTCGGTCTCCTCCTCGAGCTCGCGGACGGCACCGGTCAGCGGGTCCTCCCCCGGCTCCAGGTGGCCACCGCTGAACGCCCATTTCTCCGGCGCGATCCGCGGGTGCTCGTCACGTTCCTGGAGCATCACCCACCCACGACGGTCGACAAGGATCACGGCGGCGAACTCGGTCATGAGGAGCGAGCCTAGTTGGCCCGCGGGCGGACCGCAGCGCGCGGCCTCTCGCTCGCTACCGACGTGCCGACACTCCTGGAGACATCCGTTGCTTGACTGGGCACAAACCAAGGCAAAGACTGGCGTCATGGCACTGACCAAGAAGCAGAAGAAGGCGATCTTGACCACCGGCGCGCTTGCCGCCCAGGCGGCGGTGGCGCCGGTCATCCTGCGCGACCTGCAGAAGCGCTCCGACGACGAGATCCGCGGACCGCGGCTGCTCTGGCGCCTGTGGGGCAGCACCAACCTGCTCGGCGCGGCGGTCTACTGGTTCTACGGTCGCAAGCCTGCCGCGGTCTAGGTCCTCGCCACACCACGAGGCTCGGTGAGGAGCCGGATCGCGAAGACCAGCTCCTCGACGTCGGCGAAGCGGCGCAGGTCGCACCCGGTGCGCTCGGCGATCCGCTCGAGCCGGTGATAGGCGGTGTTGACGTGGACGTGCAGGCGCTCCGCGGCCAGCTTGGCGTTGAGGTCGCAGGCGACGTACGCCAGCATCGTCTCGATCATCACGCGGTCACGCGCAAGGTCCTCCTCGACGAACTGGCGCAGCGCGGGACGCACCAGGCGGCGAGCGGTCGGGTCCTCGCGCAGCACCAGGTAGTCGATCGTCGAGATCATCGGCAGCGCCATCACGCCGGGATCCGACCCGAGGACCTCGCGAGCGATGCCCGCCTCGGCGTACGCAGCGGGCACGGCGTCCAGGCCGGTGTGCACGGTGCTGGCGCCGACGGCCAGCTCGAAGCCCTCCCGGGCGAGCTGACGGTAGATGCGTCGCATGTCGGGCACGATCGTCCGGACGTCGTCGGTGGCGACGGGCAGGACCCCGACGAGCTGCTCCTGGCGGATCACCGTGACCCCTTCGCGTGAGGGGCCCAGCACGGAGCGTACGTGCCGCAGCGCCTCGCGCAGGCTCCGTCCGGGGCGCAGCGGCCGCACCGGCACCGCGACCAGGACGATGATCCGATCGTCTGGTTCCAGGCCGCACCTGCGGGCCACCTCGAGCATCGGGCCGGGCCGGACCGCTCGCCCGGCGAGCAGGTCCTCGACGAGGTCCCGGCGGATCCGGTCGCCCTCGGCGAGCTCGACCTGATGGGCAGCGAGGTAGGCCTCGGCGGCGACCGTGCTGCCGACCTCGATCACCTGCATCACGTGGGCTGCCACCGGGAGCGCCGCGCGGCTGGTCTCCGGGTCCGCCGCGGCGATCTCGGCGATGCGCTCCCACAACGCGACCTGACCGATGCGGAAGGCCTGCAGGAAGTCCGCCAGCGCGACGCCCTGGCGGACCCGGCGGGTCGCCTGGTCCACGGTGAACCCGAAGTCCTCGCGTACGGCGGGGCGTCCCTCCTCCAGCGTGGTGAGCACCGCCAGGAAGACCGCCTCGGCGTGGTCGCCGACCTCCTTGCGCAGAGCGGGATCAGGGCTGACGGAGTAGGCGGCGACCTGGTCCCAGTTGTTCTTCACGAACAGCTCGACGATGTGCGGGAGGTCCTCCCTGATGCCCGCGACGATGCGTTGGATCGGCTCCGTGCTCATCGCGCTCCCTCGGTGTCTCGCTGGCGGTTGCGGCGTCAACCAGACCAACGCGCGAGTGTGGCGACGGTCACGCCCGAGGCGGCATGTGATCTGTCTCCATGCGCGATGTCGTGCCCTCACACATTTCCCGACGCGCCCTTCCCAATCGAGATCTGCCTGGTGAATGGTGCTATGTGTCGGGGGTCACAAAACTCGGACCCTGCCCACGCCAGGAGTGATTACACATGGGGACGCACAACTCGGAGAGCCCTGCTCGGGTCTCCAGACGCTCGTTCGTCGGATATGTCATCGGCGGCACCACGCTGATCGCGGCCGCCGATCTGGGCCTGACACCGTCGGCAGCCCAGGCGGCGCCGATCCCGTCGGTGCCCCAGGTCCCTGAGCTCTACGATCTCAACGACTTCCTGACCCACTGCGCGATGCCGACCTCGAACCTGATCGCCATCGAGGTCGACGAGAAGGGTCACGCCCACTTCGCGCTGCCACGGATGGAGGTCGGTCAGGGCATCACCACGGCGGTGTCCATGCTGATCGCCGAGGAGCTCGACCTCCCGGTCGACGACGTGCACGTCACCCTGGCGCCGGCCCGCCCCGAGCTGCTCTTCAACCAGCTGACCGGCGGCTCGAACACGATCATCTCGATGTACACCCCGGTGCGCGTCGCCGCCGCCATCGCCCGCAAGGCGCTGCTCGATGCGGCCGCGATCCTGCTCGGGACCACCGCGGCACAGCTGGTCGCCAAGGGCGGCGTGATCAGCGCCCCCGGTGGCTCCTCGGTGACGTACGGCGAGGCCGCCGCCAAGGCCGCGAAGCCGACGACCGAGAAGGTCGAGGTCAAGCTGAAGGAGACCTCCGAGCACGCCGTCGTCGGCAAGCCGCACCGGCGCGTCGACGCACGCGCGGCGGTCACCGGCAAGAAGAAGTTCGCGATGGACCTCGACGTCCCCGACGCGCTGCCCACGATGGTCTGCCGGGCACCCGAGCTCAACGGCACCCCCGTCTCGATCGACAACAAGGGCGACGTCGAGAAGATGCCGGGCGTCACCCACGTCGCGATGATCCCCACCGGCGTCGCCGTCCGGGCCAAGACCTTCGGGCAGTGCATCGACGCCGTCCGCGCGCTCGAGGTCACCTGGAACTCCGGCACCGTGACCACCATGTCGGCCAAGGACATCAAGGCCGAGCTCAAGGCCGGGCAGATCCCGCTCGCGGTGCCGAAGGTCGGCGCGACCTCGGTCGACGGCGAGTTCACCTTCCACTTCCGCAGCGGCTCGGCCCTCGAGCCCAACTGCGCCATCGCCGACGTACGCGACGGGAAGGCCACGATCTGGGGCGGGCTCAAGTCGCCGATCACCGCCCAGGAGAAGATCGCCGACGCCCTCGGCCTGCTGCCCACCGACGTGACGGTCAACGTCGTCCAGGGCGGCGGCTCCTTCGGCCGCAAGCTGTTCTTCGACGCCGCTCTCGAGGCCGCGCACGCGTCCAAGGCGTTCGGGGCACCGGTCAAGCTGATGTGGCACCGCGCCGACGAGCCGCGCCAGGGCCGGGTGCACCCGATGGCGGTCTCCCAGGTCCGGGCGACGGTGCTGGCCGGCAGCGTCCTCACCTTCGAGCAGCGTCACGCCAGCGTGGCCTGCGACTTCACCCACGGTCTCGGGGAGCGGCTGACCGCCGAGGTGGCGGCGCTGCCGACCGGCCTGTCGAACCTGAGCTTCTCAGAGTCGATCTTCATGCTCGCCACCGAGATGCCCTACAACTTCGGGGTCGTCACCCAGCTGCTCAACGAGCCGAAGCCCGCGGTCGACCGGTTCAACACCAGCTCGGTGCGCAACATCTACTCCCCCGACGTCGCCACCGCCAGCGAGCTGATGGTCGACCAGCTGGCCAAGAAGCTCAAGCAGGACCCGGTCGCCTTCCGCCGCAGCTACCTCAAGAGCGACGTCGTCAAGCGGGTCCTCGACCGGGCCGCCGAGCTCGGCGACTGGGGTCGCTCGATGCCCGCCGGCACCGCGCAGGGCATCGCCATCCACAAGGAGTACAAGGGCGCCACCGCCGTCCTCGTCGAGATCGACTGCCGTCCCGAGACGGTCAACCGCGAGGTGCGCAACGCGGTCACCGGCCCCAGGGTCACCAAGGCCGTCGTGGTCGCCGACGTCGGCCTGGTGATCAACCCGGCCGGTGTGAAGGCCCAGATGATGGGCGGCTTCTCCGACGGCATGTGCCAGGCCCTGACCTACAGCAACCACCTGGTCGACGGTCACTTCCTGGAGGCCAGCTGGGACAACTCGGCCTACACCCGGCAGTGGAACACGCCGTTCGAGTTCGAGTGCGAGGTGATGGAGTCGCACGGCAGCCAGCCGGGCGGTGTCGGCGAGGCCGGTGTGGCCGCGTCGATGGCCGCCGTCGCCTGTGCGTACGCACGCGCGACCGGTGAGATGCCCACGGAGTTCCCGATCAACTTCCACAAGCCGCTCCACTTCGAGACCAAGCCCTTCATCCCGTCCGTTCCCGAGTCGCCGACCGACGGCCTCGCCCACACGTACTGAGGACCTGCGATGCCTTCACACACCTTCCAGCTCAACGGCGAGACCGTCACCGTCGACGTCGAGGACGACGTACGCATCCTGTGGGTCCTGCGGGACATCCTCGGTGTCACCGGCCCGAAGTACGGGTGCGGCATCAATGTCTGCAAGGCCTGTACGTCGCACATCAACGGCAAGGCGTTCAACCCGTGCTCGGTGCGGGTCGCCGACATCGGCCCCGACGACGAGATCACCACGATCGAGGGTCTCGCCGACACCGCCCCCGGCGACGGGCTGCACCCGATGCAGGAGGCCTGGCTCGAGCACGACGTCGCCCAGTGCGGCTACTGCCAGCCCGGCCAGATCATGGCCGCGGTCGCCCTCGTCCACAAGGTCCGGGCCGAGGGCCGGGCCATCAACGAGGCCGACCTCGACACGATCCGCAACGTCTGCCGCTGCGGCACCTACTCCCGGATCCGGGAGGCCATCAAGACCGGACAGGACGCGATGGCCCGCGGTCTGTGACCCTCCGCTGAGCTGGCTGGTGCGAGCGGGCCGGATGCCGGCCCCGAGCACCGGTCAGACCGGCGGAGGGGCGTCGGTCAGCGGCCGCTGAGGTAGGGGTCCTCGTGGGGTGACTGTCCCAGCAGCGGTTGCCGACGACGAACGGCGCGCAGCGTTCGCACCGCCAGCACCAGCCAGCAGCCCACGGCGAGCGCCGCGAGGAGCGCGGGGATCCAGTGGTGGAGCAGCGTCGAGGCAGCGACGGCGCACACGAAGCCGGTCAGGTTCGCCACGACGTCGTAGACGGGTGCGATGAAACGACTGTTGATGACGTGGGCGACAGCCACGACCAGCCCGCACGCGAAGGTGACGGCGAGGAGAAGTTCGACCATGGGATCGATTGTCCTGGATCTTCGCGGCCACCCGGAATCGCCGCGGGCGGGGCGTCAGTCCCCGAGCGCTTCTTCGAGCCGCTCGAGCTTTGCGTCGAGCTCGCCCTCGTAGCCGGGCCGGATGTCAGCCTTCAGGACCAGGGACACGCGTGACCCGTACGGAGCGACCGCCTCGGTCGCCCGCTTCACGACGTCGAGGCACGCGTCCCAGTCGCCTTCGATCGTCGTGAACATCGCGTCGGTCCGGTTCGGGAGCCCTGACTCCCTCACCACGCGAACCGCCGCCGCCACGGCGTCCGACACGGACCCGTCGGCGCGACCGGTGCCGCTCGGCGCGACGGAGAACGCTACCAGCATCGGGGCTCCTTCCAGT
Source organism: Nocardioides luteus (assembly GCF_000960475.2). Taxonomy (GTDB): domain Bacteria; phylum Actinomycetota; class Actinomycetes; order Propionibacteriales; family Nocardioidaceae; genus Nocardioides; species Nocardioides luteus_A. The sequence continues at coordinate 138,002 of NZ_JZDQ02000001.1, read as the reverse complement.
TCGCCACGCGGACGGCCACCGTGCCATCGCGGTCGTCGCCCGTCGCCGGGCCGATCGAGAACGCTGCGTGCATGTCGAAACACTATCCAAACACTCGGGCGGCCTGCCTATAGTGGCGGCGCCGCGGGCCGAAGGTGCCACCGTCGGCAGGAAGGAACCGATGAGCGAGGGACTCGACCGGCTCGCCGCCACCCTGGGCGTGCCGGCCACGCGGCTCGCGCCGCTGGAGGCGTACGACGACCAGCAGCTGGGCAGGTTCGACGACCTGATCCGCAGCGCGATGACCGCGGAGGACAAGGCGTTCGAGGCCTCCCTCGACGAGGCGCTGAAGCTGGTGCCGAGGATGCTGCGCGGGGTCGTCCAGAAGATGCTCGGAGGTGGCCGATGACCGCCCTGACCAGCGCCCTGGAGATCACCAAGCTCGCCCACGAGATGCACGTGGACGAGGCCGAGCTCGCCTTCCTCGCCACCACCTCGCCCGACGACCTCCGCGACCTGCGCGGGATCGTGTCGCACGCGATGTTCAGCCGTCACGAGTCGCGCGTGAAGGGGCTGGCCGCGGTCAGCAAGAAGCTCCCCGCGGCCGTCACCGCGAAGATCGCCGAGATCGCGATGGGGCCGATGCTCAGCGCCCGGGTGGCCGCGGTGATGGAGCCGGCCGACGCGGCGAAGCTTGCCGGCCACCTGAACCCGGAGTTCCTCGCCGAGCTCTCCGTACACCTCGACCCGAGCCGGGTCGAGGGCATCATCGCCAAGCTCGACGACGCGCTCGTCGTCGACGTCGGGCGCCGCCTGATGGCTCAGGGCCATCTGCTGACGCTGGCCAGGTTCACCGGCGTCGTAGGCGCCGAGACCTCCCTGAAGGTCGTCGACGGTGCCTCCGGCAGCGACATCCTCCAGCTCGCGCTCTTCATCGACGAGCTGTCGGTGATCGACCCCATCCTCGCCGGTCTCCCCGACGAGACGGTCACCGAGCTCGCCGCCGCCACCGACGAGCACGACGAGGCAGCCGAAGCCCTCCTGGCGACCCTCACCGAGGACAGCCGAGCCCGGATCGCCTCACTCACCTGACGCCGAGGCGTCACCCCCGTCGGCCGAGAAGTCACCTGCGTCGGCCGACACGTCACCCCAGTCGGCCGAGACGTCACTCCGGACGGTCGAGACGTCACGCCCTGCCATCTCGGCCGACCCGCGCGACGCCTCGGCCGACGTACGCGACGCCTCGGCCGACGTAGGTGACGCCTCGGCAGGTGCGGAACGGCCCGCCACCCTCGCGGGTGACGGGCCGTTTCGGCAGGTGGTCGGACTCAGGCGTTGACCAGGCTGCGCAGGACGTACTGCAGGATGCCGCCGTTGCGGTAGTAGTTGGCCTCACCGGGGGTGTCGATGCGGACGACCGCGTCGAACTCGACACCGGTGTCGGTGGTGACCTTGACCGTCTTCGGGGTGACACCCTCGTTGAGCGCGGTGATGCCGGTGATCGAGAAGGTCTCCTCACCGGTCAGACCGAGGCTGTCGGCGTTCTGGCCCGCGGGGAACTGGAGCGGGATGACGCCCATACCGATGAGGTTGGAGCGGTGGATGCGCTCGAACGACTCGGTGATGACAGCCTTGACGCCCAGCAGCGAGGTGCCCTTGGCGGCCCAGTCGCGCGAGGAGCCGGAACCGTACTCCTTGCCGCCGAGGACGACCAGCGGGGTGCCGGCCGCGGCGTAGTTCTGCGCTGCGTCGTAGATGAAGCTGACCGGAGCGTCGGGCTGGGTGAAGTCGCGGGTGTAACCACCCTCGGTGCCCGGGGCGACCTGGTTCTTGATCCGGATGTTGGCGAAGGTGCCGCGGATCATGATCTCGTGGTTGCCTCGGCGCGAGCCGTAGGAGTTGAAGTCCCGCTGCTCGACACCGTGCTCGATGAGGTACTTGCCGGCGGGCGAGTCCTTCTTGATGTTGCCCGCGGGGCTGATGTGGTCGGTGGTGACCGAGTCGCCCAGCTTCAGCAGGACGCGGGCACCCTCGATGTCGGTGACCGGGGCCGGGGTCTTGGCCATGCCCTCGAAGTAGGGAGCCTTGCGGACGTAGGTCGACTCCTCGTCCCAGGTGAAGGTGTCACCGGTCGGGGTCGGCAGGTTCTGCCAGCGCTCGTCGCCCGCGAACACGTCGGCGTAGTCCTTCGTGAACATGTCGGAGGAGATCGCGGTGGCGATGGTCTCCTCGACCTCGGCCGGGGTCGGCCAGATGTCCTTGAGGAAGACGTCGTTGCCGTCCTGGTCCTGGCCCAGCGCGTCCTCGAACAGGTTCATGTTCATGTTGCCGGCCAGGGCGTAGGCGATGACCAGCGGCGGCGAGGCGAGGTAGTTCATCTTCACGTCGGGGTTGATCCGGCCCTCGAAGTTGCGGTTGCCGGAGAGCACCGAGACGACGGCGAGGTCGTTGTCGTTCACCGCGGCGGAGACCTCGGGGATGATCGGGCCCGAGTTGCCGATGCAGGTCACGCAGCCGTAGCCGACCAGGTTGAAGCCGACCTTCTCCAGGTAGGGGGTCAGCCCGGCCTTGTCGTAGTAGTCGGTGACGACCTTGGAGCCCGGCGCCAGGGTGGTCTTGACCCACGGCTTGCGGGTCAGGCCCTTCTCGACCGCCTTCTTCGCCAGCAGCGCGGCGCCGATCATGACCGACGGGTTGGAGGTGTTGGTGCAGGAGGTGATCGAGGCGATCGTGACCGCACCGTTCTCCAGCTCGAACTCGGTGCCGTCGGCCAGCTTGACCGGGATCCTCGCGTCGGTCGCCGAGGTGTAGCTCGGCAGGTGACCCTCGAAGGAGGTCTTGGCGTCGGTGAGCGAGACGCGGTCCTGCGGGCGCTTCGGGCCGGCGATCGAGGGGACGACCGTGGAGAGGTCGAGCTCGAGCTTCTCGGAGAAGCGCGGCTCGGCGGCCGGGTCGTGCCAGAGGCCCTGCTCCTTGGCGTACTTCTCCACCAGCGCCAGCTGCTCCTCGGAGCGGCCGGTGAGCTTGAGGTAGTTGATGGTCTCCTCGTCGACCGGGAAGATCGCGATGGTGGAGCCGAACTCGGGCGACATGTTGCCGATGGTGGCGCGGTTGGCCAGCGGCAGCGCGGTCACGCCGGCGCCGTAGAACTCCACGAACTTGCCGACCACGCCGTGCTTGCGCAGCATCTCGGTGATGGTGAGCACCAGGTCGGTAGCGGTCGAGCCCTCGGGCAGGTCGCCGTGGAGCTTGAAGCCGACCACGCGCGGGATCAGCATGGAGACCGGCTGGCCGAGCAGCGCGGCCTCGGCCTCGATGCCGCCGACGCCGAAGCCGAGGACGCCCAGGCCGTTGACCATGGTGGTGTGGGAGTCGGTGCCGACGCAGGTGTCGGGGTAGGCCTGCAGCTCGCCGTCGACCTCACGGGTGAAGACGGTGCGGGCCAGGTGCTCGATGTTGACCTGGTGGACGATGCCGGTGCCCGGCGGGACGACCTTGAAGTCCTCGAAGGCGGTCTGGCCCCAGCGCAGGAACTGGTAGCGCTCGCGGTTGCGCTCGTACTCGATCTCGACGTTGCGCTCGAAGGCCTCGGGCGTGCCGAAGACCTCGGCGATCACGGAGTGGTCGATGACCATCTCGGCGGGCGAGAGCGGGTTGATCTTGGTCGGGTCGCCGCCGAGCTCGGCCGCGGCCTCACGCAGGGTCGCCAGGTCGACGATGCACGGCACGCCGGTGAAGTCCTGCATGATCACGCGCGCCGGCGTGTACTGGATCTCCTTGTCGGGCTCGGCGGTCTCGTCCCAGCCCGCCAGCGCCTTGATGTCGTCGGCGGTGATGTTCGCGCCGTCCTCGGTGCGCAGGAGGTTCTCCAGCAGCACCTTCAGCGAGAAGGGCAGCGACGCGACGTCGAGGCCCTCACCCTTGACCGCATCCAGGCGGAAGATCTCGTAGGACTTACCGTCCACGTCCAGGGTGCTCTTGGCACCGAAGCTGTCCTTGCTGGCCAACGCGTTCATCTCCTTGCTCGCGTCCACAGTGACGTACGTTCTCAAGTCTTTGAGGCCCATCCTGCCCCGGCTACCTGCGCCGGGAAAACAAAGGCTCACCTAACCTTTTGCGACGGACGTGCCGTCGATGTCTTGATATCAAGATACATGATGTCGAACGACATTTCGAATCACCCCGGCGCGCCGTGTTGTGACCACCGCCGCTGACAGCGATTCTCGGATGCTCCATGATGGGTCCGTCCCACCCGTCGGGCCGCTGCTCGTCGGGACCAGTGATGCGAGGAGAGCCTTGAGCACCCTGATCGCCGTCGTGGCGTTGGTGATCGCCCTGGCCGCCGCCGCTGTCGCCTGGCGCCTGCGGCGCGCCAACAAGGCGCTGCGTGCCGAGACCATCGGTCTGCTGTGGCGCCTGGAGCAGGCCGACCTCTCGGCCCCGCGCGCCACCTACGCCGAGCTCCCGCCCGAGGACCGGCTGCTGAGCATCCGCATCCTCAACCCGCTCGAGCTGGCCTCGGCCCAGACCAAGGCGGCCACGATGCTGCACAAGGTGCGGCCGGCGCTGCTCTCGAAGATGGTCTACGACCAGGCCGCCGAGTCGCTGCGCGAGCGGCTCGCCGACGAGGGCGTCGTGGCGGAGGTCAAGGTCCATGCTGGTCGCTAGCCTCGCCCTGGTCGCGGTTCTCGGGGCCGCGGTCGTCGTCGGCCTCGCCTTCGCCGAGCAGCGTCGCCTGGAGCAGGCCCTCGAGGACGTACGCCTCGGGGACCTCAAGGCGCGCACCTCCCGTGCCGAGGCGGAACGTGCCGCCGACTGGCTCGGTCCGATCACCGACCCGATCACGGCACCGTTCGCGGAGGCGACCCGGTCGGTGGCCGGCGCCCTGGCGCGGGTGGTGCCCTACACCGGCCGGCGCGGTCCGCGCGTGCTCAACACGATGCCGGCCACGACCACCGGTGAGCTGCTGGGCAGCCTCGGTCCTCACCTCGACGAGGCCGTGCTGGACCGCCGCCAGCTGATCACCGACCTCTCCGAGGACCCGACCATGGCGCTGCAGATCATCGTGGACGAGCGCTAGTCCAGACTCTCGAGGCGAGCACGGAGACGTGCCCGCTCGTCGTCGGTGAGCGGCACCGCGAGCTCCTCGAGGTAGCCCATCGCCTCGTCGATCCCGATCTCCCGGTGCTCGGTCTCCTCGCCCTCGCGGCGGATGGTGACGGTGTTGTGGGTGAGGCTGACGTGCCGGTCGCCGAGGAGCTTCGTCGTGATCAGACGGTGACGGAAGTGCACCGTCGGGTGGGTGCTGGTGTAGTGATGACCGAGCGCGACGTCGCTGGGCACGACCAGCGCCTCGTCGTGGGTGTGCATCAGCTCCCAGCCGTCGTCCTTGGCCCGCTCCAGCGCCCAGCCGTGCTCGCCGCGCCGCACCCGATAGCCGATGCCGCGGACCTCGTCGACCGCTCCGTCGACCAGCGGGATCGGCCGCCACAGGCTCAGCCCGAAACCGGGGTCGACCAGCAGCCGCTCGCCGTCGAGGTCGATGACGACGACCAGATGCGTACGCCCCGCCGCGGTCGGGTCGGGACCGACCCGCGCGAGCCGCCGTTCGACCGCGAAGCCGAGCCGGTCCAGCACCGCAGCGAGGAGCGTGCCGTGCTCGAAGCAGTAGCCGCCCCTCCCCCGGCCGGCGAACTTCGCCTGGACGTCGAGCAGGTCGACGCCGGGATGCTGCTCGAGCAGCACGTCGATGTTGTCGAAGGTGAAGGTGCGGAGGTGCGCGTCGTAGATCTCCTCGAGCGCCTCACGCGACGGACCGGGCGGCTCGGTCACACCGATCCGCTCCAGGTAGGCGCTCAGGTCGAGCCGGTCGGTTCCCCACAGGTCGTCGCTCACGAGAGCATCTCAACGCCGCCGACCGAGACGCGCAACCGATATCCGCCCGGGACGGCGTCGGCGGCGAGGAGCGCGACGGCCCCGGTGCCCACGAACGGCGCCGTCATGCATCGAACGCCGCCGGGCCGACCTCGGTGTCCTCGCCGAGCCGGACGATGCCCCGGTCCCAGTCGATGTCGGCCTCCTCGATGGCCGCGCAGGAGGCCAGCCGGACGTGCCGGTGCAGCCGCTTGACGGTCGCGCCCACCAGCCAGGGTCCCTTGAAGTCGCCGCGGTCGTACCCGAGCAGCGAGCCGGGGCGACGCGGGCCCACCACGAGGTGCCGGAACACGAACCGGTCGCCGGCGGGCTCGAGCCGCACGTCGAGGACCACGCCGCGCAGCTGGGGATGCTCGGAGGAGACCCGCATCCTGAGCAGCTCGCCCATCCGCCGCAGCGTCGTCCCTTCCGTCGCCGGCGGCTGACGGTCGAGCAGTCCGTCGCGCCCCACCTTCAACCGGATGTCCGAGCCGACGTGGCCGACCTGGTGCAGGTCGATGGCGAGCGGGACGTCGCGGTCGGCGTACTGGGTGCCGAGGCTGATCCAGCGCTCGCGCAACAGATGACCGGTGCGGCTGGACATCCGCGGCACCAGGGCCGCCGGCCCGGTGAGGATCCGGGTGACGGCGGGTCGCGAGCCGTCGGCGTAGAAGGAGATCTCCAGGTCGTCGACCTTGCACACCAACAGCCCGTCCTTGTCGGTGACCTGTCGGTCGAGCAGGTGCAGCGCCGCGTCGAAGGCCCTGCTGTCGAGCCGGTTGTCCATCACGCCCCCATCCCGGTGATCACCAGCAGCGGGATCGCCGCCACCGCCGCGACGCACACCAGCACCAGGTAGATCGTCCCGAGGAGGTTCGCGACCAACCCGTTGCGGTGCGCCCCCATGTAGTCCTTGTCGTTCGCGACGACGAGGATCGGGAAGTACGTCAGCGGCAGCGCGACCGCGGACCCGACCACCGACGCCTCGGTCACCAGGATCGGGTCCACCCCCGTCATGAGCACGCCGACGGCCAGGAACGTGGCCACCACGAGGACGAGATGGAAGCGGGTGGCCTCACCCGGCCGGACGTACTTGCCCCACTGGAACCCGAAGTACTGCGCCAGGGTGTACCCGGTCGACAGCCCGGTCTCGCACGCCGCCCCGAAGGTGGCCGCGACGAACCCGATCAGAGCCACCGCCAGGCCGACCTTGCCCAGCGCGATGCCGACCGGGAGAGCCACCTGGCTGAGCGAGGCGACGTCGATCGCCAGCGGGCCGAGCGCGACCGACGCGCAGCCGGCGATCGCGAGCGAGAGCAGGCCGCCGAGCGGGAACCCCACGAAGACGTTGGCCCGCATCGTGCCCAGGTCCTTCTCGGTCCAATGCTCCTCGACGCCGCCGGAGGAGAAGAAGAACACCTCGTACGGCGTCATGGCGGCGCCGAACAGGGCCACCGAGTAGTAGGCGTAGGTCGTCCAGGTCTCATCGGCAGGCTTGTCGGCCGTGAGCAGCTGATGGCCGAGCTCGCTCCAGTCGGGGCCGAGCTTCCACAGCGCGACCGCGAACACGACGAGCGCCAGGCCGAGCAGCCCGAGGACGTTCTCCATCAGCGAAAACTTGGCCCGCCAGAGCACCAGCCAGACCAGCAGCCCGACCAGCGGGATGATCAGCAGCTCGTTGACCGAGCTGACCAGTGCCAGTGCCAGCGCGACGCCGCCGATCTCGGCGACGAAGGTCAGTGCGGTGACGATCAGGGACGCGACCAGGTTGAGCAGCCCGATGCGCGGGCCCAGGCGTTCGCGGACCAGGTCGAAGGTCGCCCGCTTGCTGCAGACAGCCACCCGGCCGGACATCTCGGCGAAGACGCAGATACCGATCACGCCGACGGCGACCACCAGCCCGAGCGAGAGGTCGAAGCGGGCGCCGACCTGCGCGTTCACGACCATGTCACCGATGTCGACGAAGCCGCCGATCGCGGTGAGGATGCCCAGGGCGACCGAGAGCAGCCTCTTCATCGGGCCGCCTTGGTCAGCCGGTCCCTCAGGTCCTGCAGGGCGGCATAGGTCCGGCGTACGTCGCGCAGCGCGTCATGCACAGCCCCGCGGTCGCCCGCGGAGACCGCGGTGCTGGCCGCGTTCACCGCAGTCACGGCCCGGCCGAGCGCCTCGACCGCGCGGCGGTTGGCGGCCGCCTCGGAGGCGGGTGGCTGCAGCGACTCGAAAGCCTGCGCCTCGGTGTTCAACGTACGCAGGGCGTCACGAACCGCGACCACGACGTAGTTCGTGGTGAGGTGCCCGTCGGCCCGGTTCTCCAGCAGCAACGCCGTCGTACCCAGGCTGCTCACCGCGGTGCCGAGCGTCTGGTCGACCTTCGTCCTCCAGCCGGACTCGGACTCGGCCGCTCCCGACCGGACGCCGCACCCGCCGAGCAGGAGCACGGCGACGACCACGGCGATCAACCTCACTCGTCCGCCCATCTGCTCCCCTTCCGCAGCCGACCGAGCGCTCTACCGGTACCCGCGACGTCCGGCGATCAGCCGGCCCCGCCCCACCGTTTCTCCATCACTGCTGGTCGGAGCCGGTTTTCGTCAGCAGCGCGACGGCCTCGACGTGGTGCGTCATCGGGAACAGGTCGAAGCCACGCAGCGACCGCAGCCGGTAGCCGTGCTCGGCGAAGATGGCGACGTCACGGGCCAGCGCGGCGGGGTCGCAGGCGACGTAGGCGACCGCGCGAGGCGACCGCGCGGCCACGGCCTCGACGACCGGGCGGCGGGCGCCCTCACGCGGCGGGTCGAGCACGACGAGGTCGAACGGACCCTCCTCGAGACCGCCCAGCACGGTGGCCACGTCACCCGCGGTGACCTCGGCGGAGGGGACGTTGCCGACCGAGAGCGCGGAGGCGGTCCGGTCGCCCTCGACGGCGACGACACGTCCGGTCGGACCGACCTCGTCGGCGAGGAACGCGGAGAAGAGGCCGACGCCGGCGTAGAGGTCCAGGACGGTGTCGCCCGGAGCAGGTGCGAGCGCGGAGAGGACGGCGGAGACCAGGGTGGCGGGTGCCCCGGGGTGGACCTGCCAGAAGCCGTCGGCGGCGACCTCGAAGGAGTGCGTCGCTCCCCCGGCATCGACCGACTCCACGACCGTCCCGGCACCCGGCTCGCGGGCGTCGCTCGAGGCGATCAGGCAGTCATCGACCGGGATCACGTCGTGGGAGCGGTAGCGCCGCATCCCGCGGCCGCCACCCTGCGCGGTCGCGTAGCGCTGACGGGTGCGCCAGCGCAGCCCCGCCTCGTCGCCGGGAACGGCCTCGACGACCAGGTCGGCGACCAGCGGGTCCTCGGCAGAGAGCCCGCCGAGCCGGACCAGCTGCTCGCGCAGCACCGTGGCCTTCAGCTCGCGCTGGGCCGACAGGGAGACATGCTGGAAGTCGCAGCCACCGCAGAGCCCGGGGCCCGCGTAGGGGCACGGCGGAACGACCCGTTCCGCCGCGGCCGAGAGGACCGAGACGGCGTCGCCGCGCCAGAACCGGTCACCGGCGGTTCCCTCGGTGATCTCGACGACCACCCGCTCCCCGGGCAGGGCGTGGCGTACGAAGACCACGCGGGAGGCCCCGTCCTCGAGCGGCACCCGTGCCACGAAGTGGCCGCCGTGCGCGACCGGGCCGACCTCGACCTCGAATCGCCGGCCGACGTACGACTCGCCCTTGGACGCCTTCGGACGGGGCCGTCGCCCGCGCGGCGGCGCGGAGCGCCGGGGACGGCTCATCGACGGCCGCTTCCGCGGCGCAGACCCGGAGCGAGCCAGTACTCCTCGCGCATCTCCTCGGCGCGCTCCTTGCCGGAGGCGAGCTGGTAGGGCACCGAGATGACCATGACGCCCGGGGTGAACAGGAGCCGGCCCTTGAGCCGCAGCGCGGTCTGGTTGTGGAGGAACTGCTCCCACCAGCGGCCCACGACGTACTCGGGGATGTAGACGGCCACGACGCCGCGCGGATTGGCGTCGCGGATCGCCGAGGCGTACTCGACGACGGGCCGGATCAGCTCGCGGTAGGGCGAGTGGAGCACCTTCAGCGGCATCGGCAGGTTGCGCTCGTCCCACTGCTTGAGCAGCTCGGCGGTGTCGGAGTCGGTGGTCGAGACGGTCACCGCCTCGAGCGCGTTGGGGCGGGTCGCCTGGGCGAAGGCGAGCGCGCGCAAGGTCGGCTTGTGGAGCTTGGAGACCAGGACGATCGCGTGGACGCGGGTCGGCATGACCTTGTCCTGCTCGTCGGCGGCCAGCTCGCGGGCCACGTTGTCGTAGTGGCGCCGGATGCCGCGCATCCCCAGGTAGAAGACCAGCATCGCCAGGATGGTGATCCAGGCGCCGGAGAGGAACTTCGTGATCAGCACGATGACCAGCACCGCGGCGGTGAAGCAGAGCCCGACCGTGTTGATCACCCGCGAGCGGACCATCCGGCGCCGCACCAGCGGGTCGTGCTCGGTCGACAGCTCCCTGGTCCAGTGGCGGATCATCCCGAGCTGGCTGAGGTTGAAGGAGACGAAGACGCCGACGATGTAGAGCTGGATCAGCCGCGTCGTCTCCGCCTCGAAGACGACGATCAGCACGATCGCCATGATCGCGAGGAAGCCGATGCCGTTGGAGTAGGCCAGCCGGTCGCCGCGCGCGCCCAGCGCCCGCGGTGCGTAGCCGTCCTTGGCCAGGATCGAGCCGAGCACCGGGAACCCGTTGAAGGCCGTGTTCGCGGCCAGGACCAGGATCAGCCCGGTCACCGCGACGACGACGTAGAACATCGGCGGGAAGAAGTCGAAGACGGCGTGGGCGACCTGGGCGATGGCCGCGTCCTGGTCGTGGGCGTCGTTCAGCGGCACCCCGTCGAGCAGCAGCCGGTGCTGCTCCCCCGGGTCGACCAGCTTGATCCCCATCAGGTTGGCCAGCACGATCACGCTCAGCATCATCGTGATCGCGATCAGCCCGAGGAGGCCGAGCGTCGTGGCGGCGTTCTTCGACTTGGGCTTGCGGAAGGCAGGTACGCCGTTGGAGATCGCCTCCACACCGGTCAGCGCCGCGGAGCCGGAGGAGAAGGCCCGGGCGAGCAGGAAGGCCAGCGCGAGCGCGCCGAGCGGCTCGGCCATCCCGGGTTCGGGGGCGATCTCGTACTTCGCGCTCTCCACCTGGGGCAGGTCGCCCATCGCGAGCCGGATGAAGCCGGTGACGGCCATGGCCCCGATGGCGAGCATGAACAGATAGGTCGGCACCGCGAAGGCGGAGCCGGCCTCCCGGATCCCGCGCAGGTTCATGGCGGCGAGCAGGACGACGAGCGTGACGGCGATGACGACCTCGTGCCCGCGCAGGACGGGGATCGCGCTCGCGGCGTAGTTGGCACCCGAGGAGATGGACACGGCCACCGTCAGGACATAGTCCACCAGCAGCGCGCTGGCCACCGTCGTACCGGCCTTGGCGCCGAGGTTGACCGTCGCCACCTCGTAGTCGCCGCCGCCCGAGGGGTAGGCGTGCACCGTCTGCCGGTAGGAGGCGATCACCGCGATCATCACGCAGACGACGACCAGCGCGATCTTCCAGGACCACACGTACGCCGAGGCCCCGGCGACCGAGAGCATGATGAAGACCTCGTCGGGCGCGTAGGCCACCGAGGAGAGCGCGTCGCTGGCGAAAACCGGTAGCGCGATGCGCTTCGGCAGCAGCGTCTCGCCCAGCTGAGAGCTTCGAAGCTTGCGACCGATCAGGATTCGCTTGGAGACATCACCAACACCCACAACCGCAGACGCTACGGCACATCGCGGGATCCACGCGCTTCCGGATCACCACGCGCGTCCGAACACGCCACTTCGGAGGGCGTAGGCGACGCACGGGCCCGGCGAATGCAATCATGACACGGTGCACGTAGTGATCATGGGCTGTGGCCGCGTCGGCTCGACCCTGGCGAGAAGTCTCGAGGACCGCAACCACACGGTCTCGATCATCGACCAGAACCCGGAGGCGTTCCGGCGTCTCGGTCCGAGCTTCAACGGCGACAAGGTCGCGGGGATGGGTTTCGACCGCGAGGTGCTGCTCAAGGCCGGCATCAAGCGCGCCGAGGCCTTCGCGGCGGTCTCCAGCGGTGACAACTCCAACATCATCGCGGCCCGGGTGGCGCGCGAGGAGTTCGGCATCGAGCAGGTCGTGGCCCGGATCTACGACCCCGGCCGCGCCGAGGTCTACCAGCGCCTCGGGATCAGCACGGTCGCCACCGTGAAGTGGACCGCCGACCAGGTGCTCCGCCGGCTCCTCCCGGCCGGCGCCGAGCCCGACTTCCGCGACATGTCGGGCAACATCCGCATCGACCAGGTGATCATGCCCGACTCCTGGGTCGGCGAGCGCACCATCAAGTTCCAGCGCCAGTCCGGTGCGCGGATCGCGTGGATCGACCGGCTCGGCGAAGGGATCATCCCGGTCCGCGAGAGCGTGATCCAGGAGGGCGACGTGCTCCACATCGTGATGCGCGAGGAGAACACCGCGCAGGCGTACAAGACCATCAAGAACGGCCCCGAGGAAGACTGACGATGAGAGTTGCTATCGCCGGAGCCGGGGCCGTCGGCAGGTCCATCGCCCGTGAGCTGATCACCAACGGCCACGAGGTGCTCCTCATCGACAAGAACCCGGGCTCGATCAAGCCCGAGCGGGTCGCCGACGCGGAGTGGCTGCTCGCCGACGCGTGCGAGCTCTCCTCCCTCGAGGAGGCCAGGCTCGACAACTGCGACGTGGTCATCGCCGCGACCGGTGACGACAAGGCCAACCTGGTCTGCTCGCTGCTGGCCAAGACCGAGTTCGGCGTGCCGCGCACCGTGGGCCGGGTCAACCACCCCAACAACGAGTGGCTGTTCACCGAGGCCTGGGGCGTCGACGTCAACGTCTCCACCCCGCGGATCATGTCCGCGCTGGTCGAGGAGGCCGTCACCGTCGGCGACCTGGTGCGACTGTTCACCTTCCGGCAGGGCCAGGCCAACCTGGTCGAGATCACCCTGCCCGCCGACTCGCCCTACGTCGGCCAGCCCACCGGCCTGGTGCCGTTCCCGGAGAACTGCGCACTGGTCACGCTCCTGCGCGACGGCCAGGTCTACGTACCCACCCCCGAGCAGCCTCTCGAGCAGGGCGACGAGCTCCTCTTCGTCGTACCCACCGAGAAGGAGGACGAGCTCGAGCGTCTCCTCGCGCCGACCAGCCACGGCGGCTAGGTTCCGTACGCAGCAACCCCCTCGATCTCGGCAGGACACCCGTTGGCTCGCTCCCCCCTCCTCCAGACGCTTCGTCCTGTCCGGGGAAGGCTGGTCGGCAGCCTGCTGCTGATGGTCGTCTCGACCGTCGCCGGGCTGGTGCCGCTCGTCGGGATCGTCGAGCTCGCCCGGATCCTGCTGCCCGCTCTGTCGGGGACCCCTGTGGACGGCGGCCGCGCCTGGGTCGTCGTGTGGGTGAGCGTGGCTGCCTTGCTGGTGCGGCTGACGACGGTGCTGGGATCCTCGTGGCTCTCCCACGTCGCCGACCTCGACCTCTCCATCCACCTGCGGCGGCGGCTGGTCGCCCGCCTGGGCCGAGTCCCGCTGGCCTGGTTCACCGAGCGCAACTCCGGCACCGTGAAGAAGGCGGTGCAGGACGACGTCGCCGCGCTGCACCATCTGGTCGCCCACTCGGTCATGGAGCTCACCGCGGCGATCACGCTGCCCTCGGTCGTCGCCGTCTATCTCTTCGTGGTCTCCCCGCCGCTCGCCCTGGTGACCCTGGTGCCGCTCGCGCTCGGGCTGGTCGGGTTCCGGATCTCGATGCGGGGCGCGGGCGCGCTCTACCGCGACTACGACGCCGGCCTGGCCGAGCTGGCCGCGGCGACGGTCGAGAACACCGGCGGGATCGCCGAGATCAAGACGTTCGGCGCGACCGGTCAGGCCCACCGGCGGCTGGCCGAGGTCACGACCCGGTTCGGCGGGTTCAACCGGGCCTGGATGCGTCACTCCGCCTTCGGGATGCTGCTCATGGAGCTCGCGCTGACGCCGGCCCTGACCCTGGTCCTCGTGCTCGGCGGCGGGGTCTGGATGCTTCGGGCTTCGTGGATCACCGGGCCTGACCTGGTGCCGTTCCTCGTCCTCGGGCTGGCGATGACCGCGCCGGTCACCGTCGCCGGCTACGCCGCCCGCGAGCTGCGCGAGGCGACCCAGGCCGCCCGGCGGATCCAGCGGCTGCTGGCCGAGCCAGAGCTCCCCGAGCCGTCCTCCCCGGCGCCGGTCCCGGCCTCGTCCCGCGTCGAGCTGCACGGCGTCTCCTTCGCCTACTCCCCCGGCGCGCCGCCCGTCCTCCACGACATCGACCTGGTCCTCGAGCCGGGCACCGTGACGGCGCTCGTCGGCCACTCCGGCTCGGGCAAGTCGACGCTCGCCAAGCTGCTGCCGCGCTTCGCCGATCCCACCGCGGGCCGGATCACCATCGCGGGGGTCGACCTGCGGGAGATGACCAGCGCTCAGCTCTACGAGCAGGTCTCCTTCGTCTTCCAGGACACCGGGCTGCTGCGTACCTCGATCCGGGACAACATCCGCCTCGCCCACCCGGAGGCGCCCGATCCGGAGGTCCGGCGCGTGGCGGAGGCTGCGCAGATCGCGAGCCGCATCGAGGAGCTCCCGCGCGGCTACGACTCGGTGGTCGGTGAGGACGGCCAGCTCTCCGGCGGCGAGCGGCAGCGCGTCGCGATCGCCCGCGCCCTCCTCTCCGACACCCCGATCCTGGTCCTCGACGAGGCCACCGCAGCGGCGGACCCCGAGTCGGAGGCGCTCGTCCAGCGGGCGCTGTCCCGCCTCGTCGCCGGACGTACGCTGCTGGTGATCGCCCACCGCCTCTCCACGGTCACCGCGGCCGATCAGATCGTCGTCCTCGACGAGGGCCGGGTCGCGGAGCGGGGCACCCACGAGGAGCTCCTCGCCCGGGGCGGGCGCTACGCCCGGCTCTGGGCCGCCGACCAGCGCGCCCACCCGGCGGGCGGCTGGGCGGAGGAGGAGTCGGCATGAGCGAGCGTCAGCGAGCGACAACGGGCATCAGGCCGCCGCTTCCGCACACTCGCGCTTGCGCTACGGAGGCGGCGGCATGATCACCATCGTCCGTCTGCTCGCCGCGCTCGTGGACCGCCCGCACCGGCGCCAGCTCACCCGGGTCGTCGCGATGTTCGTCACGACCGGGGTGCTCCAGGGCCTCGCGTTCGCCTGTGTCGTGCCCGTTCTGGACGCCGCGCTGCGCCAGGACTGGGACGCCGCGACCACCTGGCTCGGGGTGCTCGCCGGCCTCTTCGTGGCCCATCACATCGCCCTGACCGTCGGCAACCTGGACGGCTACGACCTGGCCTGCGACCTGCTCGACATCACCCTGAGCCGCCTCGGCGACCACACCGTGCGGCTGCCGCTGGGCTGGTACGACCAGGACCGCACCGGACAGCTCTCCCGGATGGCCTCCAAGGGCGCCACCGACATCGCCTCCGTGCCCGGGCATCTGCTGCGACCGCTGATCGCCGCCGTCGTCAGCCCGGTCACCGTGGTCGTCGCGATGGCGTTCCTGGAGTGGCGCCTCGCGCTCGCGCTCCTCGTCGGCGTCGTCGCGGTGCTGGCCACCACCCGGCTGCTGGCGGTGATCGTGGGCCGTGGCGAGGGCGCCTACGACGCCGCGATGGCGGAGGGCTCGGCGCGGGTGGTCGAGTTCGCGCTCAACCAGCCCGCCCTACGGGTCTTCGGGCGCACCGTCCACGGCAACGAGCTGGTCGAGACCGCGCTGCGCGACCAGAAGCGGGCCTCCCGTCGGCTGCTGGTCACCGGGTTCGGCGGCCTGGGGATCCAGCTGCTCTCCATCCAGGCGCTGCTCACCCTGGTGATCGCGCTGGCCGTCCACCTCAGCCTCGGCGGCACGCTCGCCCCGGCCATCGCGATCGGGCTCCTCGTCCTGACGGTGCGGTTCGTGGAGTCGCTCATCGACTACGGCGAGCTCTCCAGCGCGCTGCGGATCGCCGAGGGGTCGTTGCGACGTGTCCTCGACGTGCTCGCGCTCGAGCCGCTCCCCGAGCCGGCCACGCCCGCCGAGCCTGCCGACAGCGGCATCGAGCTGCGCGAGGTCGCCTTCTCCTACGACGGCGCCGCCCAGGTGCTCGACCAGGTGTCCCTCACGGTTCCGCCTCGCTCGCTCACCGCCGTGGTCGGGCCCTCGGGCTCGGGAAAGAGCACCCTGCTGCGCCTGGTCGCCCGGTTCCACGACGTGACGGCGGGCTCGGTGAGGCTCGGCGGGGTCGACGTACGCGATCTGGGGACCGAGGCGCTGATGCGGCGCGTCTCGATCGTCTTCCAGGACGTCTACCTCTTCGAGGGCACCCTGCGCGACAACGTGATGATGTCGCGGCCCGACGCCACCGAGGAGGAGCTCGAGGAGGCCGCCCGGCTGGCCCGCGTCGACGACATCGTCGAGCGGCTCCCCCACGGCTGGCAGACCCGGATCGGCGAGGCCGGCTCCACCCTCTCGGGCGGCGAGAAGCAGCGGGTCTCGATCGCCCGGGCTCTGCTGAAGGACGCTCCCGTCGTCCTCCTCGACGAGGCGACCGCCGCCCTCGACGCCGAGAACGAGGCCGCGGTCCAGGAGGCACTCACCGCGCTGTCGGCCGACCGTACGGTCATCGTCATCGCCCACCGCCTCCAGACGGTGGTGGCCGCCGACCAGATCGTCGTCCTCGACGGCGGCCTGATCGTCGAGCGCGGCTCCCACTCCGAGCTCCTGGTCCACGGCGGCCGCTACCTCGACTTCTGGCGCGAACGTACGCAAGCCGAGGGATGGCGGCTCCTCGAGGCCCCGCAGACCCCGCAGAGCCCGTAACCACGCGGGACACGCGGCGCGTGAACGTTGAACATTCGCAGGTCTGGCCTACGCTGGCGACGAGCCGCAACTCGTCAACCTTTGCGGCTCGGATCAACGATTAAAGGAGATCGCATGAACCGCACCGACCTGGTGAGCGAAATCGCCAAGCAGGCCGAGATCACCCAGACGCAGGCCTCCGCCGCCCTGGGTGCCGCCATCGAGGCGATCAGCGCGGCCGTCGCTGACGGCGACAAGGTCACGCTGCCCGGCTTCGGTACGTTCGAGTCGCGCGAGCGCTCGGCTCGCACCGGCCGCAACCCGCAGACCGGCGCCGAGATCAAGATCCCGGCCTCGAAGGGCCCGGCGTTCAAGGCCGGCTCCGCTTTCAAGGAGCGGGTCGCCAAGGGCTGAGCCCCTGGACACCTGTGAAGGGCCGGATCGATGCGATCCGGCCCTTCACGCGTTTTCCGACCCCGGAGTCTCACGCTATCCTGTTCTTGATAACCATTCTCATTAGAGTTAGAGGTCGAGCATGGCAAGCAGGTCGTCGGACGTACGCCCCAAGATCAAGCTCCGTTCCACCGCAGGCACGGGCCACACCTACATCAGCATGAAGAACCGCCGGAACACTCCCGACCGGATCGTGCTGCGCAAGTACGACCCGGTGGTGCGGCGCCACGTCGAGTTCCGCGAGGAACGCTGAGACTCACTCCGCCATCCGGTGATCACGGCTCCCGACGCACGACGGCGCCGAGCCCCGACCAGGGACTCGGCGCCGTCGGCGTGTTGGCTCAGCCCTGCCGGGCCTTCAGCCGCGGGTTCAACTTGTTGATGACGTAGACCCGGCCGCGGCGGCGTACGACCTGGGAGCCGGGCTGATTCTTCAGCGACCGGATGGAGTTGACGACCTTCATGGGGGCTATCCCTTCGTGCTCGTGTAGGGCAGCAGCGCGACCTCGCGGGCGTTCTTGATCGCCTTGGTGACGGCGCGCTGCTGCTGCGGGGTGATTCCGGTGACGCGGCGGGAGCGGATCTTGCCCCGGTCGGAGATGAACGTACGCAGCAGCTGCACGTCCTTGTAGTCGACGTAGGTCACGTCAGGAGCCAGCAGCGGCTTGCGCCGCTTGCGGACGGGAGACGGTGGTCGTCTGGGCATCTGGTGCTTCCTCTCAGCCGAGCTCGGCGGGGTCGACGTAGCCACGCTGGACCGCGCGGACCAGTCGGCGGGGTACGCCGTAGGTCTGCCCGTCGACCGTCACGGGCACGAGCGCGACCGGGGTCGCCTTCCAGCTCGAGCGGCGGTGGCGGGTGTTGCTGCGCGACATCTTGCGCTTGGGTACGGCCATGACGGCCTCCTTCGGTGGTTGATGCGGATTCGGGTCAGGCGGCGCGGCCGATGGGGCCGAGCCAGTCCTCGAGCCCGTCCCAGGACTCCTCCCAGATCTGACCGCGCTGGGCGATCTCCTGGTCGGTGAGCAGGGCGCGCTCGAAGGCGGCCGAGATCTGGTCGGCCTCGTCGTCGATGCCGACCACGACGATCCGGGTGAGCCGGTCGGTGCGGCCCCACTTCTGGGTGGAGCCCACGCTCGCCTGGCCGCCGGCCCCGTCCCAGACGCAGATGTCGTCGGGCCGGGTCGGCACCCAGAAGCAGCCGCGCGAGCGGCGCGGGCCGCCACCCAGGATCTCCAGCTCCTCCTGGAAGCGGACCGGGTGGATCGGGCGCTCCGAGCGCAGGTCGAGCCGCCAGGCTCCGCCCTCGGGCAGCGGCGGCAGCGGGTTGCGGCGTACCTCCGCGACCCAGGCCTCCACCGCGTGGTGGCGGTGCACACCGGCGACCAGACCCGCGGCGTCCAGGAGCGAGGGATCGGTCACCACCGGCGTACGCGGCCGGGCGAGGGTCGCGACCAGCGACTCCTCCTCGGGCTCGGGGGCCTGGGTGAGGCAGACGACGTCGGCGTACTCCACGATCGCGCTGGCGACCTCGGCGACGCCGCGGCGGTCGTCCTCGGAGGTGGCCAGGCCGCGCTCGTCGAGGAGGTCGGGACCGAGCAGATCCTCGGCGACCGCGGCCCCCTCGAGCGCCGCCACCACGGCGGAGATGCCGATGTGCGGCGCCATCCGCGGCGCCCAGGCCAGCACCCGGCAGACCTGGACCGCCTCGGCGGCGACCGGCAGACAGGCCACGATGCTCCCCCAGCGACCCTGGGCGGCGAGCCGCTCGAGCGTCGGCACGATGTCCTCGCGGATCGCGCAGGCGACGCAGGCGTGGGCGAGGTCGATCTCCTCGTGCTCGATCACGCCGGTGACGTCGCTGACGACGCGGGTGAGGAGCTGGCGCGCGGGGTCGATGACGTGGCGGACCGTGACCGCGTCGGGGAGACCGAACTGGAGCGAGATGGTCGCCGAGAGCATCGCGCCCTCCTCGACCCCGCTCACCAGGATCACCGGAACCTTGGGTCGGGAGAGGTTCAGCGGCGCGCCCATCAGCCGCGCCCGTAGCGGCGCTTGAACCGCTCGACCCGTCCCTCGGTGTCGACCACGCGGCCGCGGCCGGTCCAGAACGGGTGGCTGGCGCTGGAGACGTCGACGTCGACGACCGGATAGGTCTCCCCGTTCTCCCAGGTGACCCGCTCGTGGTCGTCGGCGAGACGCTCGACGAGCGTCGACCGCATCAGAAAGAGCTTGTCCGCCGAGCGGTCGCGGAAGACGACCGGCCCGGAGACGGGGTGGATGCCTTGCTTCATGGGGACCTCCCGCTGTGGTTAATGATAACGATTCTCATCTTACACCCTGGAGGTCGCCGGCTCACATCGAGGCGGGACTCACTCCTCGGCGGTGTGGGTGTGCATGCGTACGCCGTCGCTGTTGAAGATGCTCAGCACCTGCGCCGGGCGCGACCCGGTGGCGAACATCGCGTGCGGCACCCGGGTGTCGAACTCGGCGGCCTCGCCACGGGTGAGGACCAGGTCACGATCGCCCAGCAGGAGCCGCAGCTTGCCGGAGAGGACGTAGAGCCACTCGTAGCCGTCGTGGACGCGCGGCTCCGGCACCTCGGTCACCGGCTCGTAGGTGATCTTGAAGGTGCTCACCGGCGACCCTTCGGGAGTCAGCGGCGCGATCTCCATGCCGTCGCGGCGGATCACCGGCCGGCGCACCCGCGGGTCCGGGACCGACGGCGTCACCAGGCTGTCGAGGCCGACGCCGAGGTGGCGGGTCAGCGGGATCAGCAGCTCCAGGCTCGCCTGCCGCTTGCCCGACTCGAGTCGCGACAGGGTGCTCGGCGACATCTCGGCCATCGCGGCCAGCTGCTCCAGAGTCCATCCCCTGCTGTGCCGGATCGCCCTGATCCGTGGGCCGACCTGCTTGAGCTCGTCGATCATGTGCTCCACCTCGCATTTGCCAATTCAGCAAGAACCCTTGCCGTTCTTTCATTGTGCCACTGAACTGGATGACATGAACACACACCCAGAACACCTTGACGTCATCGTCATCGGCGGCGGTGCCGCCGGACTCTCCGCGGCCCTCATGCTGGGCCGCTCCCGCCGCCGGACGCTGGTGATCGACTCCGGCCTCCCCCGCAACCGCTTCACGACCCACATGCACGGCGTCCTCGGCCACGAGGGCATCGACCCCGCCGAGCTGCTGCGCACGGGGCGCGAGGAGCTGGCGGCGTACGACGTGGGGATCCGGCCGGGCCGCGTCGCCCGCCTCGACGAGACCGACGACGGCGTGAGCGTGCTCCTCGAGGACGGCGAGCGGCTCACCGCCCGCGTCGCGATCGTCGCGACGGGCGTCACCGACGACCTCCCCGACATCCCCGGCCTGGCCGAGCGCTGGGGCGCGACCGTGCTGCACTGCCCCTACTGCCACGGCTGGGAGGTGCGCGACCGGCGCCTCGGCGTCCTGACCACCTCACCGCTCGGGATGCACCAGGCGCAGCTGATCCGGCAGTGGAGCGACGACGTCGTCGTGTTCACCGCCGGGCTCGGCGAGCTCGAGGAGGCCGACGAGCAGCGGCTGCAGGCACGCGGGATCACGCTCGTCCCGGCTCCGGTCGTCGAGGTGCTCGGCGAGGGCGACCAGGTCACCGCGGTGCGTACCGCCGACGGGTCGACCACCGAGGTCGGCGCCCTCTTCACCGCCGGCACCCTGCGCCCGCACGACGACTTCCTGACCCACCTCGGCCTCGAGCGCACCGACACCCCGGTCGGCAGCTTCCTCGCCGTCGACGCGACCGGCAAGACCAGCAGCGACCGGATCTGGGCGGTCGGCAATGTCTCCAACCCGATGGCCAACGTCCCGATCAGCATGAGCGCCGGCACCATGGCCGGCATCGTCGTGAACATGACCCTGGTCACCGACGACTTCGACCGTGCCGTGGCCGGGCCGACTGCGGTGGACTTCTGGCAGGACAAGTACGCCGGCAGCGACCGGATCTGGTCCGGCAAGGTCAACGCCGTGCTCGGCGACATCGCCGCCGGCCTCGAGCCCGGGACGGCCCTCGACCTGGGTTCCGGCGAGGGCGCCGACGTCATCTGGCTGGCGCATCAGGGCTGGCGAGCCACCGGCATCGACATCTCCGAGAACGCCGTCGCACGTGGTCGGGAGGCCGCCGCGGCCGCCGGTCTCGCCGAGGAGCAGGCCCGGTTCATCGTCTCCGACCTCTCCTCGCTGACCGACCTCGGTGAGGGCTACGACCTGGTCACCGCGAGCTTCTTCCACTCCCCCGTCGAGCTGCCCCGCACCGACATCCTGCGCCGCGCGGCCGAGATGGTGAACCCGGGTGGCCACCTGCTCATCACCTCGCACGCCGCGGCGCCGCCGTGGGCCGACCCTTCCGCCCACGTGCACCGCTTCCTCGACGCCAAGGAGGAGCTCGAGGCGCTCGACCTGCCCGAGGACGCCTGGGAGACCGTCGTCCTCGAGCACCGCCACCGGGCCGTGACCGCCCCGTCCGGCGAGCCGGCCACCCTCGAGGACTCGGTCGTGCTGCTCCACCGGCGGAGGCCGTGACGGTGGCTCGTCACAGCAGTCCCATGGATACCCGGTTGACCGGGAAAACTTGGACTTGACGGGCACTGAAACACCCGACAGGTCCAGGGATACCCGGTCGACCGGGTATCCCTAGTCCCTCGCGCCGCAGCTCTCGGTGAGGAACTCGCCGAGCCGCTCGTAGGCCAGGTTCTGGGCGTCGCTGCGCTCGAGCGGGTCCTGGCCGCGGCCGGTGCGCAGGGCGTCCTCGATCATCATCCGCACGCCTTCGACAGCAGCTGCCGGCGTACCTTCCGGGACGCCCATCGACTGCAGCCCTGTCGCTGCCAGACCCAGCGCCGTCTCGTTCCCGTCGTTCGGGGTGGACATCTGGGTCGCGTGGGCGTTCGCCATGGTCTGTACGGCGCCACAGAACTCCTCCAGGGACGCCACCGGCCCCGCGGGGACCGCGGCGGCGGACGATTCGGCCCCGCGCGGAGCGGCCGCCGGATCCTCGGAACCACCGAGGTCCCGGGTGAGCACGACGACGCCGATCGCGACCGCGATCAGCGCACCGACGATGAGCGCGCGTGGCGGGTGCGGGAGGCGGTCGAGCCAGGTCGTCTCCCGCTGCGCCGCGGCCCGCCGGGCAGGGTTGCCGGAGCGTCTCGGATCACCCATCGTCGCTCACTGATAGGTGTTGGCCGGCGCCTCGCGCGGCTCGACGGAGGACGCCTCGATGGCCGTCTCCGACTTGCCGCCCGGAGCGGTGCCCTCGACCCAGCGGCCGGTGACCGCGACCCAGGAGTCGCGCTCGGGAGCGTCGTCGTAGTCCTCCACCCGCACCCGGGAGGCGGTCGCGTCGGCAGCACAGCAGGCGATGGCGATGCGGGTGACGTACCAGTTGCCGTTGTCGTCGGTGCTGACGAAGCCGGTCAGGCGTACGTCGCGGTCCTTGATCGTCGAGCCGTCCTCGACGCCGGCACGCCACATGAACTCGGCGACCTCGACGTCGACCGGCCCGTCCGAGGCGGGCAGCGGCAGGATCTTCGCGTCGGGAGCGGCCGCGACCGGGTCGTCGGCACGCCGCTCGGCCAGGTAGGCGCCCAGGGACGGCGGGCTGGCCACGAAGACGATCACGCCTGGCACGATCGCCAGCCAGGTCATCGCCGGCACCTTGTGGCCGTGGTCGTCATGGTCGTCGCCGTCCTCCGCGGGCGCCGGACGCAGCAGCATCCACACGGTCAGCCCGAGCAGCACCACGCCGGTGGCGACCAGGGGCCACTTCATCCAGCTGGTGACGTACCTCAGATAGCCGTCGCCGAGCGAGAGCCGCAGCAGGACGGCACCGAGGAAGCCGACCACCAGAGCCTGGGTCGTACGAGTCACGCGGCCACCTCCGTTGCGCGAGCGCCATGGTACGGACGCGGCCGCGCGTTGATCGACTGGTTCACTCGCTGGCGCTCGCTCACAGCAGCCACCATCCGACGCCGACGGCGGAGGCGACCGCCGTGATGATCACCAAGGGGACGAAGCGCAGGGCGAAGCCCATGCCGAACTGGCCGGCCTCCATGGAGGCGAGCTTGATGTCCATCGCCGGGCCGACCACGAGGAAGACCAGCCTCGCGGTGTCGGAGAAGGCGGTGAACGAGGCCGCCACGAACGCGTCGGACTCCGAGCAGAGCGCCACGATGAACGCAAACAGCGCCAGCGTCGCGATCCCCAGCACGGCCTGGCCCGCGACGGTGTTGACCACCGAGCGGGGTACGAAGGTGTTGACCGCCGCGGCCAGCATGGCCCCCAGCACCAGGAAGCCGGAGGCGTGCAGGAAGTCGTGGCTGACGTTGCCGAGGAAGGACCTCTCGTGGGCGTGCTCGTCACGCCCCAGGTCGGTCAGCCGCTCGAGCAGCAGCTTGCCGCGGGCGAGCATGATCCAACCGACCCCCACCGCGGTGATCAGCGAGGCCAGGAACCGGGCCAGCACCATCATCGGCTGGCCCGGGAAGGCGACCGCGGTCGAGACGAGCACGGCCGGGTTGACCGCCGGCGCGGCCAGCAGGAACGTCAGCGCGACCGCGGGAGTGACGCCGCGGCGGATCAGCGAGTTGGTCACCGGCACCGCGGCGCACTCGCAACCCGGCAGCCCGATCCCGGCCAGGCCGGCGACCGGGACACCGAGCGCCGGGCGCTTGGGCACGATCCTGCTCAGCGCCTTCTCGGAGAGGAACGTCGAGATGACGGCGCTGAGCAGCACGCCACCGAGCAGGAACGGCGCCGACTGCACCACGATGGCGACGAAGATCGTGCCCCAGGTGTTGAACAGGTCGTGGTCCAGCAGCGGCAGCAGCCACCGCTGGGAGAGCAGGATGACCAGCAGGACGACCGCGACGACCTCGGTCTGCCCCAGCCTGAACCCGGGCTTGTCGGCGGTCGTGTCCCGCTCGGGGGTCTTCGTGCTCATGGGCGGTGTTTTTAGCACAGCCGGACGACGGCCGGGTTGCGCCTCGCCGACCCGGAATGGTTCTCGTTAGGAACTCACCAGCTGGACTTGGTGATCCCGGGCAGATGTCCCTGGTGCGCGAGCTCGCGGAACCTGATCCGGGACACCCCGGCCTTGCGCAGATAGCCCCGCGGCCGGCCGTCGACCTGGTCACGGTTGCGCAGGCGTACGGGCGAGGAGTCGCGCGGCAGGCGGGACAGGGCACGGACCGCCTCGGCCTGCTCGGCCGAGCCCGGCTCGGCAGCACGGATCTCCTCCTTGAGCGCGGCCCGGCGCTCGGCGTACCTCTCCACGATCTCGCGGCGCTTGGCCTCGGCCGCGATCTTCGACTTCTTGGCCATCAGAGCCTCTCCCCCCGGGCGCGCATCTCGGCGACGACGGCGTCGATGCCGCGTACGTCGATCTGCTTGATCGCGTTGGTGCTGAGCCGCAGGGTGACCTTCCGGCCCAGGGTGGGGACGTAGTAGGTCTTCCTCTGCAGGTTCACCTCCCAGCGTCGCCGGGTCGCCTTCTTGGACCAGGGGCGGTTGTTGCCGAAGCCCGGGCGGGCACCGGTGACCTGACACGTGCGTGACATGGCAGCCTTTCGTCTTATTCGGAATCGTTCCCATTATGACACACCGTGTTCTCGCGCCGCACCGGCCACGGAATCCATACCGCTACCGACTAACATGTCGCTCATGGCAGCAACCCAGCAGGTCAAGCGGCGCGCAACCAACCAGGGCGCCGCGGTGAAGGAGGCTCTCGCCGCCGAGGACACCTTCCGCAGCGCTCAGGACGTCTACGCCACGCTGCGAGCCAACGGCGAGAAGATCGGCCTCTCCACGGTCTACCGCCACCTGCAGATCTTCGTCGACGACGGCCTCGCCGATGTGATCCACAAGCCCGACGGCGAGTCCACCTACCGGCTGTGTGGCGACGCCTCCACGACCCATCACCACCACCTGGTCTGCCGCAGCTGCGGCAAGGCCGTGGAGATCGAGGGGCCGGCCGTGGAGACGTGGGCCGACAAGGTGGCGGCGCAGAACGGCTTCACCGACGTCAACCACACCGTGGAGATCTTCGGTCTCTGCGCCGCCTGCGCCGCCTGACCCAGAGCGGTTCAGCCGCGGCCGCGCACCGCGCCGATCGCGGCGTCGACCACGAGGAACCCGACGAGCGTCACCCCCAGCATCGGCACGAACCACCCGACCACCACGGTGACCACGACGACGGCCACCATCACCGGCCACGGCAGAAGCCGCCAGGCACCCCGCGGCACAGGTCGGCCGAACCGCAGGCCGCGTGCACCGCGGGGGCGCCGCAGCCACCACATCCGGTAGCCGAGCAGCGTCGCCGCGATCAGGCCGATCGCGAGCGCCGCCAGCGCCAGCTGGTTGACGACGCCGAACAGGATCCCCATGTGCGCGCCGATCACCCAGTCGGTCAGCTTGGCCATCAGCGGCCAGTCGGCGAAGTCGACCCGGTCCAGCAGCTCACCGCTCGCCGGATCGACGCTGATGGCGTCGTAGCGGGTGGGCCAGTCACGCTTGTTCTCGGCCGCGGTCCAGGCGCTGCTCGAGTCGGCCGGAGGCACCAGATAGAGGGGGTCTCCCAGACCGGCGTCCCGCGCGGTCGCGAGTACGCCGTCGATGCCCGCCCCTGCGGAGAAGACCGCGTCCGGATCGTCCGTCGTGGCGGCCGACGAGCCGTGGTGGGCGTGCTCGGCGGCCGTCCCACCGCCGTGCAGCGACGTGGCCGGCGTGGGCTCGGTCCACGACAGCGCCGTACGCACCTCGCCGATGTTCGCACCGGCGAAGCGTGACCAGGTCAGCCCGGAGACGGACAGCGCCAGCACACCCAGCAGGAGCCACACCCCGACGACGGCGTGCCACGACATCACCCGGGAACGCCCGGTGGCCCTGAGATCGGGCGCCAGCATCCGCCGGATCCGCCGGTCCTGCCGGTCACGGCGCCACCGCCCGAGCCACAGCATCAGACCGCCCAGGGCGACCACCCACAGCCAGCTGGCCGCGAGCTCGCTGTATTGACGCCCGACGGCACCCAGGTGCAGGTTGCGGTGGAGCTCGTCGAGCCAGGCCCGGAAGCCGAGCCACTGCCCGTAGCTGCGTACCTGGCCCTGGACCTGGCCGGTGTAGGGGTTCACGAACACGGACATGGCGTAGTCGGCCGGGACGGTCTCGTCGGTGAAGACGACCCGGGTGCTGCGGTCGGCCGCCTCCGGGACGTCGACCCGGATCACGGTGCCGTCGGGGTGGGCGGCCCGAGCGGCGGCGACCTGCTCGGCGAGCGGGACCGGTTCGCCGGCCGGGGTGACGTGGGTCAGCTCGCGGTAGGCGATCTGCTCGACCTGCGGGGCGATCGTGTAGAGCAGCCCGGTCACCGTGGCGACCAGGATGAACGGGGCGACCAGCACGCCCGCGTAGAAGTGCAGCCGCAGCACGAGCGGTCGGAGCATCGGCCACCAGCCGGGCCGGCGGCCCGGGTCGGTGGTCTCTGGCTCGGTCGGTGGTGCGGTCCGGAGATGGGTGGGAACGGTCATTCGAGGTGTCTCTTCTCGCGATTTCGGGGTACGCAAGACAGCCACCGGGACCCGCCCGGTGGTGCTCGCAGAGGGATCTCAGAGGCCGGCCGGCCTCGGCGGTCCCCTTCGCGGAGAGACATCGGCCCACAGGGCCGGTCGCGGGACCAGCTCGCCGGTCTCGGCGAGCAGGCGACCGGCTGGCGTGGCCCGGGGCATCGGGAGGCTGCGTACGGCAACGGCGAGGGCTCTGCGGTGCAGCACCCAGACGACCACGCAGAGCACCGCGGCACTGGCGTGGGCCAGCAGCATCGCGGCGCCGTCGCCGGTGCCGAGCGAGGTGCCGACCGCGTGCTGGTGCCCGGCGCCGGGGGCCGCGGAGAGCGCGGTGAAGACCTCGTGGAGACCCAGCTGGGACAGTCCGGCGAGGAGCGCGCCGCCGAGGAGTCCGACCCGCCGCTGCAGCACCACGACGCCGGCACCGAAGACGGCGAGAGCCGCCGCGGCCAGCCAGCCTGCGCTTGGCAGGGTGCCGCCGGCGGCGAGGTGGGCCAGGGTCGCGCCGGTCAGGATCTCGACCGTGGCGAGCAGGGCGAGCCACACGCTTCCGCGCGTCGGCCTCACCACTCGCAGTTCCACCCGCAGCACCGTATCCCGAGAAGGGGCTCTCAGAGCCCGGTGGTCACTTCGCCTGCTGCACCGGGGTGTGGTTGCGCGCGAGGAGCCAGATCATGGTGCCGTAGCAGGCGATCCGCAGCGCCCAGCCGAGGCCGGTGCGGAGGATGCCGAGGGCGAGGATCGCCCAGTCGCGGTCGATCGCGCCGCTCCAGGCCAGGAACCAGATCGGGCCCTGGATGGCCGCGCCGATCGCGCCGGGAGCCAGGAAGAGCCAGGTCAGCCGCGTACACAGCTTCACGATCTGCTTGTCCTGGTGCCACTCGAGCGGGTCGCCGCTGGCGACGCCGATGAAGAAGCCGAAGATCGGCCACCCGATCAGGCACAGGCCGCCCACCACGACGGTGTAGCCGATGCTGATCAGGATGCCGGGCAGGAAGTAGGCGAGCGCCTGCTCCTCGGCCGTGCCGCCCATCGACTGGGCCAGCCGCACCACGGCGAAGCCGATGAGGATGCCGAAGATGGCGTTGCCGACGTACTGCAGGCTCGAGCGCTGCACCAGCCGGACCACCAAGAAGACCGCCGCAGTCGCCGCCGAGGCGATCAGCGCGACCTTGAGGTCCTTGACGACCAGCCAGGCGATGGTGAAGACGAGGCCGGGCACACCGGCCTCGAGCATCCCGCGCACACCGCCCAGCCCGGCCGACATCTGGCGGCGTACGACCGCCTCGACGGTGTCGACCGTCGGATGGTTGTGGTCGTGGTGCTGGTCGCCCTCGCCGTCGGCGGGCGTCTCAGAGGCGGGGCTCACGTGTGGTTGGCTCACTCGTTGGGGTCCGGAATCAGCTCGTAGCGTGGATTGAACATGATGCGCTGGCCATCGGTGCGGCCGATCCGGCCCTGCACCTGCAGCGACCGGCCCGGGCTGATCCCGGCGATGTGCCGGCGACCCAGCCAGATGATCGTCAAGGTGCCGGACCCGTCGAACAGCTCGGCCTCCAGCGCCGGGACACCACCGCGGGGCCGCAGCGTGATCGTACGCAACGTCCCCCGCAACCGCACCGGCTCACGGTCCGGCGCGTCGGAGATGGAGGCGACATCCTTGGCGACGTAGGCGGCCCGGATCTCGCTCGCGTCGATCGAGGCGGTGTTGGCCCACTCGCTGAGCTTGGCGCGCAGCCGTCCCTTGGACATCGCTAGGTGCTCACTTCTCGACGCGGCGTGCGTTGGGCGGCAGCTTGACCTCGAGCGCCTCGCCCTTCGGCTTGGCCTCGACGCCACGGCGCACCACGACCTGCTCCAGGAGCTTCTCCCACTCCTTGCCGGCGGTCGGCTCCATCGCCGGGCGGCCGAGCATGGTGGCGCGGAGCATCCAGCGCGGGCCGTTGACGCCGATGATGCGGGTCTGCTGGACCGCCGGCTGGCCGTCGGGCAGCTTCACCTTCATCTGGGTGATCAGCTCGGTGCCCCACGGACCCTGCAGGTCAGCGGTGGCTCCACCACGCTGCTGGACGTCGTCGCGCAGCATCGGCAGCGACTCGGTCCACAGGTCGCCGTTTCGGGGAGCGGCGAAGGCGCGCAGCTCCATGGCGCCGTCCTCGGCGGTCAGCATCACGGCCGCGATCTGGCCGGACTTCTCGTCGACCTGGAGACGCAGCTCCTTGCCGGGCGCCGGGGCGAGCATCATCGAGCCGAGGTCGACCCAGTCACCGGTGATCAGACCGTCGGGGGCCGAGTCGATGTCGAACGGCCCGATCTCGGGAGCGGCCGGCACCGGCCGCTCGTCGGCCACGGGCCGATCGCCGACGGATGCAGACGGCTCTCCCCGGTGGGAGGGCGTGGACTTGCGACGGAACTTCACGACCATCTGCTTTCAGGTTGCGGTGAGACTTGAGAGGAGACTTATCTAACACTGATCCCTCAGCGGTCGGAGAAGCCCCCTGTAGAACCGTATCCCCCCGCGCCACGGACCGACTCCGGCAATTCGGAGACCTCCACGAAACGGGCCTGCTCGACCCGCTGGATCACCAGCTGGGCGATGCGGTCGCCGCGGCGCAGCTCGATGGCCTCGACGGGGTCGAGGTTGATCAGCGCTACCTTCACCTCACCGCGGTAGCCGGCGTCGACCGTGCCGGGGGCGTTGACGATGGAGAGGCCGTGCTTGGCGGCCAGCCCGGAGCGGGGGTGGACCAGGCCGACGTAACCCTGAGGCAGGGCCATCGCGATGCCGGTCGGCACCAGGGCGCGCTCCCCCGGCTTCAGGGTCACGTCGACGGTCGTGCGCAGGTCGGCACCGGCATCTCCCGGGTGGGCGTACGCAGGGGGCGGCAGCTCCGCGTCGAGACGCACCAGGGCTACTTCGAGATCAGACACAACCCGCACCTTAGATGCTTCGAGCCTCGCCCGATTCGTGACTCCCTTGACCGGCGTGAAAAACTCACGAATCGTGAGCACCCCGGCGTACGACGAGCGACTGACCGTGCCGCTGAGGTGGTGGGTCCAGGGCGTCATGTTCCTGGCGACCCTGTGGATCGCCGTCATTCTCTGGGTTCCGGCCGCGCTCGCCTGGGGCATCACCGCGGCGACCGTCAGCCTGTTCGCGCTGGCGATGATCGTCTACGGCAACGCCAGGATCACGATCTCCGACGGCATCCTGCGCGCCGGCCCCGCCCGGATCGAGGCTCGCTACCTCGGCGAGGCGATCGCTCTCGACGAGACCGAGGCACACCACCTGGCGGGGCGTGACGCCGACGCCCGGGCGTACCTGCTCCTTCGTCCCTACCTCAAGCGCGCGGTCCGGGTCGCCATCGACGACCCGGCCGACCCGACGCCCTACTGGCTGCTCTTCACCCGGCACCCGGTGGCGCTCGCCAAGACGGTCAACGCGCTCCGAGCGAGTCTCTGAGGGGCATCCTCGAGCCGATGGCCTAGGCTCGATGCATGTCCAAGTCCACAAAGGCTGGGTCTGATTCTGGAGCGAAGGGCGACAAGGTCTGGGCGATCATGGCCCTCGTCAGCGGAATCGGGGCCGCCAAGGTCACCAACAAGGTCCTCTCCTCCGGCTGGAAGGCGTCCACCGGACGCAAACCACCGGCCAACCCCGCCGACCCCGACGTACGCCTCGTGGAGGCCGTGCTCTGGTCGGCCGCGACCGGGGCCACCGTCGCGCTCGCGCGGATGTTCGCCCAGCGTCGTGCGGCCAACTACTACGTGAAGTCGGTCGGTCGGTTGCCGAAGCAGCTGGAGAAGGACGAACGCTGATCGCCTGAGAAAAGC
Source organism: Nocardioides luteus (assembly GCF_000960475.2). GTDB lineage: Bacteria > Actinomycetota > Actinomycetes > Propionibacteriales > Nocardioidaceae > Nocardioides > Nocardioides luteus_A. Next base: position 107,364 of record NZ_JZDQ02000001.1, on the reverse strand, counting down.
AAGAAGGCCGTACGGGATCCGTGCGGCCTTCTTCTTCTCAACCTGGCTTGCGCCGGGTTTTCGCCGAGTCGGCGCGTTTGTACAAAGCGCTTGCTAGCGCAAGCCATACAAACGCGCCGACTCGGCGTTTTTGACTGCGCTTACGCGCAGTCAAAGCAAATCATCTTCTTCTCGTCAGCCAGCTGGCTGCGGTGGTGGACCAGGAAGCAGCTCATACAGGTGAACTCGTCCTCCTGCTTCGGCTTGACCTCGACCGCGAGCTCCTCATGGCTGAGGTCGGCTCCCGGGAGCTCGAACGACTCGGCCGCCTCGGCCTCGTCCTCGTCAACCTTGCCCGAGTTCTTGTCATGACGACGAGCCTTGAGCTCTTCGATGCTCTCCTCGGACTGGTCTTCTTCATTTTTACGCGGTGCGTCGTAGTCCGTCGCCATATGCGCCACTCCCCTTCTCACTCATCTTCAGTCCCCCCGCGCGCCCCCGAGGGCAGCGGCACGGCCCGTGATTGTGCACTATTCACGTGCATTTCGCACACTCAACCGGATCCGCGTCGCCGAAACGTTCTGTCATCTGGCGGTATTCCCTATCACGGGTATGGATGAGCAGCGAGTTTCGGGTGGGTGAACGCGGCTGGCCGACGGGACTCCGGGACCGTCCCGGCCGTCGGCCGGTCATAGATCTACATCAACCGGCGGCTTTCAGTCGGGTACGACACCCGGGAGCGAGTCAACTGGCAGAAAACCGGCCTGAACAGCCGCTTTCCGCAGTTCGTCGTAGCCGTGGGCGGGCGCGACGATGACGAACCGGCGACCGCCGATGCCGGTCGTCGCCTCCCATCGCGCACCGGCCGCCTCGGCCACCAGACCGGCCGCCGCGTGGTCCCACAGGTGCAGCCCCTCCTCGAGGTAGCCGTCGAGGGTCCCCTCCGCGACACCGCAGATATCCAGGGCCGCCGAGCCGATGCGACGAACGTCACGCACGACCGGGAGCAGCCGGACCAGCGCTTCGGCCTGGACCCGGCGCAGACCGGCGTCATAGGAGAAGCCGGTCGCGATGAGCCGCTGGGCGAGCTCGGTCGGCGGGCGCACCGCGATGGGCTCGCCGTCCCTGACGGCGGCGACCGACCCGTCGGGCTGCCGGAAGGCGGCGTAGAGGGTGCCGGCGGGCACGTCGATGACCGCTCCGGCGACGACCTCACCGGCATACTCGGCGGCGATCGAGACGGCGTAGCGCGGCAGGCCGTAGAGGAAGTTCACGGTGCCGTCGATCGGGTCGACGATCCAGCGGACGCCGCTGGTGCCCGTCGTCTCCTCGCCCTCCTCACCGAAGAAGGCGTCCTCGGGACGCTCCCGGGTGATCAGCTGTCGGATCAGCGCCTCGGTGTCCCGGTCGGCCTCGGTGACGACGTCGGTCGCGGTGGACTTGGTGGCCGCCACCTCGACGACGCCGGCCGACCGCTCGCGGACGAGATCGGCGGCCGCGCGGGCGGTCGCCACGGCGAGCGCGAGCAGGTCTCCGGACTTGGGGGCGGGCGGGGCCGACGCTGGGTGGTCTGTCATGGAGCCGACCCTATGCCGCCGGTGATCACCCCGAGTACTGGGGCGAGTCCTCTCCGGAGAGAGTCGGCAGCTGGGAACGCTGGTTGAAGCAGCAGCCCGCGGGGCAGCGGTCGGGGCCGGGCCCCAGGTCACCGACCGTCGGCCGCTCAGGGGCCTCTCCGCGCTCCACGGCGGCGCGCTCGAGGAGCAGGTCGCGTACGGCGGCCACGAAGCGCGGGTCCTCCCCCGCCGTCGGGCTGCGTCGTGCGTGGATCCCGAGCTTCTCCGCGGTCGCCAGGGCCTCGGTGTCGAGGTCGTAGACGACCTCCATGTGGTCGGAGACGAAGCCGACCGGGCACATCACCACGGCTCTGACGTCCTTGCCCGCCAGTTCCTCGAGGTGATCGTTCACGTCCGGCTCGAGCCACGGGATGTGCGGGGCGCCGGAGCGGCTGCAGTAGACGAGGTCCCACTCGTGGGTGACCCCGCGCCTCTCGGCCACCTGCTCGGCGATCACCGCGGCGACGTCGAGGTGCTGGGCGACGTACGCGTTGCCGTCGGGGCCGGCGTTGTCGTTCATCGAGGTCGGGATCGAGTGGGTCACGAACAGGATCCGCGCACCGTCGCGCTCCGCCTCGGGAAGGTCCTCGATCGAGGCGATCACGCCGTCGACGACCGGGGCCACGAAGCCCGGGTGGTTGTAGTAGCGCCGCAGCTTGTCCAGCACCGGGGCGCTCTCGACGCCACCGGTCGTGTCGCACGCCTCGAAGAGGTTCTCGCGGTACTGCCGGCACGAGGAGTACGAGGAGTACGCGCTGGTCGCGAAGACCGCGGCCCGCCTGATCCCGTCGGCCCGCATCTGGGCGACCGTGTCGCTCAGGTAGGGGTCCCAGTTGCGGTTGCCCCAGTAGACCGGCAGATCGATCCCGTGCTCGGCCAGGTCGCTGCGCAACGCAGCCAGGAAGGCCCGGTTCTGGTCGTTGATCGGCGACTTCCCGCCGCGGTCGAAGTAGTGCTGCCCGACCTCGACCAGCCGCTCCCGCGGGATCCCCCGCCCCCGGGTCACGTTCTCCAGGAACGGCACCACGTCCTCGGTCTTCTCCGGCCCCCCGAAAGAGACGAACAGCAAGGCATCGTAGGGAGTCACGTCCACCGCTCCATCGTATTTCACCGGGCTGAGACGCCGCTGAGCGGCTCCTCCTACTCGACCACCGAGGAGTACGCCACGACCCCGCTTGAGCAGATCCATGGTCTGCCGGGCCGTACGCCGCAGCGGGACGTCGCCGGCCGCGTCGGCGACCTGGCCGCAGAGATCGATGAGCTGCTTGACCCAGCGGACGAAGTCGCCGGCGGCGAGCTCGACCTCACCGAGCACGTCGTCGAGCTCGTCGCCCTCGGCCCAGCGGTAGGCGGCCCAGGCGAAGCCCAGGTCGGGCTGGCGGAGGAAGTCGAGCTTGTGGTCGCGCTCGAGGGCGTCGAGCTGGCCCCAGAGGCGTACGGTCTCGGCGATGACGTCCTTGACCCGGCCGCCGGGGAGGCGGGGCGGGGAGGCGTCGTCGGCGCGGCGGGCCTCGTAGACCAGCACCGAGAGGGCGGCGGCGAGCTCGGAGGGGGTCAGGTCGTCCCACAGGCCCTCGCGGAGCGCCTCGGCGGCGACCAGGTCCATCTCGGAGTAGAGCCGCATCAGGTGGGTGCCACGCTCGGTGACGGTCTCGCCCTCGAGGTAGTCGAGCGCGACGAGTACGTCGCAGACCCGGTCGAAGGTGCGCGCGACCGTGTTGGTGCGCGCCTCCACCCGGCGCCGCAGCGTGTCGGTGTCGCGCGACAGCTTGAACCAGCGCTCGGCCCAGCGGGCGTGGTCCTCGCGGTCGGGGCAGTCGTGGCAGGGATGCATCTTCAGCTCGCGGCGCAGCTCGGAGATCTGGGTCTCCACCGAGCTCTTGCGCTCCTTGCGGGCGGTCGGCGAGGCCTCGTAGGGCACCGGACGCAGGTCGCGGGTCTTCTCCCGCAGCCGGGAGGCCATGTCGCGGCGCATCTGCGGGTTGCGGCCGTTGAACGACTTCGGCACCCGCAGCCGGGTCTGGGCGGCGATCGGCACGTTGAAGTCCATCATCGCCAGGCGGCGGGCCTGCCGGTCCTGGGTGACCACGTAGGGGCGCGGCCCGTCGGGGTCGAACCCCGGGTCGACGATGACGGCATAGCCGGCGAACTTGCCCGTCGGCACGTCGATCACGTCACCGATCTTCAGCTTGGAGAGCGACTCGATGATCTCCTCGCGACGGTCGGCGCGCCGCTCCCGGGAGGAGGACTTCTCGATGTCGGAGATCTTGCGGCGGATCCCGGCGTACTCCATGAAGTCGCCGCGGTCGCAGGTCGCCGCCTCCTGGTAGCCCTCCAGGGCATCCTCGGCCTTGCGCACCTGGCGGGCCAGTCCGACGACCGCCTTGTCGGCCTGGAACTGCGCGAAGGACTGCTCCAGCAGCTCGCGCGAGCGCGCCCGGCCGAACTGGTGCACCAGGTTGACCGCCATGTTGTAGGACGGCTTGAAGCTCGACCGCAGCGGGTACGTACGCGTCGAGGCGAGGCCGGCGAGCTCGCGCGGGTTGAGCCCCTGCTGCCAGAGCACGACACCGTGGCCCTCGACATCGAGGCCGCGGCGGCCGGCGCGGCCGACCAGCTGGGTGTATTCACCGGGCGAGAGATTGACGTGGGCCTCGCCGTTCCACTTCGACAGCTTCTCGATGACCACCGTGCGGGCGGGCATGTTGATGCCGAGCGCGAGCGTCTCGGTGGCGAAGACGGCCTTCACCAGGCCGCGCAGGAACAGCTCCTCGACGACCTGCTTGAACGCCGGCAGGAGGCCGGCGTGGTGGGCCGCGACGCCACGGGTGAGCCCGTCGACCCAGTCGTGGTAGCCGAGCACGTGGCGGTCCTCGTCGGGCAGGTCGGCGCAAGCCTCCTCGACGTAGGCGAAGATCTCGTCGCGCTCCTCGGGCGTGGTCAGCCGCAGGTTGGCCTGGATGCACTGCTGCACCGCGGCGTCGCAGCCGACCCGGGAGAAGACGAAGTTGATCGCGGGCAGCAGGTTGTCGCGCTGCAGTGCGTTGATCACCTCGACGCGGCTCGGGATCCAGACGCGTCGCCCGTTGCCCACCCGCCGGTTGCCGTTGCCCTTGCGCCTGTCCTTGGGCGTACGCCGGTCCGTCATCCGTCCGGCCGCCCAGTCGTCGCGCGCCAGCTTCATCAGCTCGCCGTTGACGGGGGCGCCCTCCTTGACGAACCCGGCCGCGGCGTCGACGTCGGAGGAGGCGAACAGGTCCATGATCCGGCGCCCGGCCATCACGTGCTGGTAGAGCGGGACCGGCCGCTTCTCCTCGATGATCGTGGTCGTCTCGCCCCGGACGGTGGTGAGCCACTCGCCGAACTCCTCGGCGTTGGACACGGTCGCCGACAGGGACACCACGGACACCGACTCGGGCAGGTGGATGATGACCTCCTCCCAGACCGCGCCGCGGGAGCGGTCGGCGAGGTAGTGGACCTCGTCCATGACCACGAACCCGAGCCCCATCAGGGTGTGTGACCCCGCGTAGAGCATGTTGCGCAGCACCTCGGTGGTCATCACCACGACCGGCGCCTCGCCGTTGACGACGTTGTCGCCGGTCAGCAGGCCGACCTTGTCGGGGCCGTAGCGCTTGACCAGGTCGTTGTACTTCTGGTTGGAGAGCGCCTTGATCGGCGTGGTGTAGAACGCCTTGCGGCCGGTGGCGAGCGCCAGGTGGATGGCGAACTCGCCGACGATCGTCTTGCCGGAACCGGTCGGCGCGGCGACCAGGACGCCCTTGCCGTCCTCGATCTCCCTGCACGCCTCGACCTGGAAGTCGTCGAGCCCGAAATCGTAGAGCGCGGCAAAGTCCCGGAAGACGGGGTAGCCCTTGTCACGCTGGAAAGCGGCGTACTTCTCCGCTGGCGAGGCGTCCATGGTCCCGAGCCTATCGAGCGACACCGACACTCAGGCGGTCGGCGGCACCAGTACGCCGAGAGCGGAAGGCACGCACTCGACCTCGAGCGGCAGCGACCCCAGGCGCTCCCCGTCGCTGTAGGCGACCACGCCGGGGGCCGAGGCGGTGATCCGGCGGGCCCGGATGCGCTCGAAGGCCGGGTGGGTGAGGTGCTTGGCCTGACGTACGCCCGGAAAGACCCGCAGGAACTCCAGCCGGGAGACCGGCTTGATGAGGATGGCGTCGAGCAGGCCGTCGGCGGGGTCGCACTCCGCCGCGATCCGCAGGCCGCCGCCGTAGGACTCGGTGTTGGCGATCGCCAGCAGCATCGCCTCCTGCTCGCGCACGACGCCGTCGATCTCGAGCCGGTAGGGCACCGGCTTCCAGCTGCGGATCACCGACAGCGCGGCGAGCGTGTAGCGGAGGTCGCCGTGCGGCCAGCGCATCGCGTTGGCCCGCTCGTTGACGGCGGCGTCGAACCCGGCGGCCAGCACCGTCGCGAACCAGGTCTGCGTGGCGGAAGCGGAGCCCGAGGCCGGCGCCAGGGCACGCCCGAGGTCGATGCGGCGGGGCTGGTCGCGTACGACGACGTCGGCCGCGGCCAGCGGATCGCCGGTCGGGATCCCGAGCGCCCGCGCGAAGTCGTTGCCGGTGCCGAGCGGCACGACGCCGAGGCTCACCTCGGTCTCGGCCAGCGCCTGGACCGCGACGTGCACCATGCCGTCTCCGCCGAGGGTCACCACCGTGTCGACGCCGTCGGCGGCCGCCTTCCGGGCCAACTCGAGAGCATGGTCGGCGTCGTCGCCGATCAGGTGCTCGACCACGGCCCCCGAGGCCGCGAGCCTCGCAGTGACCGCATCGAGGATCTGGTCGGCGTTGCCGCGGCCGGCGGTGGGGTTGGCGAGCAGGGCGATCTGGCGCGTCACCTGCCGCATCGTAGTGGTCAGATCACGGACGGGACGTCAGGATCCCCGATCCTGTCCTCGCGTCTGGCCGCCTTGCGCTTGTCGTGGGACCGGGTGATGACCTCGGAGATCCCGAAGAGCAGGACCATCGGGATGGCCATGATGCTCATCGTGAAGGGGTCACCCGACGGCGTCGCCACCGCGGCGAAGACGAAGGAGCCGACGATGATCCAGGCTCGGTACTTTCCGAGAGCGGCACCGGGCAGGACCCCGATCCGGTTGAGCAGGATGCAGAAGACCGGGATCTCGAAGGCGATGCCGAAGACCAGGAGCGTGCGGCTCAGGAAGCTGAGGTATTCGCTGAACTCGACGATGTTGGTCAGGCCGTCGGGGACGAAGGCGAACAGGATCTCCAGGCCCTTGGGCAAGGTGACGTAGCCCAGCACGACACCGACCAGGAAGAGCGGCCCGGCGACCGCCACGAAGATCCGGGACATCCGCTTCTCGTGCGCGTGCAGGCCGGGCATCAGGAACGCCCAGATCTGGTAGAGCCAGATCGGGCTGGTGCCGATGAACGCGGCCAGGCCACACAGCTTGAGGTAGAGCATGAACCCGCCGGCGGCGCCGTTCACCGAGCTCAGCGACGCGGCTCCGCTGTCCTTGTCCATCATCTTGACGGCCTCGGTGTAAGGGTCCATGACGAGGTCGAAGAGCTGCTCGAAGAAGAACAGCGAGACGATGAAACCGACGATCAGGGCCAGAGACGCCTTGATCACCCGCGCACGGAGCTCACGCAGGTGGTCGGAGAGCGCCATCCGGCCGTCGTCGCCGATGGGATGCTTGGGGGTGCCGCGCAGGAGCGCGACAACACCGGCGATGGACAAGGTGGGCCTCAGTTGCCGGAGAGGCGCTCGCGCTCGGCCTTGATCTCGGCCTCACGACGGTCGAGCTCGGCGATGCGGTCCTGCTCGGCGGCGGTCAGCTCGGCCGGCTTCTCGGCCTTCTCGCCCTTCGCCTTCTCGTCCTCATCGCGCAGACCCTTGGTCTCGGTCTTGAAGATGCGCAGCGCCTGGCCGGTGCCTCGCGCGAGCTCGGGCAGCTTGGCGGCCCCGAAGACGAGGATCACGATCGCCAGGATGATGAGCCACTCGGCGCCCTGCGGCATACCGATCATTGGAGTGAACATGAACTACCTCATCTACGTCTAGGGGGAACGTCAGAAGTCTACGCGCCCGAACGGTACAGGCCGAGGGCCTGCCGTGCAGTCGCGGCAAACGATTCAGTGAACTCTGTGTCTGTCTGCGCCATGGGGCTGTCCTCGGTCTCGACGATTTCAGCATAGGGAGCCAACCGCAGCAGCAACCGGGTGAGCCAGCGCTGGTCATAGACCCGCAGGCCCACCTCGAGCCCGCCGCCCGGCAGCTCCGCGGGGTCGAGGACCGCATAGTATTCGCCGACCCAGCGCGCCTCCGGCGCCAGTCGCACCCGCACGACGGTGCCGGAATCCGTACGCAGCAGCGACTCGCCCCCGCCGTCGAGGTCGGCACCGTCGCCGGTCTCCGGCGCGACCACGATCGGCGTGTCGAGCACCTCAGCGCCCCGGATCCGGTCGAGGCGGAAGCTGCGCGGCGCCTCGGCCTGGTGGCACCAGGCGTCGAGATACTCGATGTCGCGGATCGAGACCAGCGCACGCGGGTCGACGACGCGGGACGACTCCTCGTCGCGTGCCGGGACCCAGTAGTCGATGCGTACCTGGCGGCCCTGGTCGATCGCGGTCGCGATCGCGGCATGGATCTGGACGAGCGAGGTGTCGATCGGCTCCTCGCCGGGGTCGACGCTGCCGGCGGCACCCTCGGCGGCCGCCTGCTCGAGCTTGGCCAGGGTGCGGTCGACGACCTCCTTGGTCTCCGCGCTCACCGCGCCACCCCGCAGCGCGCGCAGCGCGACGATCACGGCGGTGGCCTCGATCGGGGTCAGCCGCAGCTGCCGGTCGAGGTAGTCGGCGTTGGAGATCCGGATGACCCGGTCGCCGTCGGGCTCGGTCAGCGCGTCGATGTCGACGTCGATCAGGTCGTCGGGGTAGCCGCCCGGCAGACCGCACATGAAGAGCACCTGCAGGTCCTTGACCAGCTGCTTCTCCTCGACACCGAGGTCGGCGGCGGCCTTGTCGAGGCGTACGTCCTCGGGCTGGGAGTAGAGGTAGGGCACCAGCGTCAGCAGCCGCCCGACCTGCCCCTTGGCACCGGTGTTCGTGCTCATCACAGTGCTCCGTTCAGGCGCGCGACCAGCCGCTCCAGCCGGGCCGCGACCTCGCGGCGCAGGTCCTCGGGCTCCTCGACGTAGGCGTCGGGGCCGTGGCCCAGCACCGCCCCGACCAGGTCGGCGGGCACCCGGGTCAGCACGACCCGGTCCCAGCCGTCGGAGCCGTCGGGACCGGTCACCCCGGGCTCGATCGAGTCGGCGGCCCGCCGGAGCATGTAACCGCTCCCCTGCCGCAGCAGCAGGACGGCCTTGCCGGTGGGCGGCGCCGGCGCCAGCGTCCGTGCAATATCGCGTACGTCGACCTCGGCCGGCACCTCGAAGGCATCGAACTCGCCGACCGCCCGGGCCTCCCCCAGGACGCGGGAGAGCCGGAAGATGCGGGTGTCGTCGCGGTCGACGTCATGCCCGACCGCGTACCAACGGCCCGAGTAGCGCACCACGCCCCACGGCTGCAGCCGCCGGCGGGACGGCTCTGCCGCCCGCGACCCGCGGTAGTCGAACTCCACGACCTGGCGGTCCTGGGTCGCGGCCACGAACACGTCGAAGGAGCCCTCCTCCGCGGCCAGGCGCGGCTGCACGATCTCCAGCGCCGAGACGTCGGTCTCGAGCCCGGCGGCGTTGAGCTTGCGCACGGCCTCGGTGGTCGCCTCTGCCATCGAGGCGTTCTCCCAGACCTTGGTGGCCAGCGCGACCACGGCGAGCTCGTCCGCCTCGAGGGTGATCGGCGGCAGCGCGAACTGCTCGGGACTGACCCGGTAGCCGATCTCGTCCTCGAAGAAGGAGTCGATCACCCCGGTCTCGATCGGGACACCGAGGCTGCGCAGCTCCTCCTTGTCGCGCTCGAACATCTTCTCGAACGCCTCACCGTGGGACGACGGGTAGAGGACCTCGCGGATCCGCTCCTTCGACACGTTGTCACGCTGCACGAGCAGCATGATGAGCAGGTTCATCAACCGCTCGGTCTTACCCGCCGCCACGGTGTGTTCTCCCCCTAGAGACTTTCTACTGCGGCGCCGGGGTGGCTTCGGCCTTGACGACGTCGATGACGAAGTAGAGCGTGCTGTTGGCCGGGATCCCCGGCTTGCCGCCCTGGCCCGGCTTCTCCTCTGCACCGTAGCCCAGCTCCGGCGGGATCTGCAGCAGAACGCGACTGCCGACCTTGACGCCCTCCAGACCGTTGGTCCAGCCCGCGACCACCTGGTTGAGGGCGAACGGGACGGCCTTCTTGCTAAAGCTCTCGTCGAAGGGCTTCTTGGCGCCGTAGGTCATGCCGAGGTAGTTGGCGGTGACCGTCTGGTCGGTGGTGATCTCCTCGCCGTCACCCTCGGTGAGGATGACCCGCTTGAGGACGTCGTCGGCCTTCGGCTTGGCGATGCCGGAGAAGTCGAAGCCGGTCGGCTTGCCGTCCTTCTCGACGAGCTTCGGGAGCTCGCTGGCGTCGACGTCGTGCGGCGTCTTGTCGGCAGCGGCCTTGACCACGTCGACGACGACCACCAGCGTGTCGTGGTTGCCGATGCCCATCTGCGGGTTGCCGCCCTCACCGAGCAGGTCGCCCGAGCCGATGATCGCCTCGATCCGGTCGCCGACCTTCGCGCCCTTCAAGATGGTGCTCCACGGCTTCTCCGTCGGGAGCTCCTCACCCTCGGGTGCCTGGCTCTCGTAGGCCCACTTCTTGTCCAGGGTGGTGGCGTTGCCGATGTAGATCTTGGCGAACACGCCGCGGTCCTTCGGGATCGCCTCGCCGTCGCCCTCGGTCAGGGTCTTGACCTTGGGGTCCTTGGGGTAGGAGATGGCGGACTTCCACTTCAGCGTGGGCGCCTTGTCGACCGAGGTCGAGACCGTGACACCGTCGAAGCCGGAGACGGTCTCGTCGCCGTACCCCGTCTTCTCCTCGCCGCCACAGGCGACCAGAGCCGGGATGAGCAGGGTGACGGCCAGCGCGCTCAGCGCGTGACGCAGACGAAGCCGAGGAGCAGTGGGCACAGTGCAAACCTTCATGGTCAAGGAAATAGACGACAGCGGAGCACACCATATCCGCCCGGTGGTTGCCCCGCAGCGAAGCCACCCCGGCTAGCCGTCCACGTGGCGATCTACATGCCGTCGATCAGCCGCTGGACCCGCTCGTCGTACGCCCGCAACGGGTCCTTGCAGAGCACGGTGCGCTGGGCCTGGTCGTTGAGCTTGAGGTGGACCCAGTCGACGGTGAAGTCGCGGCGGCGCTCCTGCGCCTTCTTGATGAACTCACCGCGCAGCCGTGCCCGGGTGGTCTGAGGCGGCACCGACTTGGCCTCGAAGATCTTCAGGTCGGTGGTGGCCCGCTTGACCGCGCCCTTCTTCTCCAGCAGGTAGTAGAGGCCGCGGTTGCGGTGGATGTCGTGGTAGGCGAGGTCGAGCTGCGCGACGCGTGCGTGGCCCAGCGGAAGGCCGTGCTTGGCGCGGTAGCGCTCGATCAGCTTCCACTTGATCACCCAGTCGATCTCCCGGTCGACCAGGTCGAGGTCGTCGGAGTCGATCGCCTTCAGGCCCCGCTCCCACAGGTCGAGCGCCGCCATCATGGTCGGGTCGGTGATCTCGCGGCGGTCGACGAACTCGCGCGCCTTGGACAGGTATTCGTTCTGGATGTCCAGGGCGCTGGCCTCGCGGCCGTTGGCCAGCCGCACCTTGCGGCGGCCGGTGAGGTCGTGGGCGATCTCGCGGATGGCGCGGATCGGGTTCTCCATCGTCATGTCCCGCATGACGACGCCCTCCTCGATCATCCGCAGCACCAGGTGGCAGCTGGCGATCTTGAGCATCGTGGTGGTCTCGGACATGTTCGAGTCGCCGACGATGACGTGGAGTCGCCGGTACTTCTCGGCGTCCGCGTGCGGCTCGTCGCGGGTGTTGATGATCGGGCGCGACCGGGTCGTCGCGGACGAGACGCCCTCCCAGATGTGCTCGGCGCGCTGGGAGACCGCGAACCCCGCGCCCCGCGGCGTGTGGGTGACCTTGCCGGCGCCGACGATCAGCTGGCGGGTGACCAGGAACGGGATGAGCACGTCGGCGAGCTTGCTGAACTCACCGGCGCGGCTGACCATGTAGTTCTCGTGGCAGCCGTAGGAGTTGCCGGCCGAGTCGGTGTTGTTCTTGAACAGGTAGATGTCGCCGGCGATGCCCTCGTCGTGCAGCCGCTGCTCGGCGTCGAGGAGCAGGCCCTCCAGGATCCGCTCCCCCGCCTTGTCGTGCGTGACGGTCGAGATCACGTCGTCGCACTCGGGCGTGGCGTACTCGGGGTGGGAGCCGACGTCGAGGTAGAGCCTCGCGCCGTTGCGGAGGAACACGTTCGAGCTGCGGCCCCAGCTCACCACCTTGCGGAAGAGGTAGCGGGCCACCTCGTCCGGGCTCAGCCGCCGCTGGCCGCGGAACGTGCAGGTCACGCCGTACTCGTTCTCGATGCCGAAGATGCGCCTCTCCATACTGAAACCCTAGACGGTCGACGGTCACTCCGGAGGCGTTCGGAGGTACGACACGGCGAGCCGCGCCACCCACCGGCACGACCGATCGGCTCGGACGTCACCGAACCCGGCGCAGCGACACGTGGGCCGCCACCGGACGGTGGTCGCTGCCGGAGCGCGGCAGGACCTTCAGGTCCCTCACCTCGGCACCGCGCGCGAGGACATGATCGAGCTGCACGACCGGGAGCGCCGCGGGAAACGTGAGCCGGAACCCGTGCTCCTTGCGCGAGACCTGCTCGGTCACCGGCTCCAGGCCCGGGTCGCGGAGGTTGCCGTTGAGGTCGCCGGTCAGCAGCACCGCCGGTGCCGGATCCGCGGCGATCGCCTCACCCAGCAGCTTCGCACTCCGGTTCCGGCTGTTCGCCGCCAGCCCGCGCGGCCCCAGCCGGACGGAGGGCAGGTGTGCCACGTAGACCGCCATGTCGCCGTCCGGGGTGCGGACGACGGCGCGCAGGCAGCGGTCCCAGGACGCGTGGATCCCCGCAGGGCGGATGTCGACCCGGGTGTGCTCGGTGATCGGGTAGCGCGACCAGAGACCGACGGTGCCCTGGGTCGCGTGATGGTCGAACCGCGGCTCCAGCGCCGCCTCGTAGTGCCGGAGGTGCTCGGGGGTGACCTCCTCGAGCGCCACGATGTCAGGATCCTCGGCCAGCAGCAGGTCGACCGTGCCCTCGACGTCGTGGTTGTCGTCGGCGACGTTGTGCTGCACCACCGTGAGGTCGTACGCCGCGGACCCGGCAGGCAGCAGCTGCGGCCCGAAGACACCGACCCAGGCCGCCAGCGGAGCCAGCGCGAGCAGCGCGGCGAGTGCGGAACGCCGCACGATCGCCCCCAGGACGAGCAGCGGCACGGCGAGACCGAGCCACGGCAGGGCCGTGGCGACCAGCGAACCCAGGTTGCCCCAGCGGTTCGGCACCAGGTCGTGGAGCGCGATCACCACCGCGAGCAGCGCTGCGGTGAGCGCGAGCAGCCTCCCTCGCCGCCATGGCGACCTGTCCCCGTCCACGTTCAGCGACCCTAGCCAACCGGTCATGACCATGTAGAGAACGGCGTGCCGGCTCCGTTCCCTGACGAAGACACCCGACAGACACGAGGATGAGAGTCATGACACAGCAGCTGCGCTTCGACCACATCGGCGTCACCGTCGCCGACATCGACACCGCCACCGAGTTCTTCGTCGGCCTCGGCCTGGAGATCGAGGGCCGTACCTTCGTGGAGGGCGAGTTCCTCGACACCGTCTGCGGGATCCCCGGAGCCCGCTGCGAGGTCGTCATGCTGCGCCCGCCGGCCGGCGGCACGGCGCTCGAGCTGGCCCGCTTCGTACGCCCCGACCACGTCGACGGCGCGCCCGATGCGATGGCCAACGTGCTGGGCCTTCGCAACGTCTGCTTCGAGGTCGACGACCTGGACGCGGAGCTGGCGCGACTGGCCGAGGACGGCTACGGGCTCGTCGGAGGCGTCGGCGTGCACGAGAACATCGTGCGGATGGCGTACGTCCGCGGCCCGGAGGGCATCGTCGTCTCGCTCTGCGACCGGATCGGCTGACGCCTGGCGATGCACCCTGAAACCGCCGGACCCGGGCCCAGGAGGTGTGGCACACTTCGGGCCATGACTTCGAAGCACCTCGGCCTGCTTCCGCCGCCGGTCGCCTGACCGGAGCGGCCCCGCCGATCTCTCGCTGACCGCGCGGATCGGCTCTCTGTGGCGTGCTCCAGACGCTGCCCTTCTCGTCTCGTCGAACCTGGAGCACCACTTCGATGTCTTCTCTCCTCGCCCGTCTCGGGCTCGTTCAGATCTGCCTCGCCGGGGTCCTGTGGGGCACCGGCGGCCTCGTTCTTCAGATCGTCCGCGCGATCACGCCGATGTCGGTGCTCACGGTGAGCGCCTACCGCATGCTGATCGCCTCGGTCGCCCTGCTCGCCGTCCTTGCCGTCATCGGCCGGCTGCGCGAGCTCCGTCTCGATCTCCGCACGGTGGTCGTCGGTGTCGCGACCGGCCTCTACCAAGCGCTCTACTTCGGCTCCGTGGTCGCTGTCGGAGTGACCGTGTCCACCGTCGTCAGCCTCGGGATCGCTCCGGCGATCCTGCTGGCCGGCGAGGCCGTCGCCTCACGCCGGCGGCCGACCGGCCGCCAGCTCGTGGTGCTGGCGACCGCGCTCACCGGCCTGGTCCTGGCCTCGGCGTACGCCGGAACCGGCGCGGGTGGTGGCCGGCCGGTGACCGGGGTGCTGCTCGCGATCGCGTCCGGATCCGCCTACGCCCTTACCACTGCGGTCGGGCGCCCGCTCGCGCAGCAGCGCAGCCCGCTGCTCGTGACGGCCGGTGCGACCGGCGTCGGGGCTCTCGTCCTCGCTCCGTTGGCGCTGCTCGGCGGCGGGCCGCTCGTCTCGTCCTCGGCGACGGTGTGGGTCTGGCTGGTCTATCTGGGCCTGGCGACGATGGCACTGGCCTATGGGCTGCTCTATGCCGGGCTGCGCACCACGCGCAGCAGCGCGGCGACGGTGGCCAGCCTGATGGAGCCGGTCACCGCCGCGGTCGCCGCCGCGGCGGTCCTCGGCGAGCGCCTCGCCGGGCCGGCGATCGCCGGGGTCGCGCTGATCCTGGTCGCCATCGCCGGTCTCGGATAGACCGCAGACCGAGCGAAACCGGGGAGTCTCGGGCGCACCTGTGCGCCCGAGACTCCCCGGCTTCTGAGCTCAGTCCAGCGGCGGGGCGATCGGCGGCTCGCCGTCGTCGTCGGCCGGCGGGGCCAGCGGGGCCTCGTCGACGGGCTTCTCCGCGGGCTTGTCGGCCGGCTTCTCCGCGGGCGGCTCCACGGCCGCCGGCGCGGCGGCCTCGACCTCGGCCGGAGCGGTTGGCGCCGCGGCCGAGCCGAGGATCTCGAGCAGCGTCGCCGGCCGGATCCGGCGGAACTTGCGCGGCTGCGTCCGGGTGCGGTCGAGGACCGCGACCTCGAGGTTCTTCGCCTCGATCTCCCGGTCCTCGGTCTCGGTGTGACCGAGCGCGGCGACGGCCAGCTTGATCGCGTCCTCGAGCGTGGCGCCCTCGGTGTAGCGCTCCTTGAGGTAGCCACCGACCGCCTCGGCCGCACCGCCGATGGCGGCGAACCCGTGCTCGTCGACGACCTGACCGTCGTAGGTGAGCCGGTAGAGCTGGTCGCTCTCCGCGGCGTCACCGATCTCGCCGACGAACAGCTCGACCTCGTAGGGCTTCTCCCCGCCGGAGGAGAAGATCGTGCCGAGCGTCTGGGCGTAGGCGTTGGCCAGGCCGCGGCCGGTGACGTCGCGCCGGTCGTAGGCGTAGCCGCGCATGTCGGCCAGCCTGACCCCGGCGATGCGCAGGTTCTCGAACTCGTTGTAGCGCCCGACCGCGGCGAAGGCGATCCGGTCGTAGATCTCGCTGACCTTGTGCAGCGCCGCCGAGGGGTTCTCGGAGGCGAACACGATGCCGTCGGCGTACTGCAGCGAGACCAGGGCCCGGCCCCGGGAGATGCCCTTGCGCGCGAAGTCCGCGCGGTCGCGCATCAGCTGCTCTGGGGAGACGTAGAAGGGAGTGCTCATGGCTCAGGCCTCCAGCTCGGCGATGGGACCGTCGGGCCGCTGGAGCCTCCCGGCGATGACAGCCTCCGCGACCGCGGCGACCTCGGCGTCGGGCAGGGTGTGCCCGCCGTCGGCGGTGATCACGTGGACCAGCGGGAACAACTTGCGAGACAGGTCGGGACCACCGGTGGCCGAGTCGTCGTCGGCCGCGTCGTAGAGCGCCTGGACCAGGACCGCGACCAGGGTGTCCTCGTCGAGGTCGGCCCGGTAGAGCTTCTTGAGCGCGCCCTTGGCGAACAGCGAGCCCGAGCCGACGCCGGCGTATCCGGTCTGCTCGTAGCGGCCGCCGGTCGGGTCGTACCCATAGATCTTCCCCACGCCCGCGTCGGGGTCGAACCCGACGAAGAGCGGCACCACGACCAGGCCCTGCATGGCCATCGCGAGGTTGCCGCGGACGAGGGCGGAGAGCCGGCTGGCCTTGCCCTCGATGGACAGGGTGGTGCCCTCGATCTTCTCGTAGTGCTCCAGCTCGGTCTGGAAGAGCTTGACCAGCTCGACCGCGAGGCCCGCCGAGCCGGCGATGCCGACCGCGGAGTATTCGTCGGCCGGGAAGACCTTGCGCATGTCGCGCTCGGCGATCAGGTTGCCCTGGGTCGCCCGCCGGTCACCGGCGATGATCACGCCACCGGGGAAGGTGGCCGCGACGATCGTGGTGCCGTGCGGGGCGAGGTCGCCCAGGTTGCCCGGGACGGGGTTGTGCCCCGGGAGCAGCTCTGGGGACTGGGCGGTCAGGAAATCGGCAAAGGACGAGGTGCCCGGCGTCATGTAAGCCGCCGGGATGCGGGACTCCGACATCTGCTACTGACCGCCCTTCTGGATGAAGGACTTCACGAAGTCCTCGGCGTTGGTCTCCAGGACGTCGTCGATCTCGTCCAGGATGTCGTCGACGTCGGAGTCCAGCGCTTCCTTGCGCTCGTTGACGTCGGTCTCGGGCGCGGTCTCGACGGCCTCCTCGGTCTCGGAGGACTTCTTCGGCTGCTTCTGCTCCTGTGCCATGGCACCAACCTATCCACTAGGACCGACAAACCTGAGGCAAGATTGCACGATTTCGCTGAGGGAGGAAGGCGAAGTCGTACGTTGGGCCGCTCTGTGGCATGACGAGCCCCGCCGAGGGGCTCAGCTGCCGCCGGTCAGACGCTCGAAAAGATCCTGCGCGGTGTCGGAGGCATCGAGCAGCCCACCGACATGCTTCTTCGTCCCGCGCAGCGGATCGATCGTCGGCACCCGCTGCAGCGACTCCCGTCCGGGCAGGTCGAAGATGACCGAGTCCCAGCTGGCCGCGGCGACGTTCTCGGAGTACTTCTCCAGGCAGCGGCCACGGAAGTAGGCCCGGGTGTCGGTCGGCGGCTCGTGCATCGCCTTCTCCACCAGGTCGTCGGTCAGCAGCCGCTCGATCCGTCCGGCGCGGACCAGACGGTGGTAGAGGCCCTTCTCGGGGCGGATGTCGGCGTACTGCAGGTCGATCAGGTGGAGCTTGGGGTCGTCCCACTCCAGGCCGTCGCGGTCACGGTAGCCGAGCAGGAGCTTGTACTTCGCGACCCAGTCGAGCTCCTTGGCGCACTCCATCGGGTCGCGCTCGAGCCGGTCGAGCACCGACTCCCAGCGCTCCAGGACGTCCTTGGTCTGGTAGTCCGCGTCGGAGCCGTAGCGCTCCTCGACGAACTTCTTGGCCAGGTCCAGATACTCCATCTGCAGCTGGACGGCGGTCAGCTTGCGTCCGTCCTTGAGCGTGATCAGGGTCTTCAGCGTCGGGTCGTGGGAGACCGCGCGCAGCGAGGAGACCGGACCGTCGACGCTGAGATCGCGGGTGATGTAGCCGTCCTCGATCATGGCGAGCACCAGCGACGTACTCCCGACCTTGAGGTAGGTCGAGACCTCGGCCAGGTTGGCGTCGCCGAGGATCACGTGGAGGCGGCGGTACTTCTCCGGGTCGGCGTGGGGCTCGTCGCGGGTGTTGATGATCGGCCGCTTGAGCGTGGTCTCCAGGCCCACCTCGACCTCGAAGAAGTCGGCGCGCTGGGAGATCTGGAAGCCGTGCTTGGGGCGCTCCTGGCCGATCCCGACCCGCCCGGCGCCGGCGAAGACCTGCCGGGAGACGAAGAACGGGGTCAGGTGCTTGACGATGTCGGCGAACGCGGTGCTCCGGCGCATGAGGTAGTTCTCGTGCGCGCCGTAGGAGACGCCCTTGTTGTCGGTGTTGTTCTTGTAGAGGTGGATCTGCGGGTTGCCCGGCAGCCGCGCCGCCGCGCGGGAGGCGTCGAGCATCACCTGCTCCCCGGCCTTGTCCCAGCGCACCGCGTCGAGCGGGTTGGTCACCTCGGGGCAGGAGAACTCCGGGTGGGCGTGGTCGACGTAGAGCCGGGCGCCGTTGGTGAGGATGACGTTGGCCAGCCCGAGATCCTCGTCGGTGAGCTGGCTGGGGTCGGCCACCTGCCGCGACATGTCGAAGCCGCGCGCGTCACGCAGCGGTGACTCCTCCTCGAAGTCCCAGCGCGCTCTCCTCGCCTTCAGGGTCGAGGATGCGTACGCATTGACGACCTGGCTCGAGGCCACCATCGGGTTGGCCTGGGGCTGTCCGGCCACGGAAATTCCGTATTCGACCTCCGTGCCCATCACCCGTCGTACGCTCATGCCTGCAAGGCTACCGGCCATGTGCGCGAAGGCACGTGAGCATCCATACGCCACGCTCAGGTTGCCCGCGGTTGTTCGGCTGGGCGGCACCGGGAGGAGACCAGTGAGAGGCCGTGTCCGGGGGTACGTGATCGGCGGGCTCGTCCTCGCCGCCCTGGTGCTGTGGCCCCTGGCCGCGGCCCGGCACGCGCCCGCCGGCGACGAGGTCACCGAGGGCCCGACGATCAGCGACTACCGCGCGTCCTTCGTCGTCGACGACGAGGGCACCATGTCCGTCACCGAGACGCTCACCGTGGAGTTCCCGGACTCCACCCGCCATGGCATCTTCCGGTTCTTCGACTCGCGCGACCCCAACGCACCCGGCCTGCGTCGGGTGCCCGAGAGGATCGACGTGCTGGTCGACGGAGGCCGGGCACCCGAGCGGCCCTCCGCCGAGACCGAGGTCACCCGCGAGGGGTGGGCCGGGCGCTACACCGACCTCCGCATCGGCAGCCCGGGCGAGAAGATACCCGCCGGAGAGCACGTCTACGAGATCAGCTATCGGATGTCCTCGGTCCTGCTGCCCGACGGCGACCGGTCCACCTTCTACTGGAACCTGATCCCCTCAGGCTGGCGCCTGCCGATCGAGCACTCGACCCTCTCCCTCACTCTGCCCGCGCTGGCCGGGGACGTACGCTGCGCCGTCGGGGAGGGCGCAGTCGAGGGATGCTCGACCACGCCCGGGCGGGACGGCACCGATCTCGAGATCACCACCGGGCCGCTCGAGCCCGGCACCCCGGTCACCGTACGCACCGGGCTGGACATGGCCGCGCCACCGGTCTCCGACGAGGTGCTCCCCTGGCCGCAGGCCTGGGACCCGGTCATGGGCAGCGACCTCTCGATGGCCGCCGTTCTGCTGGCGCTGACGGTGGGCTTCGCCATCCCGGCGGTGTATGTGCTGGTCAGGACCCGGGATCCGCTGCCGCCGGCTCAGCCGCGGGCGATGCCTCCTGACGGAGTGGGGCCGGCACAGGCTGCGTACATCATCTCGAAGCGGGCCAGACCGACCCTCCTCGCCGCTGGCGTTCTCTACGCCGCCTCCCGGGGACTGGCCACGATCCGCTCGACGCAGAACGGGTGGCG
Source organism: Nocardioides luteus (assembly GCF_000960475.2). GTDB lineage: Bacteria > Actinomycetota > Actinomycetes > Propionibacteriales > Nocardioidaceae > Nocardioides > Nocardioides luteus_A. Next base: position 87,821 of record NZ_JZDQ02000001.1, on the reverse strand, counting down.
GGTCCGCATCGACGAGGAGGCGGCCTGGGACCGGATCGACACGGTGACGCGGAAGGTCAGGACCCTCGACGGCGTGGCGATCGGGGCGAGCAGGAAGTCGAGGGCGGCGAAGGCCGCCGGCTGGAAGCTGAGCGATGCCCGGGTCACGATGCGCAAGGACCTGGAGTCGTGGGCGATCCGGAGAAAGCTCCTCGAGCGGCGTACGGACCGGGGCATCTGGCACCTGCTGTTCTGGCCGGCCGCGGTCGCCACGGTCCTCCTCGCGTTCGCACGTCCCGGTGGCACCGCGTTGTGGACGCTCGTGCCCGGCGTGTTCGCGGTGCTGATCATCCCGGTGCTCCCGGAGGGCGCGGGACTGGTGCGCACCGAGGCCGGCCGTCGGCTGGCCGCCGAAGCGCTCGGCTTCAGCCAGACGCTCCGCGCCCGGTCGGACGGGTTCATCGGCGACCAGGCGCTCTATGACTCCGAGCTGCCCTGGGCGGTCGGCTTCGGGATCACCGACGAGTGGGCGCGGCGGGTCAGCGTGACCGGCGCCGCGGCACTCGCCGTCCCCGCCTACCTGAGCCATACCCAGGCGGGCGGGAGCGCCCAAGTGGCCGCGGCCGACGGGGGCGGGCTCGTCTCCGCGCTCGCCGACGACTTCGAGCAGGCACTCGGCTCCGCGATCCGTTCCTACGAGATCTCCTCGACCTTCAGCAGCGACGGGCTGTCGGGGTCCGGCGGTAACGCAACCACGTTCTCCGGCGGGGGCGGCGGGGGCGGAGGATTCGGTGGTGGTGGAGGCGGCGGCGACGGCGGAGGCGAGTCATGGTGAGGTTGGGGCATGGGCACTCCTGAGATCCGGCGGGCCACCGCCGACGACCTCGACGATCTCTTCTCGATCTGTCTGCTGACCGGGGCATCGGGCGAGGACGCCACCGAGTTCTACGACGACCCGCGGCTGCCGGGGAACATCTACGCCGCCCCCTACATCGTGCTCCGCCTGGGGCTGGGGTTCGTGGCGGTCGACTCCGAGGGCGTGGTGGGCTACGTCGTCGGCACCCCGTTCACCCGCGCCTTCGAGAAGGAGTGCGAGGAGGACTGGTGGCCCGCGCTGCGGGTGGTCAACCCCGATCCGGGGCCGGACCACGACCGCACCGACTGGAACGCCCGGCTGCGCTCCCTGATCCATCGTCCGGTGCGTACGCCCGGCGAGCTGCTGAGCGACTACCCGGCGCACCTGCACATCAACCTGCTCCCCCGCGCCCAGGGCCAGGGCGTCGGCAAGGAGCTGATCGGCATGATGCTCGGCGCCTTCCACGTCGCCGGCGTACGCGGCGCGCACCTCGGCGTCAGCACCGCCAACACCCGCGCGGTCGGCTTCTACCGGCGACTGGGATTCACGACGATCGCCGAAACCGATGACACGCTGCTCCTCGGTGTCCAGTGGACCGGTGAGATGGAAGAGTGAGCTGCCATGGGGCTGTGGGAAGCGCGGGTGGTGCCACACATCGTGGACCGCACCTGCGGTCTCCCGCAGCTCGAGCCGCTGCGCGCGAAGGCCTGTGACGGCCTCCGCGGCCAGGTCGTCGAGATCGGCTTCGGCAGCGGCAGCAACATCGGTCTCTACCCGCCCGAGGTCACCGAGATCATCGCCGTCGAGCCCTCCGACGTGGCCTGGCAGCTCTCGGCCGCGCGCCGCTCGAGGTCGCCTGTTCCGGTGAGCCGCGTCGGGCTCGACGGCGCCCACCTCCCGCTCGCCGACGCCTCCGTCGACACCGCCCTGGTCACCTTCTCGCTGTGCACCATCCCCGATGTCGCCGGCGCCCTCGGCGAGCTGCGCCGCGTCCTGCGCCCCGGCGGCACGATCGGCTTCGCCGAGCACGGCCTGTCCCCCGACGCCGGTGTCGCTCGCTGGCAGCACCGCCTCGACGGCCTCCAGCAGCGTCTCTTCGGCGGCTGCCACCTCACTCGGGACATCCCGAAACTCCTAGCCGACCAGGGACTTCAGGTCGAGCTCCTCCAGCAGGACTACCTGCCTGGACCGGCCGCCTCCAAGCCCTGGGGATACGTGTCCGTGGGTCGCGCTTCGGCGTGATACGGCGCACATTCGCGTCACTTTGACGATACCCAGCCGCAGCCGTCAAGATTTCTACCAAGCGAATCTTCGCCGCAACTCGGGACCAGCGAACCCGGGCCACCGCATGCACGTTTGAGAAAGCCTTCGCACCCTCGTGACCGATCTCTGGTCCTATGCCCTGACCCTTCTCGGAGTCGCCGGAACGGCGCTCGTCGGCAGGAAGGTCTGGTGGGCGCAGCACTTCCTGCTCATCACCCAGATCCCCTGGACCGTCTTCGCCCTCGTCACAGGGCAGTTCGGATTCCTGCTCGGCGTGGTCCTCAACTCCGCCATCTACGTGACCAGTGCACGTGAGTGGCAGCAGCAGCGACCTCAGCGCGCCCCGGTCCCCACCACGGCGCCCTGAGGGGTCGCTCGGTCGGGCTCTCTGTTCGTCGACCCCGCCTCAGCGCTTGCGCGTACGCAGCGCGTGGGCGACGTTGACGCCGACGAGCCCGACCCAGGAGATCACCAGCGCGCCGAGGTTGTCGGTGACGCCGAGGGTGATGCTGATCGGGATGCCCGCGACGGCCGAGCCGGCGCCGAGCACGAACTGGAAGACCGAGGTCCGCGACTCGTTGCGCTCGGCGAGGGTGCGGGCGGCGGCCGTGGCGCCGACCCGCTCCTGGACGGTCCTCTCGATGCGGTCGGCGAAGCCGGCGACCAGCTCCGCGTCGAACGCGTCCCCCAGCTCATGGCGGGTCTCCAGACCTGCCTCGATGTCCTTGCGCCCCATGTCCTCTGCCACGTCGACCAACCTTAGAGAATCAGATGCCCGGGCCGGGGTTCCCGTGGTTCATGGTCTGGCTGTGGGACGACTGGCCGTGCGCACGCTGCACAGCGGCGTCGTTGGGCGGGTTGATCGCCCCGCCCGGCTTGGCGCGACCGGACAGCACCCACGCCAACGCGACGACGGCGACCACGACCACAACGACCGCCAAGCCGACCAGGATCAACAACCACGCCGCCATCAGAGTCCCCGTTCTACCGCGGGCCCGTCCCGCGAATGCCTCAAACCTAGCCCGGCCGGATGCCCACGCGCAGCCGAATACATCCCAGCCGGCCCGCTGTGAGCCGTTCGGGCCGACGAGTTGAGTATGCAGGCTCACGCGCCGCTCCCGCGCGTGCCGCTGCAATGGTCCTATGGACACACAAGTACGACCGGTCGCGTCGAGGCGGCTCGACTGGCTGAACGGTGAGACCGCCCGCTGGGTGAGCGAGGGCATCCTCACCGAGGAGACCGCGGAGAGGATCAAGGGACAGTACGTCGCCTCCCACACCGGCTCGCTGACGCGGGTCATCTCCTACCTCGGTGGCGCGTTCCTGGGCGTCGGGCTGCTGTGGCTGGTGGCGACGAACCTCGACGCGCTCTCCCCACTGATGCGGTTCGTGGGGATCGTCGTCGTCTGGCTCGCGTTCACCGCCGCCGCGGAGACGCTCCCGCTCGCCCGGCCCTTGCGCGGCGCCTTCCGCGGCATCGCGGCGATGAGCTTCGGCGGTGTCGTCTTCCAGGCCGCGCAGAGCCTCCAGGTGCCGGCGTACGAGCCTTCCCTGGTCGGGCTCTGGGGGCTCGGGGCGCTCCTCTACGCCTACGCGAGCGCCGGCCTGGCGCCGCTGGTCGTCGGCATCGTGACCACGATGATCTGGTTCGACTGGCAGGTGGTGGCGAGCAGCGAGAGCACGTTCGCCGGCGTCTTCGCGGTGCTGGTCGGCGGCGTGGTCGCCACCGCGATGGCCGCGCTGCACGATCGGCGCCAGGAGGCATTCGCGCAGGTGTGGCGGCTGGCGGGCGGCGTACTCGTCCTCGGTGGTCTCTTCGTCGCCGCCATCCCGCAGATCGGCGACCGCGACCTCGGGTGGAGCCCGGTCCTCCTCGGCGCCCTGGTGATCGCCGTGCTCCTCGCCGCGCTGGCCATGGTCCGTACGGACGGGCTGTCTCGGTGGGAGGTGCTGGCCTCGGCGCTCATCGTGCCGATCGGGCTCGCCCTGGTCGCCTGGGACCCGCACGTCGACGATCTCGGCTCCGTCTCTGGTGAGGCATGGCTGTCGGCCTTCGTCAGCATCGCGGTGTACGTCGTCGTCGCCGGTGCGGTCGCCGTCGACGGCTCCGTCCGCGACCAGACGCTGCTCGTCGTGCTCGCCACCGGCGCGCTGGTCGTGTTCACGACCATGCAGAGCTTCGCCGTCTTCGCGCCGATCATGTCCGGCGCGACCCTGTTCCTGCTGCTGGGCGTGCTGCTGCTCGCCACCGGCTTCGTCTTCGACCGCGCCCGGCGGGGCGTGGCCGCCAACCTCGGTGAGGCCCTCTCATGAACACTCGCATCCGGGTAGCACTCGTCTGCATCCTCAACCTCGGCCTCGTCGGCATCGCCGTCGCCGGCCAGCTCTCGGCCCGCGTCACCGGCGAGGAGATCCGCCTCCGCGTCGAGCCGGTCGATCCCATCGACCCGTTCCGCGGCACCTACGTGGACCTCTCCTACACCGACATCAGCAGGCGTACGACCGAGCAGACCGGCGATGCGTACGTCTCGCTGGCGCGACGCGGCCCGGTCTGGGAGGCCACCGGTGTCACCACCGAGCGGCCCGCCGCCGGGCCGTTCCTGAAGTGCCACGACGACGGCTGGCGACTCAGCTGCGGCATCGAGAGCCTCTTCGTCCCCCAGGACCGGGCCCGGGAGATCGAGACCGAGGTCGACGGCGGCCACGCCGTCGCGGTGGTGAAGGTCGACTCGCGTGGCAACGCGGCGCTCGTCTCGGTCCAGGGGCGCTGAGAGACGCCACGGGCTCGTCTACAGAATCGCTTGTGTGAACAGATGCGCTCCCGGCATGCCTCGTACGCCACGACGAGCTGCTGCACTGCCACGTACACCGAACCGGCCTGTCACCTGCTCTCGCAGGTGACAGGCCGGTTGGGTTGATATCGAGGACTACAGGTACTGACCCGTGTTGGAGACCTGCTCGATCGAACGGCCGGGCTCGGTGCCCTGCTTGCCGGTGATGAGCGTGCGGATGAAGACGATCCGCTCGCCCTTCTTGCCGGAGATGCGGGCCCAGTCGTCGGGGTTGGTGGTGTTGGGGAGGTCCTCGTTCTCCTTGAACTCGTCCACGCAGGCCTGGAGCAGGTGCTGCACCCGCAGGCCCTTCTGGGCGGCGTCCTCACCAGAGTCCAGGAAGGACTTGATGGCCATCTTCTTGGCTCGGTCGACGATGTTCTGGATCATCGCGCCGGAGTTGAAGTCCTTGAAGTAGAGGATCTCCTTGTCACCGTTGGCGTAGGTGACCTCCAGGAAGCGGTTCTCCTCGGACTCGGTGTACATCCGCTCGACGACCGTGCGGATCAGTTCGTCGACGGTGGCCTGCTTGTCGCCGTTGAACTCGCCCACGTCGGTCGGGTGCAGCGGCAGGTCGGGGACCAGGTACTTCGAGAAGATGTCTCGAGCACCCTCCGCGTCGGGACGCTCGATCTTGATCTTCACGTCCAGACGGCCCGGACGCAGGATCGCCGGGTCGATCATGTCCTCACGGTTGGAGGCACCGATGACCAGCACGTTCTCCAGCGCCTCGACACCGTCGATCTCGGAGAGCAGCTGCGGGACGATGGTGTTCTCCACGTCGGAGGAGACACCGGTGCCACGCGTACGGAACAGCGAGTCCATCTCGTCGAAGAAGACAATGACCGGGGTGCCGGCCGCGGCCTTCTCGCGAGCCCGCTGGAAGACCAGACGGATGTGACGCTCGGTCTCGCCGACGTACTTGTTGAGGAGCTCGGGGCCCTTGATGTTGAGGAAGTAGGACTTGCCGTCCGCCCCCGTCTTCGCGGCGACCTTCTTCGCCAACGAGTTGGCGACGGCCTTCGCGATCAGGGTCTTGCCACATCCCGGAGGGCCGTAGAGCAGCACGCCCTTGGGCGGCTTGAGCTGGTGCTCGATGAAGAGCTCCGGGTAGAGGTAGGGCAGCTCGACGGCGTCCTGGATCTGCTCGATCTGGCCGCTGAGGCCACCGATCGACTCGTAGGAGATGTCGGGCACCTCCTCCAGGACGAGCTCCTCGACCTCGGACTTGGGCACCTTCTCGTAGACATACCCCGAGCGAGGTTCGAGGAGCAGGGAGTCACCGGCGCGGATGGCGTCGTTCAGGAGCGGCTCGGCGAGCCGCACGACGCGTTCCTCGTCGGCGTTGGCGATGACCAGCGCGCGCTCACCGTCGGCGAGCAGCTCCTTGAACATCACCACCTCGCCGACCTTCTCGAACTCCATCGCGGCCACGACGTTCAGCGCCTCGTTGAGCATGACCTCCTGGCCATAGCGCAGCTCGTCGAGGTCGACGTTGGGCGACGCGGTCACCCGGAGCTTGCGCCCGCCGGTGAACACGTCGATCGAGTCGTCCTCGTTGCGCTCGATGAAGGTGCCGAAGCCTGCTGGCGGCTGTGCCAGCCGGTCGACCTCCTCCTTGAGCTTGATGATCTGGTCTCGGGCATCCCGAAGCGTCACGGTGAGTCGCTCGTTCTGCGACGTCACGGCGGCCAGGGAGCGCTGCGCGTCTGCGAGCCGCGCCTCCAGGCCACGCGAAGATCCGGGCATCTCGGTCAGTCTGTGCCGCAGGTCGGTCACCTCAGCTTCGAGGAAACGGACATGACTCTCGAGCTCCTCGGGGCTGCGCCCCTCGGAATGGAATCCATCGGATGTCGACATCAGCACACCTCCTCTACTTCTTCGACCCTACAAGGCGGAGGGGTAGGAGAGGAGAAGGATTTACCGGTGTTGGACACTATTCGGTCGACTTCGACCGACTTCGTGTCGACCCGCGGAACGTCGGAAACACGGACGACCCCGGAGCAGACTCAGTCCAGCTCGGCGACATCCTCCGGCGTGGCGTCCACAACGACCTCCGCGACGGGCTCGGGAGCAGGCATGTCGGCCGGCCGCGGACCCGTGTAGTCGACCCCGTACGCCCCGGGTGCAGGTCGCCGCGTCTTGCGAGGCGCGCGCTCGCCCGGTGCCAGCTTCCTGGCCGTGACGAGGAAGGCGGTGTGGCCGATCATCTTGTGACCCGGCCGGACCGCGAGCCCCTCGACGTGCCAGTCGCGCACCAGCGACTCCCACGCCTGCGGCTCGGTGAACCCGCCGTGGGCACGGACCGTCTCGACGAAGCGGGACAGTTGGGTGGTGGTGGCGACGTAGGCGCAGACCATGCCGCCGGGGTAGAGCGACTCGGCGGCCGCGTCGACGCACTCCCACGGGGCGAGCATGTCGAGGATCAGCCGGTCGCAGCGGATCTGCTGGCGCGGGAGCTCCTCCTGGAGGTCGCCGAGGTTGAGCGACCAGTTGGGGTGGGACTCCCCGGCCGGGGTGCCGAAGAACTGGTCGACGTTCTTGCGGGCGACCTCGGCGAACTCCTCGCGGCGCTCGAAGGAGGTGACCTTGCCGAACGGGCCGACCGCGCGCAGCAGCGAGCAGGTCAGGGCGCCGGAGCCGACCCCGGCCTCCACCACGGAGGCACCCGGGAAGATGTCGGCCATGGCGACGATCTGGGCGGCGTCCTTGGGGTAGACGACGGCGGCGCCGCGGGGCATGGAGACGACGAACTCCGACAGCAGCGGGCGGAAGACCAGGTATTCACCGCCGGTGGAGGCGGTGACCGTGAAGCCCTCCTCGCGGCCGATCAGCTCGTCGTGGTCGATGTGGCCCTTGTTGGAGAAGAAGCGCTTGCCCGCGACGAGCTCGAAGTTGTGGCGGCGACCCTTGGTGTCGGTCAGCCGCACCCACTCGCCCTCACGAAGCGGCCCGCGGTGTACGCCTGCTCGGGCCTCGGCCGGAATGTCTGGGATCTCAGCGCTTGACACCCGCTGAGGCTACCCGTTCTCCCGGTCAACCCGGCAAACCGCGGCTCCGCCTGGCTCAGGCTCCCGCGCGGAAGGCGGCGTCGACGTCGGAGGTGACCAGGACCCCGTAGATCGAGCCGTCGGGCTCGACCAGGAGGTATTCGGGGGCCGGGGTCTTCGAGATGGCCTGGATCAGCGCCTCGCCGTCGATGTCGGCCGGCAGGGTGAGGCCGTCCTCGAGCCGGCGGGTGACCGTCGAGGTGGCCATCCACGGGCGGCGGTCCTCCGGAGTCGCCAGCAGCGCGCCCTCGTGGACGAGGCCGATCGGCTCGCCGCCGCTGGTCACGGTGACGATGCTGCCGGCCTCGGCCTCCTGGGCGCGGCGTACGGCCTCGGCGAGGGGGAGGTCGGCGGGCACCGCCAGGGTGCGGCGGGCGAGGTCGCGGGCGACGAGGAGCGGGAGGCGGAGGCGTACCTTCGCGGAGTTGATCGCCGCGGAGGCACCGCTCCAGAGGAAGATCCCGATGATGACGGCGACGACGTAGCGGGTGAGATCGGGCTGGACGCCGATGATCTGGCCCTGGATGAAGGGCCACAGCAGCACGATGATCGCAACCACCCGGCCGGCCCAGCCGGCGACGATGCTGCCGCGGTTGATGTTGCCGCTCACGCCCCACACGCCCGCCTTGAGCACCCGGCCGCCGTCGAGCGGGAGGCCGGGGACGAGGTTGAGCACGCCGACGAAGAGGTTGGTGACCCAGAGGCCGGCGACGATCAGCCCGATCAGGCCGTCGGGGGTGAGGAAGGAGACGCCGAAGCCGGCCGCCGCGACGGCCAGCGAGACCAGCGGTCCCACCACTGCGATCCAGAACTCGTCACGCGGGCGCCTCGCCTCCTTCTCGACGGCGGTCGCGCCGCCGAGGAAGTGCAGCATGATCACCCCGACGGGGTAGCCCAGTCGCTTGGCGACGATCGCGTGCGCCGCCTCGTGGAGCAGCACGGCACCGTAGAGGACGATCGCGAACGCGAAGCCGGCGACGTAGGTCAACCAGCCCAGACCCGGCTCCACGGCTTCGATCTGGGGGGCCATCAGCCAGGCGATCAGCGCCGCGATGAGGAACCAGGACGGCGTCACCAGGACGTCGCTGCCCGCGATGGAGCCGACCTTGATCGTGCCCGGGACTCGGGAGCTGGGCGCCTCTTCGACCGGCTTGTCGCCGCCGGGGCGTGGGTCAGGGTCAGCCACATCCCGAGCGTACTGTAAAGACGGTTGCCTGGCCGGTTCGACCCGACTGTCGGTGCTTGCGCATAGTGTCGGCGGCATGAGCGAGCGCCAGCGAGCGGCAATGGGCCTCAGGCCGCCGGTTCCGTATCCTCGCCCCTCCTCGACGGAGCCGGCGGCATGAGCACCTCACCAGCGGAAGCGCGGTCGACACCGGTCGACGGCGTCAACGTGCTCGGATCGCTCTCGCCGAGCCGCGCGAGCGACTTCACCGCGTGCCCGCTGCTCTACCGCTTCCGCACCATCGACCAGCTCCCGGAGCCGCCCTCGGAGGCGGCCGCGCGCGGGACCGTGGTCCACAAGGTGCTCGAGGACCTCTTCGACCTGCCCGCACCCGAGCGCACGCCCCGGCAGGCGAGGTCGATGGTGGAGCAGGCGTGGGAGGACGTACGCAGCCTCGACCCGGCCCTGGCGACGCTGTTCACCTCGGCGGCCGACGAGGCGGAGGTCGCCTGGCTGGAGTCGTGCCGGCAGGTGCTGCGGCGCTACTTCGACCTGGAGGACCCGCGGCGTCTGGAGCCCGCCGAGCGCGAGCACTACGTCGAGGCTCTGCTGGACTCCAAGCTGCTGCTGCGAGGGTTCATCGACCGGGTCGACGTCGCCGCCGACGGCCGGATCCGCGTGGTCGACTACAAGACCTCGAGGATCCCGAGCGAGGCCTACGAGGCGAAGGCCCTCTTCCAGCTCAGGTTCTACGCCCTGGTCATCTGGCGCACCCGGGGCGTCGTGCCGGCGATGCTGCAGCTGATCTACCTCGGCTCGGGCGACATCCTGCGCTACGTACCCGACGAGGCCGACCTGCTGGCGACCGAGCGCAAGGCCGAGGCGATCTGGCGGGCCATCCGCACCGCCCAGGAGACCGGCGAGTGGCTGCCGAACCCGGGGAAGCTGTGCGGCTGGTGCGCCCACAAGCCGCTGTGCCCCGCCTTCGGGGGCACTCCTCCCCCGCTCCCGCCCACTCCGGGCCCCGTCACGGCGGGCGACGACCTCGATCTCGACTAGGACCCTAGGCGCGTCTACCAGGATCGGCAGGTTACGAGAGTTATCGTCGCGACGAATGTGACGGATGCGCTTGGCTGAGGGAGGTGCGGCGCCCGTGAGCTCGACCACCGGGAGCGCGACCTCGTCTCGGCAACGTCTCGACATCCAGGGGCTTCGCGCGATCGCGGTGCTCGCGGTCGTCGCTCTGCACGTCGGGTTCGGCTCGTTGACCGGTGGATTCGTCGGCGTCGACGTCTTCTTCGCGATCTCGGGCTTCCTGATCACCCAGCAGCTGATGCGGCAAGTACGCACCGAGGGCCGGGTGAGCCTGCTCGGCTTCTACGCGCGCCGGGCCCGCCGGATCCTGCCCGCGGCGACGCTGGTGCTGCTCGCGACGGTGGTCTACGCATCGCTCTTCCTCGGCTTCGTACGCACCCGCGTCATCGCCGTCGACGCGCTGTGGTCGGCGGCGTTCGCCGCCAACTTCCGGTTCGCGGCGCTGGAGACCGACTACTTCTCGGCTGCTCTGCCGCCCTCGCCGCTGCAGCACTTCTGGTCGCTCGCGGTGGAGGAGCAGTTCTACCTGGTCTGGCCGCTGGTGATCCTGGGGTGCCTGTGGGCGATGCGGCGGCGCAGCGCGAACGCCGAGCCCGACCATCGCGGGCGCCGACGAGTGCTGGTCGTCGCGCTCGGCGTCGGCATCGTGGCCTCCCTGCTGGTCTCGGCGGTGCTGACCCGGACCAGCCCGGAAGCGGCGTACTTCTCGCCGTTCACCCGCGCCTGGGAGCTCGGCCTGGGTGCGATCGCGGCGATCGCGTTCCGTGACGACGGGCCCCAGGACGCGACTGCGCGTTGGCGCGCGCAGGTGCTCTCGGCGTTCGGGATGTTCTTCATCGTCTGCGCCTGCCTGCAGTTCAACGACGCGACCCCGTTCCCGGGCACCCCGGCGCTCGTGCCGGTGCTCGGCAGCGTCTTCATCATCGTCGCCGGCACCCTGTGGCACGGCCCGACGGTGGTCGGCCGGCTGCTGTCGGTGCCGCCGCTGCAGGTGATCGGCAACTGGTCCTACTCGCTCTACCTGTGGCACTTCCCCGTGCTGGTCCTGGCCGAGCTGCAGCTCGGCCGCGAGCTGCACTGGTGGGAGCAGGCCCTCCTGGTGGCGCTGGCGTTCGTCCTGGCCGGTCTCTCCTACCACTACGTCGAGGAGCCGTTCCGGCGCGGCGCCCTGTGGCACCGTCCTGCGTTCGGTCGAGCGGCCACGCTCGGCCCGGTGGCGCTCTACCCGCTGAGCCTCACCCTGGTCGCGGTGACCTGCTTCGGAGCCAACGCCTACGCCACCGGCTCGGCCCGCGACGGCTACCAGCCGGCCATCACTCTGGCCGAGTCCGATGCCTCCGGGACGCCCGAGAAGTCCAAGCAGCCCGAACGGCCCGCGCCGAGCGCCTCGCCGTCCGCCGAGGTGCAGGAGCCCGACCCGCTCCCGGCGCTGGTGAAGGCCTCGGTGCTGGCCGCGCGCAAGAACCAGGCGATCCCGACCAACCTGAAGCCGGGCCTGACCAACCTCTCCGACGACGTGGAGGAGGTCGGCGAGTGCAACTACTACTCGACCAACGTCCGCACGCTGTGCCCGCGCGGTGACGCCGACGCCGATAAGACGATCGTGATCATCGGCGACTCCCACGCCCGCCACTGGACGCCGGCACTCGAGGAGATCGCCGAGCGGTCCGGCTACCGCGCCTACGTGCTGGCGATGCCGCAGTGCACGGTCTCCCTGGTCACGCCCGACAAGATCGACAGCACCGACCCGATGACCTCGTGCGACGACTTCCACGACTTCATGCTCTCCTCGGTCAAGAAGCTCCGCCCCGACCTGCTGCTGATCTCCTCACGGCCGATCGGCGCCGCCTACCACGACTCCTCGGGCCGCCACACCGACCGCGAGGTCGTACGCCGGGCCGTCTACCGCGGCTATCAGCGGCTGCTGGCCCAGGTGAAGCCCGTCGCCAAGCGCACAGTGTGGCTGCGCGACGTACCCGCGCTCGAGTTCGACCCGGCCACCTGCCTGAGCAGCAACAAGACGCTCTCGCCCTGCACCTACAAGCCGCTCGAGAGCCAGCAGGACGGCGCCGACCTGCAGATGCAGGCGGCCAAGGCGGCGCGGGTCGAGACCGTCGACCTCGACGACATGTTCTGCGACTCCGTCGGCATCTGCACCACCGTCGTCGGCGACACGATCACCCACCGCGACAGCCACCACCTCACCGCGACCTACTCCAAGGAGCTCGCCCGCACCCTCGGGGAGCGGCTCAAGGTCTGGTGACCGTCACTCCTCGTCGGGAGGCGTCTCCGCCCCGTCGCGCTCGTCACGGGCGGCCCACTCGAGCAGCGGCTCGATCGAGAACGGATGGTCGTCGATGTCGGCGTGCAGGTCGCCGATCTCCGCGAACCGTGCCGGCACCGTACGCATCGTGAAGTCGCGCGGGTCGACATCCTTGGTCTCCTCCCAGGTGATCGGGGTGGAGACCCGCCCGTCCGCGACGCCGCGGATCGAGTAGGCACACGCGATGGTGTGGTCCCGGGTGTTCTGGTTGAAGTCCACGAACAGCTGCGCCGGGTCGCGGTCCTTGCGCCACCACGCGGTGGTGACCAGCTTCGGTGCCCGCCGCTCGACCTCGCGGGCGAAGGCGTGCGCGGCGCGGCGTACGTCGGCGAATCCGTGCTCCGCCGGGATCCGCACGTAGACGTGCATCCCGGAGCCACCGCTCGTCTTCGGGTAGCCGACGGCACCGAGCTCGTCGAGGATCTCCCGGACGACGCCGGCGACGGTCTGCACGGTCGAGAACGGGCAGTCCGGGCCCGGATCGAGGTCGATGCGCCACTCGTCGGGCTTCTCGGTGTCCTCGCGGCGGCTGTTCCAGGGGTGGAACTCGACCGTCGACATCTGGACCGCCCAGATCACCGCGCCGAGCTCGGTCACGCAGAGCTCGTCCGCGGTCCGTCCCCAGCGCGGGAAGTAGAGACGTACGGTCTCGATCCAGTCGGGAGCTCCCTGCGGCAGCCGCTTCTGATGCACCTTCGGCCCCGCCAGGCCCTTGGGGAACCGGTGCAGCATGCACGGGCGCTCCCAGAGCGCGTTGACGATCCCCGGGCCGACGGCGAGGTAGTACTGCGCCACGTCCAGCTTGGTCGCACCGGTCTCCGGGAAGTAGACCCGATCGGGGTTGGAGATCCTGACGACGCGGTTGTCCACCTCGATCTCCACCGACGGCGATGCCTTGGCCATGCTCGCCAGCGTAGGCGCTGCGATGATGCGGTGAACCGAAACTCGCTCATCCGGATCCCACAAGGAGTGTCACGTGGACCTCAGGCCGAGGCGTCGAAGGGATGTGAGCACATCGACCGCGAGGACCTCCGCCGAGGAGTTCGCCGACTTCGTCCATGCGACGGGCGGCGCGCTCTACCGCACCGCACTGCTGCTGACCGGTGACCATCATCTGGCCGAGGACCTGACCCAGACGACGTACGCCCGGGTCTTCGCGTCCTGGCGCCGGGTCAGCAGGGCGGACAGCCCGGCGGCCTACGCGCGACGTGTGCTCCTCAACGGATTCATCTCCCACCGACGGCTCCGGCGCAACGCCGAGACGCCGACCTCGACGCTGCCGGACGATCCGGGCAGCGATGCCGACCCCAGTGCCCGGATCGACCTGCTTGCCGCCCTGCAGCGGCTGTCGCCGACCGACCGGGCCGTGCTCGTCGCACGCTATTGGGAGGACCGATCCGTGTCCCAGACAGCTGCCGACCTCGGACTGACCGAGACGGCGGTCCGCACCCGCTCGAAGCGTGCCCTGGAACGGCTGCGCCCGCTGGTGGCGGACATCTTCCCGGAGAGGACCATCCGATGAACGACTCAGAGACCAGCTTCCGTACGGCACTGCACGACCGTGTCGCCGACCAGCACCCGGACTACGCCCGGCTCTCGGCAGGCGCCATCAGCGCGGGATCACGTATCCGGCGGCGCCGGCGGGTGGCCGTGACCGTCGGGGTCGCGGCGGCCGTCGGCACCTTCGCAGCGGGCGGGGTCGGGCTCTCCCAGCTCCTGGGGACGACTGCGGTCGATGACGCCCCTCTGGGCGCCGCGTCTGCTCCGAGCGCGTCGGCCTCTCCGTCGGCGGCCACGCTGGCCGCCGGGCAGAGCCTCGATCTCGGCGACGGCGTCACCGGCCAGGTGGTCACCAACGACGAGGCGAAGACGATGGACATCACGATCCGGGCGGCCAGCGCTCGCTCGGGCGCCGGGACCGGCCTCACCATCGTCCTGACCGGGCAGGTCGGCGCGGTCGAGCAGGTGTGGAGCAACGGCACGCTGCTTGACGACTACCCCGGGGTCACGCTCGCCACCGATGGCCTGCAGCAGGGGCTCGCCGAGACGGCTCCCGTCGAACAGCCGGAGGGCTGGACTTGCGAGTGGTTCCTGATCGACAACAAGGCCTCCTGCACCGCTGAGGACGGTGGCGTCGCCGGTTTGGCGATCCGCCCGGCGGAGGACTACCCGGACTGGAGCACGAGCCCGGACAAGGCCGGCCCCGGCACGGGTTCCTACATCACCCCGGTCCACGGCGACATCTTCATCAGTGTCCAGAGCGGGGAGGGCACCACCGACGCCGAGCTCGAGGCACTCGCCAAATCGCTGACCTGGATCAGCTGATCCCCTCCGGGACGCGGCGCAGCAGCGCCAGGAACATCGCATCCGTGCCGTGGCGGTGGGGCCACAGCTGAACGGTGCCGTCGAGCGGCCCGGCGCTGTCGGGCACCTCGCCGACCGTTCCTAAGATGGGCTCGAGGGTGACGTCGGACCGGCCCTCGAGCACACCTTCCACCACGCCCTTGGTCTCGGCGAGCACCGGCGAGCAGGTGGCGTAGAGCACCACTCCTCCCGGCCGGGTCAGGTCGATGGCCCGGTCGAGGAGGGAGCGCTGGAGGCCGACGAGTACGTCGAGGTCGGCTTTCGCCCGCCGCCACCGCGCCTCCGGACGGCGGCGCAGCGCTCCCAGTCCGGTGCAGGGAGCATCCACGAGGATCCGGTCGAAGGTCGCGTCCTTGAACGGTGGCCTGGTCCCATCGCCCGCCACGACCCCGGCAACACCCTCGACCTGCGATCCGGCCGACCGGTCGGTCAGGTTGGCGAGGACGAGTCCGGCGCGGTGCGGCTGACGTTCGTTGGCGACCAGCAGCGCCCCCTGCTGGGCGGCGAGGGCGGCCAGCAGGGCCGACTTGCCGCCCGGTCCGGCGCACAGGTCCAGCCAGGTCTCCGGCCGGTCCTGGGGCTGGTCGAGGGCTGCCTCGGCAAGGGCGATGGCCACGAGCTGCGACCCCTCGTCCTGCACTCCCGCGCGGCCCTCGGCGACGGCGGCGATCCCGGCCGGTGAGCCGGAGTCCATCGTGACCCCGAAGGGCGAGTACGGCGTCGGCGTGCCGCCGAGCTCGGCGACCGTGGCCCGCCCGGGGCGGGCGACCAGCGTGACCGACGGCGGTACGTTGTCGGCCTCGAGCAGCGCGTCGACCTGGTCGCGTCCGACCGCCTCGGCGAGCCGCTCGACCACCCAGCGCGGGTGGCTGAAGGCGACCGTGGCCCAGCCGTCGTGATCCTTCTCGCGGGCGGGCGCCACCTCGGCGACCCACTCCTCGAGAGGCTTGCGGGTGACCTTGCGCAGCACGGCGTTGACGAAGCCCGCCGGCCCCTGCCCGACCTTCGACCGGGTCAGATCGACGCTGGTCGAGATCGCGGCATGGTCGGGCACCCGCATGGACAGCACCTGGTGGGCACCCAGGCGCAGCACGTCGAGCACCTTCGCCTCGACCTTGGCCAGCGGCCGGTCGATGCAGGCGGCCAGCACCGCGTCGTAGGTGCCCTGCTGCCGCAGCGTCCCCGAAGCCAGCTCGGTGGCGAAGGCCGCGTCGCGGCCCTCCAGCCCGAGGCGGCCGAGGACGTGGGGCAGCACCAGGTTGGCGTACGCCTCATCGACCCGCACCGCCTTGAGCACCTCGAACGCCGCCAGCCGAGCCGGATCGGCGGGTCTGGTGCCGCCCCGCTCGCCCGGTCGGCGTGGTCCCTGAGGCCTGCGGCCCGGACGCCTACCCGGCTGCGCCCTATTCGAAGGCGACACCGGACTCCAGACGTACGCCGCGGGCCCAGTCGGCCGCCGACATCTCCTTCTTGCCGAAGGCCTTCACCCGGCCCAGGCGCACGGCGGTGGTGCCGGTGCCGACGAGCACCTCGTTCTTGCGGACGACCAGCTCGCCGGGAGCTGCCTCGTCCTCGGTCATCGTGATCGGGCCGAGCTTGAACCGCTCGCCGTCGAGCAGCGTCCAGGCACCCGGCGCCGGGGTGCAGGCGCGGACCTGCCGGTCGATCGCCACCGCGTTCTGGGTCCAGTCGACCTGGGCGTCCTCGACGGTGATCTTGTCGGCGTAGGAGACGCCGTCGGCCGGCTGCTCACGCGCCTCCAGGGAGCCGTCCTCGATCCCGTCGAGGGTGGAGACCAGCAGCGTCGCGCCACCGGCGGTGAGCTTCTCGAAGAGCGACCCGGAGGTCTCGTCGGGCGCCAGCGCCTGGGTCATGGTGCCGAAGACGGGCCCGGCGTCCATCGCCTTCACGATCCGGAAGGTGGTGGCACCGGAGATCTCCTCACCGGCCCAGACCGCACGCTGCACCGGGGCGGCGCCACGGTAGGCGGGCAGGAGCGAGAAGTGGAGGTTCACCCAGCCGTGCGGCGGGATGTCCAGCGCCGACTGCGGCAGCATCGCGCCGTAGGCGACCACCGGGCAGCAGTCGGGCTCCAGCTCCTTCAGCGCGGCCTGGAACTCAGGCTCGCGGGGGTGCTCAGGCTTGAGGACCGGAACCCCGAGCTCCTCGGCCCGCTGCGCCACCGGCGAGGGCACCAGCCGCTTGCTGCGCCCCTGGGCGGCATCCGGACGGGTGACGACACCGACCAGCTCGTGGCGGGAGGCGGCGATCGCGTCCAGGGAGGGGACGGCGACCTCGGGCGTGCCCGCGAAGACGACCCGCATCAGAACCCGAACCCGTTCGTCGCGTGCGGCGAGATCTTCACGGTCGGCTTCTCCAGGCCGAACCACTCCGACTCCCGGATCTCCTTCATCGCCGCCTTGCGGGCGGCCTCGTCGAGCCGGTCGATGAACAGGATGCCGTCGAGGTGATCGGTCTCGTGCTGGATCGCCCGGGCCAGCAGCTCGGAGCCCTCGATGGTCACCGGTTCACCGTGCATGTTGAAGCCCTTCGCGACCACCGACAGCGCACGGCGGCAGTCGAAGGTGATGTCGGGCAGCGACAGACAGCCCTCGCCCCCGTCCTGCGTCTCCTCCGACAGGGTCAGGTCGGGGTTGATCAGGTGACCCACCTGGCCGTCGACGTACCAGGTGAAGACCCGCAGGCTCACCCCGATCTGGGGAGCGGCCAGTCCGGCGCCGGGCGCGTCGAGCATGGTGTCGGTCAGGTCGGCAACGAGCTTGTGCAGCTCCTTGTCGAAGTCGACGACCTCGATCGCTGGCTTGCGCAGCACGGGGTCGCCGAAGAGTCGGATGGGCTGGACTGCCACTGTTCTCCTAGGTGGTCGAGCGTGTCAGGACCACTTTACGCGGCGCGGCGCCGGCTCAGAGCGTCGGCGGATCGACCTGGACCCGCACCGGGTCGAGCTTGCGCGCCGACCGTACGCGCTGCAGCTCCCCGAGCGCCTCGGTGAGCTGTGTCCCGAGGGATCGCGGCACCCGCACCACGGCGCGCAGCCGGGGCTCTCCGGTGGAGGTCGGATCGGCGGGGACCGGCCCCAGCACCTCGGCGCCCGGCGGGAGCGCCAGCAGGGTGAGCGCGTCGTCGAGTGCCCCGGGTGTGCCGGTGATGGTGGCCAACCGCGACGCCGGCGGGAGATGGGCCTCCTGCCGCGCGGCCGCCTCCCGCCGGGCGAAACCCGGCTGGTCCCAGCGCACCAGCGCCTGCAGCACCGGCAACGCCGGATCGCCGACGACCAGCACCCGCCCACCGGGCCGCACCAGCCCGGAGGCGTTGCTCCAGCGTCGCAGCGCCTCCTCGTCCGTACGCAGATCCGGCCGCCCCAGCAGCAGCCAGGTGTCGAGCAGCAGCACCGCGGCGTAGCCTCCGTCGGCGACCGGCTCGGCGCCGATCGTCGCGACGACGATGGCAGGGCTCCCCGGCACGGTCTGCTTGACCGCCCCCGCCGACGAGGTCACCACCCGCACGCCGGCGAAGGAGCGTCCCATCTCCTCGGCCGTACGCGCCTCGCCGATGATCGGCGCACGCAGCCCGAAGCCTCCGCATGCTGTGCACGCCCAGGCGGTCTCGACGTGGCCGCACCAGCCGCACGTCGGTGGCGCGGCCGGTCCGCCGAGCTGCAGGGGTCCTTGGCAGGCCGAGCACCTGGCCGGCGTACGGCACCGGTCGCAGGCCAGCGAGGCCGCGTAGCCGCGCCGCGGGGTCTGCAGCAGGACGGGGCCGGCGGTGAGCGCGGCCCGGACGATCTCGTGGGCCTCACGGGGCACCCGGGAGGCGCGGGTGAGCGGGTCCTTCTCGAGGTCGAAGTCGGTGTCGCCGGTGATCTCGATGCTCACCCGCTCGCGGGCCAGCGCCCGGGTCGGGCGGATCTCCTGCGCCCAGCCGGTCTCGGCCAGGAACCCGGCCTCCACGGTCCGCGCGAAGCCGCCCATGAGCGCGGCCGCCTGCTCCTGCTCGGCGCGCAGCAGCAGTACGTCGCGCGCGTGCGGGTAGGGCGAGCGCTGCTCGGCGAGCAGGTCGTCGCCGTCGTCCCAGACGACCACGAGCCCGAGATCGCGCACCGGCGCGAAGGCGGCCGCGCGGGTTCCGATCGCCACCTTCACCGCGCCCCGGGCGACGCGCAGGAACTCCCGGTAGCGCGGCGCCGGCCCAGCGTCGGCGGCCAGCACGGCATGCTGCCCCTCCCCCAGCACCTTCGTCATCGCGGTGTCGAGCCGGGCGAGGTCCTTCCAGTCGGGCACCACGACCAGCGCGCCGCGTCCGGAGGCCAGCGTCGCGGCGGTGGCGTGGGCGATCAGGTCGGCGTGGTCGGTGCCGGCCGCGGCGTGCCAGACCGCGCGCGGCGCACCGCCGGAGGCCAGATGGCGCAGGAACGCGGTCGCCGGCTCGTGACCGGCCCACGCAGCGGCAGCGGCAGCCGGATCGAACGCCGGGGCGGCCGGGGAGGCCGGCGAGGGCTCCTTCTCGGTCGAGGCGTGCCGGGGAGGGATCGCGAGCCGGAGCACGTCGGCCCGGGGACCGGCGTAGCGCCGGGCGACCGACTCGCTCAACGCCGCCACCTGCGGCGTCAGCACCACCTCGGGGCTGACGACCCGCTTGAGCGGCTGCAGCTTGGTGTGCTCGGAGGCCTCCGCCCGGGCGACGACGAACCCGTCGACGTCCTTGGGCCCGAACCGCACCTTCACCCGCACCCCGGGCCGCGCCTCCTGCGCCATCGAGGCCGGGACCGCGTAGTCGAAGGGCCGGTCCAGATGGGCCATCGGCAGGTCGACCAGCACCTTGGCGACCGGATCGACCTCGGCGGTCTCGGCCTCCGCTGCCTTGCGGGCACGCGTGGCCGCGGCCTTCGCCCGCCCCTCCTTGACCCGGTCGCGAACCAGCCCGGGCAGCTCCAGCTCGGCTGCCCCGGCTGCCTCCTGCGGTCCCCGGCTCACAGAGGTCATTTCTACCAGCAGCCGCCGACAGGCAAGTGGCAGCGGCCTCGCGAAAACGTAGTCTGGCGCCCGTCCCACGGGACAGGCGCCAGACTTCTCAGGCAATTCCTGCACTTCTCGGGTGTTGCAATGCCCGAGAAGTGCAGGAATACCCGGTTAACCGGGTATTCCGACCTCAGGCGCCGGCAGCAGCCTTGAGCGCGTCGGCACGGTCGGTGCGCTCCCAGGTGAACTCGGGGAGCTCGCGGCCGAAGTGACCGTAGGCAGCGGTCTTGGCGTAGATCGGGCGGAGCAGGTCGAGGTCGCGCACGATCGCGGCCGGGCGGAGGTCGAAGACCTCCAGGACAGCCTTCTGGATGTTGGCCTCGGGCACGGTGTGGGTGCCGAAGGTCTCCACGAAGACACCGACGGGCTGGGCCTTGCCGATGGCGTAGGCGACCTGGACCTCGGCGCGACGGGCCAGGCCCGCGGCGACGATGTTCTTGGCCACCCAGCGCATGGCGTACGCAGCCGACCGGTCGACCTTCGAGGGGTCCTTGCCCGAGAAGGCGCCGCCGCCGTGGCGGGCCATGCCGCCGTAGGTGTCGACGATGATCTTGCGGCCGGTCAGGCCGGCGTCACCCATCGGGCCACCGACGACGAAGCGGCCGGTCGGGTTGATGTGGAGCTTGTAGCCGTCGAAGGGAACCGACGACTTGAACTGCTCGAGCACCGGCTCGATGACGTACTTCTTGATGTCGGCGTGCAGCTGCTCCTGGGTGGTGTCCTCGGAGTGCTGGGTCGAGAGGACGACGGTGTCGACCCGGACGGCCTTGTTCTCGTCGTCGTACTCGATGGTGACCTGGGTCTTGCCGTCGGGACGCAGGTAGTCCAGCGTGCCCTCCTTGCGGACGGCGGTCAGCTTCTCGGCGAGCGTCTGCGCCATCTTGATGGGCAGCGGGAACAGCTCGGGGGTGTCGTCGCAGGCGTAGCCGAACATCAGGCCCTGGTCACCGGCACCCTGCAGGTCGAGCTCGTCGACCGAGCTGGCCAGGCGGTGCTCCTCGGCGGTGTCGACGCCCTGGGCGATGTCCTGGCTCTGGGCGCCGATGGCGACCTGGACACCGCAGGAGTGGCCGTCGAAGCCCTTGAGGGAGGAGTCGTAGCCGATGTCGAGGATCTTCTGGCGCACGAGCTGGGCGACCGGCGCGTAGGCGTCGGTGGTCACCTCGCCGGCGACGACGACCAGGCCGGTGGTGAGCAGGGTCTCGACGGCCACCCGGCTCTTGGGGTCGTGCTCGAGCAGGTAGTCGAGCACGGTGTCGCTGATCTGGTCGGCGATCTTGTCCGGGTGCCCCTCGGTCACCGACTCCGACGTGAAGAGACGTCCGGTCACGTGTAGCTCCGTTTCACAGGTTCGTGTGGGTTGATCAGGTGGATAAACGTCAATCGTTCTGGTCGACAAACATAGACCCCGAACCCCAAGACCGCAGGCCCGGTCCTCATCGTGGCGCGTGGCGTGTCGTCAGTTTGCGGGTTGTTCATCCAGGCGTAAGGAGATCTGGTCCCAGATGACCTCTGCGAGGGCGGATTTCGCCCCTTCGGCCACGTCGACGTGGCCTCCGTCGGCACCCAGGATGACCGCCTTGTTGACCTCGCTGCCGAAGACCGCTCCCCCGCTGACGTCGTTGACGACGAGCAGGTCGCAGCCCTTCCGCTTCAGCTTGGCCGTGGCGAGCTCGATCACCGACCCGGTCTCGTCGCCGGTCTCGGCCGCGAAGCCCACCACCACCTGACCGGGCTTGGTCCGGTGGTGGGAGATCTCGGCCAGGATGTCGGGGTTCTGCATCAGCTCGATCGTCGGCGCCGAGCCGTCGGCGGCCTTCTTGATCTTGGCCTCGCTCACCCCGGTCGGACGGAAGTCCGCGGGAGCCGCGGCCATGACCACCGCGTCGGCACCCTCGGCCGCGGAGACGACGGCGTCGCGCAGCTCGGCGGTGGTGCCGACACGTACGACCTTCAGGCCGGCCGGGTCGGGCAGGGTCACGTTGGCCGCGACCAGGGTCACCTCGGCGCCGCGGGCGGCGGCGGCCCGGGCGATGGCATAGCCCTGGAGACCCGAGGAGCGGTTGCCGAGGTAGCGGACCGGGTCCAGGTACTCCCGGGTGCCGCCGGCGGAGACGACGACGCGACGACCGACGAGGTCGGCGCGTCCGCCGTGGGCGAGCACGGCGCGGGCGAGCTCGAAGATCTCGGCCGGCTCGGGCAGCCGGCCCTTGCCGGTGTCCTTGCCGGTCAGCCGGCCCTCGGCGGGCTCGATGACGATGTTGCCGCGCTCGCGCAGGGTCGCCACGTTGGCCTGGGTGGCCGGGTGCTCCCACATCTCGGTGTGCATCGCCGGGGCGAACACGACCGGGCAGCGCGCGGTGAGCAGTACGTTGCTCAGCAGGTCTTCCGCGAGGCCGTGGGCCGCGCGGGCGAGCGTGTTGGCGGTCGCGGGCGCGACCACGACGAGGTCGGCCTGCTGCCCGATGCGTACGTGCGGGACCTCGGTGATGTTCTCGAAGACGCCGGTGGCGATCTCCTTGCCCGACAGCGCGGCCCAGGTGGGCGCACCGACGAACTCGAGGGCGGCGGCCGTGGGGACCACGGTCACGTCATGGCCGGACTCGGTGAACCGGCGCAGCAGCTCGGCCGCCTTGTAGGCGGCGATGCCGCCGGCGACCCCTAAGACCACTTTCGGCCGCCGCTCGTCGAGAGCGGCGGCCGGGGTGGTGCTGTTGGTGGACAGCGGAAGACCTGGATCAGACGTCGGCAGCAGGCGCGTCGGCAGCAGCGGCCTGAGCGGCGGCAGCCTGGGCGGCCAGCTCGGCCGGGTCGATGTCCTCGCAGGTCAGCAGGTCCTCGTTGATCTCGCGCAGCGCGATCGAGAGGGGCTTCTCCTGGACGTGGGTGTCGACGAGGGGGCCGACGTACTCCAGAAGGCCCTCGCCGAGCTGCGAGTAGTAGGCGTTGATCTGGCGAGCCCGCTGGGCGCTGTAGAGAACCAGCTTGTACTTGCTGTCGGTCTTCGTCAGCAGGTCGTCGATCGAGGGGTTGGTCACGCCCTGGGCGTCGATCTGAGGGGCAGCCACGTGAGCCTCACTTGTCGGCTTGGTCGGATTTCTTGCTCGGAAGCCCGAGCGTCATCAAGGTTACCAACTCATCGGCTGCCTGATGAACTTCATGGTTGACGATGGTGACGTCGAACTCCTTCTCCGCCGCCAGCTCGACCCGTGCGGTCTCCAGGCGTCGCTCGCGCTCGGCCTCGGTCTCGGTGCCTCGACCGACCAGGCGGCGTACGAGCTCTTCCCAGCTCGGCGGGGCCAGGAACACGAAGATCGCCTCGGGCATGGTCTCGCGCACGAGCCGGGCGCCCTGGAGGTCGATCTCGAGCATCGCCGGGCGGCCCTCGGCCAGCGCCCTCTCCACGGGACCACGCGGGGTGCCGTAGCGGGCCATGTTGTGGACGGTGGCCCACTCCAGCAGCTCGCCACCGGCGATCATCGCGTCGAACTCCTCGTCGGAGACGAAGAGGTAGTGCACCCCGTGGACCTCGCCCTCGCGAGGCTTCCGGGTCGTCGCCGAGACGGACAAGAAGACCTCGGGGTGGTCGTCGCGGACCGCCGCGGAGACGGTGCCCTTGCCGACCGCGGTCGGACCGGCCAGGACGACCAGTCGCTTCTCGTGGCCATCGCCGGCGCCGGTCGTGGTCTTCTCGTCCGCCATCAGACTCATCGGCGAGCGAACTCCTCGACCAGCGCGGCCACCTGCTTGGGGCCGAGGCCCTGCACACGGCGGCTCATCGCGATGCCGAGACGCTCCATCATCTGGGTTGCCCGCACCTCGCCGAGGCCGGGGTGGGAGGTGAGCAGGTCGATGACCTTCATCTTGCCGACGACCTCGTTCTTCTTCCCCTCCTCGATGACCTCGATGACGGACATGCCGCCAGTGCGGACCTTGTTCTTGACAGCAGCCCGCTCCTGGCGCGAGGCCGCGGCTTTCGCCAGCGCGGCAGCGCGCTGTTCAGGGGTGATGTCCGGAGGCAGAGCCACGAAGACTCCCTTTCACGATCAAATGTGTAGTCAACAGGGCAACCGGGTCGCGCGGTACAGGGATCGTGCCCCCCGGCTGAGCGCTGAAAGTAAGCGCTCGCGCCAATCTAGCCATTACGTTGCCGGGGCGGCAATCGGGGTCGCCTATCTGGTGTCCATCAGGTTCGCTTCCAGGCTCACAGGGTCAGCGACGTGTGACAGACGTCCCGGGCCTGCTGCTGGACGCGTACGGACGCCTCCTGGGTCTTCGTGCTGCTCACCTTCGTCGCCGCGTCGGCGATCTTCTTCGCCTCGGCGGCGCCGACCCCCTCGGGCGGCTTTCCGTTCTCGAAGTCGTCGGGCGAGACACCGGCGTCCTGCAGAGCCGTGTCGAGCCCCGAGATCGCGGTCGTGAGCGTCTTCCAGTCCTTGGCGATGTCGTCGGGCGCGTTGCGCTCGAGATCCTCGAAAACCGGCAGGGCCGCGATCAGCCCACCGGTGTCGCCCTCCCCCAGCGTCTTCGTCAGCTCCGCCTGGTGCCCCTTCAGGGACTGGCAGTAGTCGTCGATCGGGTCACCGCACGAGGTCAGGCCCGTGGCGAGGACCGGCAGGACGAGGAGCTGGGCGGCCATCCGGAGACTGGTCATCGGGCCAGTGTGCCAGCGATGTGGGATACCCGGTCGGCCGGCCCGCACCTATTTCTCAGGCCTGGACTGGACGGGTGTTTCAGTGCCCGTCCAGTCCAGGTTTTCCCGGTCGACCGGGTAACCCACAACCTCAGCCGAGCTCGTCGCGCAGCCGCAGCGCCTCGTCGCGCAGCGCGGCCACGTCGGGACCCTTGCGCAGCAGACCACGGCTGGTGCTGGCGACCACGTTGGCGTTGGCGGGACCGAAGATCCGGGCGAGGTCGCCCGGGGTGCCGCCCTGCTCACCGAAGCCCGGCGCCAGGATGGGGCCGTTGAACCCGAAGTCGTACGCCACCCCGGCACCGTCCGCGCCGTCGATCGTCGCACCGACGACCGCACCGAAGGAGCCCAGCGGCGTCTCGCCGTCGTTGAGCCGGCGGAGGTGGTCGAGCATGACCCGGCCGACGCTGCGGCCGTCCTCCACGGTCGCGTGCTGCACCTCGGGGCCCTCCTTGTTGGAGGTCAGGGCGAGCACGAACAGCCCGGCGTCGAACTTCGTCGCCGTCTCCACGAACGGCGTCAGCGACCCGAACCCCAGGTAGGGGCTCACCGTCACCGCGTCGGAGCCGAGCGGGCTGGCGGGATCGAGGTAGGCGTCGGCGTACGCCTGGCTGGTCGAGCCGATGTCACCACGCTTGATGTCGAGCAGCACCAGCGCACCGGCGGCCTTCGACTCGGCGATGACCCGCTCCAGGACGGCGACGCCGCGCGAGCCGAAGCGCTCGTAGAACGCGCTCTGCGGCTTGATGACCGAGACGTGGGGCGCCAGGCCCTCGACCGCTGTCAGCGCGAACCTCTCCAGGCCGGCGAGGTCGTCGTCGAGCCCCCAGTCGAGGAGCAGCGAGGCGTGCGGGTCGATTCCGGCACAGAGCCTCCCCCGCTCGGCGAGGGCGGCGGTGTAGCGAGCACCGAACGTCATCGAGCCACCCCGTTCGCGATCCGGCGGGCGTAGAGGGGACCCTCGTAGATGAACCCGGTGTAGCCCTGGAGCAGGTCGGCACCGGCCGCGAGGCGCTCGCGGGCGTCCTCGACGGTGGTGATGCCGCCGACGCCGACGAGGGTCATCTCGGGGCTGACCCGGCTGCGGAGCAGCCGCAGGACGTCGAGCGCACGCGACTTGAGCGGGGCGCCCGAGAGGCCACCGGCACCCGCCGCGCTGATCTCGGCGGGCGAGGAGACGAGGTGCTCGCGACCGATGGTGGTGTTGGTCGCGATGATCCCGTCCAGACCGATCGCGGTGGCCAGGTCGGCGACCTCGACCACGTCGGAGTCGGCGAGGTCGGGAGCGATCTTGACCAGCAGCGGGACCCGGTGCTTGGTGACCTGGTCGGCGATGGAGCGGACGTGCTCCAGCAGCGGCTGCAGCTTCTCGACCGACTGCAGGCTGCGCAGCCCCGGCGTGTTGGGCGAGGAGACGTTGACGACCAGGTAGTCGGCGTAGGGCGCCAGCAGGCGCGCCGACTTGGCGTAGTCGGCCTCGACGGCCGCCTGGTCGTCCTCGGGCACGAGCTTCGTCTTGCCGATGTTGATGCCCAGGATCGGCCCGCCGCCGGCCGTGCCACGCCGCTCCAGGCGGCTGGCCAGCCGGGCGGCGACCGCCTCGGCGCCGTCGTTGTTGAAGCCCATCCGGTTGATCACCGCGCGGTCGGCGGGCAGCCGGAAGAGCCGCGGCGCCGGGTTGCCCGGCTGGCCCTCACCGGTGACCGTGCCGATCTCGACGTGGCCGAAGCCGAGCCCGCCCAGCGCGTCGATGCCGACCGCGTTCTTGTCGAAGCCCGCGGCCAGCCCGATCACGTTCGGGAAGGTGAGCCCCATCGCGTGCACGGGGGAACCCGGCGTACGGGTCCTCGACAGCGCCGGGCCGGCGGCCCGGATCGCGGCGAAGGCCTGCTGGTGGGCCCGCTCCGGATCCGTCTTCGTCAGCACCTTGTCGAACAAGGCGCGATAGGCCCTCACTTGGCCGACACCCCGCCGTCGTGGTGGCCGACGACGTCGCGCCACTCCTGCAGGCTGCGTACGTCGATCTCACCGCGCCGCAGCGCCTCGATGCCCTGCACGGCGGCGCCGAGGCCCTGGACCGTGGTGATGCAGGCGATGTTAGCCATCACCGCGGCGGTGCGGATCTCGTAGCCGTCCATCCGGGCCGACTTGGCGTTGGAGGTGCCGTTGGGCGTGTTGATGACCAGGTCGACCTCGCCGCCGAGGATCCGCTGCACGGTGGTCTTCTCGCCGTCGGGACCGACACCCTCGGAGTGCTTGCGCATCTGCCGGGTGGCGACGCCGTTGCGGCGCAGCACCTCGGCGGTGCCCTCGGTCGCGAAGATCTCGAAGCCGTGGTCGGCGAGCACCTTGATCGGGAAGATCATGGTGCGCTTGTCGCGGTTGGCCATGGAGACGAAGATCCGTCCGGAGGTCGGCAGCGGGCCGAAGGCGCCGGCCTGGCTCTTGGCGAAGGCGCGGCCGAAGTCGGAGTCGAGCCCCATGACCTCGCCGGTCGACTTCATCTCCGGGCCGAGGACGGTGTCGACCTGCTGGCCCTCCGGCGTGCGGAACCGGTTGAACGGCATGACCGCTTCCTTGACCGCGATCGGCTGGTTGGGCGGCAGCGCTCCCCCGTCGCCGGTCGTCGGCAGCACCCCGGCCGTACGCAGCTCCGCGATCGACTCGCCGAGCATCACCCGCGCGGCGGCCTTGGCCAGCGGGGTCGCGGTCGCCTTGGAGACGAACGGGACGGTGCGGGAGGCACGCGGGTTGGCCTCGATGACGTAGAGCACGTCGGAGCCGAGGGCGTACTGGATGTTGAGCAGGCCGCGTACGCCCACGCCTTCGGCGATCGCCCGGGTGGCCGTGCGGATCCGCTCGACCTCGGCGGCACCGAGGGTGATCGGCGGCAGCGCGCAGGAGGAGTCGCCGGAGTGGATCCCGGCCTCCTCGATGTGCTCCATGACGCCGCCCAGGAACAGGTCGGTGCCGTCGTAGAGGGCGTCGACGTCGATCTCGACCGCGTCGTCGACGAACTTGTCGACCATCACCGGCTTGTCCGGGGTGACCTCGGTCGCGGCCTCGATGTAGGAGCGCAGTGCCTCGTCGTCGTAGACGATCTGCATGCCACGGCCACCGAGGACGTAGGAGGGACGCACCAGGACCGGGTAGCCGATCTCGGCGGCGATCTCACGGGCCTCGTTGAACGTGGTGGCCATGCCGTGCTTCGGCGCGACCAGGCCGGCCTTGTGGAGCACCCGGCCGAAGGCGCCGCGCTCCTCGGCCAGGTGGATCGCCTCGGGGCTGGTCCCCACGATCGGCACGCCGTTGTCCTTGAGCGCCTGCGCGAGACCGAGCGGGGTCTGGCCACCGAGCTGGCAGATCACGCCGACGACCGGTCCGGCCTGCTGCTCGGCGTGGACGATCTCGAGCACGTCCTCCAGGGTGAGCGGCTCGAAGTAGAGCCGGTCGGAGGTGTCGTAGTCGGTCGACACGGTCTCCGGGTTGCAGTTGACCATGACGGTCTCGTAGCCGGCCTCGCTCAGCGCGAGGGAGGCGTGCACGCAGGAGTAGTCGAACTCGATCCCCTGGCCGATCCGGTTGGGACCGGAGCCCAGGATGATCACGGCCTCCTTCTCCCGCGGCGCGACCTCGGTCTCCTCGTCGTAGGAGGAGTAGTGGTAGGGCGTACGTGCCGCGAACTCGGCCGCGCAGGTGTCGACCGTCTTGTAGACCGGGCGGATGTTCAGCGCGTGGCGTACGCCGCGGACGACGTCGGCCGTCATGCCGCGCATCTTGCCGAGCTGGAAGTCGGAGAAGCCGTGGCGCTTGGCGTAGCGCAGCACGTCGGCGGTCAGCTCCGGCGCCGCGATGATCTCCTGGGCGATCTCGTTGATCAGGAAGAGCTGGTCGATGAACCAGGGGTCGATCTTGGTCGACTCGAAGATCTCCTCCGGCGTCGCACCGGCACGGATCGCGTCCATGACGCGCTTGAGCCGGCCGTCGGTCGGGGTCTTGATCTCCTCGAGCAGCGCGGGCTTGTCGAGCTCGACGACCTCCTGGGTCCAGTCGAAGACCGCCTCGGGCTTCTCCAGGGACCGCAGGGCCTTCTGGAGCGCCTCGGTGAAGTTGCGGCCGATCGCCATCGCCTCACCCACGCTCTTCATGTGGGTGGTCAGGGTGGTGTCGGCGCCCGGGAACTTCTCGAAGGCGAAGCGCGGGACCTTGACCACGACATAGTCGAGAGCCGGCTCGAAGCTCGCCGCGGTGGAACCGTTCGGCCCGGCGGTGATGTCGTTCTCGATCTCGTCGAGGGTGTAGCCGATCGCGACCTTGGCGGCGATCTTGGCGATCGGGTAGCCGGTCGCCTTGGAGGCCAGGGCGCTCGAGCGGGAGACGCGCGGGTTCATCTCGATGACGATGATCCGGCCGTCGACCGGGTTGACGGCGTACTGGATGTTGCAGCCGCCGGTGTCCACGCCGACGGCGCGGATGATGCCGATCGCCAGGTCGCGGAGCTTCTGGTACTCGCGGTCGGTCAGCGTCATCGCCGGGGCGACGGTGATCGAGTCGCCGGTGTGGACGCCCATCGGGTCGAGGTTCTCGATGGAGCAGACGATGACCGAGTTGTCCTTGCGGTCCCGCATGACCTCGAGCTCGTACTCCTTCCAGCCGAGGATCGACTCCTCCAGGAGCACCTCGGTGGTCGGGCTGGCAGCGAGGCCGGCGCCGCCCAGACGGCGCAACTCGGCCTCGTTGAAGGCGAAGCCGGAGCCAGAACCGCCCATGGTGAAGCTGGGCCGGATGACCAGCGGGTAGCCGAGCACCTCGGCGCCGGCGATCAGGTCGTCGATGCTGTGGCAGATGACCGACTTGGCGCTCTCGCCGCCGAGCTCGGCGACGATCTTCTTGAACTCCTCGCGGTTCTCACCGCGCTGGATCGCCTCGATGGACGCGCCGATCAGCTCGACGTCGTACTTCTCCAGGATCCCGCGCTCGTCGAGCGCCACCGCGCAGTTCAGCGCGGTCTGGCCGCCGAGGGTGGCCAGGAGCGCGTCGGGGCGCTCCTTGGCGATGACCTTCTCGACGAACTCCGGGGTGATCGGCTCGACGTAGGTCGCGTCGGCGAACTCCGGGTCGGTCATGATCGTGGCCGGGTTGGAGTTGACCAGGACGACCCGGATCCCCTCCTCGCGCAGCACGCGACAGGCCTGGGTGCCGGAGTAGTCGAACTCGCAGGCCTGGCCGATGACGATCGGGCCGGAGCCGATCACGAGCACGGACTTGATGTCTTCGCGCTTGGGCATCGCTCAGACCTCCTTCGCCATGAGAGAGATGAACCGGTCGAAGAGGTAGGCGGCATCGTGCGGGCCGGCCGCTGCCTCCGGGTGGTACTGGACCGAGAAGCCCTTGAGCTTCCCCGTCTCGGCGTCCTTGAGCTCGAGACCCTCGACGCAGTCGTCGTTGAGGTTGACGTGGGAGACGGTCGCGATGCCGTAGTCCGTCTTCGTCTCCTCCCCGATCGGGGCGTCCACCGCGAAGCCGTGGTTGTGGGCGGTCACCTCGACCTTGCGGGTGGTGAGGTCCATGACCGGCTGGTTGATCCCGCGGTGCCCGTACTTGAGCTTGTACGTCCCGAAGCCGAGCGCGCGGCCGAAGAGCTGGTTGCCGAAGCAGATGCCGAAGTAGGGGATGTTCTCGGCCAGCGCCGCCTTGAGCAGCTCCACCTGGCCGGTGGTCGCGGCCGGGTCGCCGGGGCCGTTGGAGTAGAAGAGCCCGTCGGGGTTGGTCGCGAGGACGTCCTCGAGGGTCGCGGTCGCCGGGAGCACGTGCACCTCGATGCCGCGCTCGGCCATCCGCTCCGGGGTCATCTCCTTGATGCCCAGGTCGAGGGCCGCGACGGTGAACCGCTTCTCGCCCTTGGCGGGGACGACGTACGCCTCCTCGGTGCTGACCGCGTCGGAGAGGTTCGCACCGCTCATCTCGGCGGAGGCGAGCACCTTCTTCAGCAGGGCCTCGGGGTCGGTCTCGATCGTGGAGATCCCGACGCGCATCGCGCCGCGCTCACGCAGGTGGCGGGTCAGGGCGCGGGTGTCGATCCCGCTGATGCCGACCACGGACTGGTCGCGGAGGTCGTCGTCGAGGGTGCGCTGGGCGCGCCAGTTCGAGGAGACCCGGGCAGGGTCGCGGACGACGTAGCCGGCGACCCAGATCCGACGGGACTCGGGGTCCTCGTCGTTCACGCCGGTGTTGCCGACGTGGGGCGCGGTCATCACGACCACCTGCTGGTGGTAGCTCGGGTCGGTCAGCGTCTCCTGGTAGCCCGTCATGCCGGTGGAGAAGACCGCCTCGCCGAAGGTCTCACCCTCGGCGCCGAACGACTCCCCCCGGAACGATCGACCATCCTCGAGTACGAGGAGTGCTTCTTTGTGGGCATGCAGCGGCACGCCGTACCTCCTTCTCCGCCTCACGGGACGGTGCTTAAAGGATGTCGGTCAACTTGCTGGTGACAGTATCAAGCAGATGCCGGTTGACGGCAGTTGGCGACCGCCGCGTACGCCAGCATGTGACGTACGCGGCAATCGACCCTGCTCGGTTGCGCTCAGCTGTGCGAGTGGGGCGGGACGACCGCACCCTCGGACGGCTGCACGATGACGAAGCCCTGGCCGTGGAAGGCGACCTGGAACGCCTCGCCGCTGCCGCGGCCGATGAGCGCGCCCGCGGTGAACGACTTCTGCAGGCTGGTCTGCAGGCCGAGCGACCAGCCGACGACCGCGTTGGTGTCGGCGAAGGTCGGCGCCTCGGCAGCGTTGAGGACCACCGGGTCACCCTCGGTGGTGACCGCGACCCAGCCGGTGCCGCGCAGCGTCGTGTTGAACAGGCCGCCGGTGAGCATGCCGGCGCCCTGGACCCGCTCGATGTTCCACTGCAGGCCACCGGAGAAGGCCAGCACGTGGTCACCGTTGATCGAGATACCGGAGTTGTTCAGCTGGAGGATGTGGACCTCCTTGGCGGCGTCGGCCAGGAAGACGTCGCCCTGACCCTCGACGCCCATCAGGCTGAGGCCCTCACCGGTGACGGCACGCTTGAGGAACTTCCCCACGCCGCCGCCCTGGTACTTGAACTGGACGTTGCCCTGATAGGCCACCATCGAGCCCTGGCGCGCCTGGAACGGCTCCCCGACGCGTACGCGCAGGAGCTTCTTGTTCTGCAGCACCGCGCCGTTGCCCTCGATCTCGGCGAAGCGACCGTCGATCAGGTCACCCGAGATCCCCGCGAACGGGTCGCCCGTAGGCTGCGCCTGGGCGGCCTGCTGCCCGTACTGCGCCGACGCAGCCTGAGCCGGCTGCGCCTGCGCGCTGTCGCCGTACGCCGCTTGAGCGGCCTGCACCGAACCGACCTGCGTCGGCGCCTCCTGCTCCACAGTGGCCTGAGGGGGCGCCAGGGGCGCCGTCGACTGCTGCCCGCCCGTCGACACGTGCTCGGTCCACTGGCTCCCGTCGTAGTAGCGAAGCTCCGCCTGTCCGGTCGGGTCCGGGTACCACGCTGCGTCCGTCATCTCTAACCCTTGCGTTCACGGACCCACATCGGTCCTTCTCGCCTCCATCCTGGCATGTGCCTCGTGCGCGACTCACCGGTGTTCCACACGGTCGCCCGATTCTGTGACCGTGGCGACCAGGTTCGGGGCGGCCGACGTCCATCACCCACCATCCAGCGGGGGCATCCGGCGCCCGGAACAGTTGAGTGCGACACGATGTGACGGTTGTCGCAGGTCATTGCGTTGCATGATGTGCGCCGCTAGCGTTTCGATGTTTCATCACGATTACGTGCGGGGGTACGCAATGACCGAGACGTCGATCAGCATCGACACGGAGCTGTTGGCCGAGGCGAGGAAGATCGCCGGGACGACGACCAACCAGGCTGCGATCGACCACGCGCTGCGTGACCTGGTCGAGCGTGAGGCCGCCGCCGCGGAGTTCGACCGCATCGTCGAGCGCGAGCTGGGCGACACGAAGGTCACGCTGGAGTTCTGATCTCACCGAGCGCGTCCAGCGGGATCGGCCAGAAGTCGTGGTCGGTCGCGAGATGGACGACGTCGAGCGGCACTCCGGCGACGACGCACGCTCCGTAGAGCTCGGCCGCGTTCTTCCTGTCCGAGCGGTTCGGTGGGCCACCGCCCGGCCGGCACAGCAGGAGCTCGACGCGGTCGAACCCGTGCGCCTCGACGAGGTCGTGCAGCATCGTGGCGAGGTTGAGAGCACCGTCGTCGGCGATCTCCTCCGGAAGGCCCTCGATCT
Source organism: Nocardioides luteus (assembly GCF_000960475.2). Taxonomy (GTDB): domain Bacteria; phylum Actinomycetota; class Actinomycetes; order Propionibacteriales; family Nocardioidaceae; genus Nocardioides; species Nocardioides luteus_A. Next base: position 54,884 of record NZ_JZDQ02000001.1, on the reverse strand, counting down.
GGCACAGCTGCGGGAACGGGACGCCGTCGGGATCGACCAGCATGAACCACAGCCGGGGCTCGGGCCAGCCGAGAGGGTTGATCAGATGTCGCCAGGCGGCCTCGACGTCGGCCTGGGTGCGGAGGACTGGAGCGTACGGGGTCTTGTCGGTCATGGGTCTACGGCACCATGGCCTGCCGTCGGGGACAACGACGATCCGAGACCCTGTGGATAACTCGGCTCATCCACAGGGTCTCGCCCGAAAGTGGCCCGCCCACGCTCCGTTTCAGGGCACGAGCCGGTACTCCGGGCCCGACCAGCGCCGGCGCAGCCAGCGGTCGTGGGAGGCGACCACGATGGTGCCCGGGGTGACCCCGATCGCCTCCTCCAGCTCGCCCGCCAGGGTGAGCGAGATGTGGTTGGTGGGCTCGTCGAGCAGCAGCAGGTCCGGGCCGGTGGCGATCGCGACCGCCAGGTCCAGCCGGCGACGCTGGCCGACGCTCAGCGCCCCGACGGGCCGGTTGAGATCGCGCGGATGGACCAGACCCAGGTCGCGCAGCGGCACCTGGTCCGCCAGCATCTCCCCCACCGACTCCCGGTAGACGTCGGCGACCTTGCGGCGCAGGTCTCCGAACTGTGGGTCCTGGGTGAGCTCCTCCACGTGCCGGGCACTGACCTGGACCTCTCCCGAGGTCGGTTTGACGCGTCCGGAGATCACCCCGAGCAGCGTGGACTTCCCGCTGCCGTTGGGCCCGGTGATCAGCAGGTGCTCCCCCGCCGTGACGTCGAGGACCGGCAGGCTGACCCGCTCCTCGACCACCAGGTCGCGGACGACGACCATCCGTCCGCTCGCACCCGCGGCCGAGAGCGAGGCATTGAGCCGCAGAGGCGGAGGCGGCTTGCGCACCTGCGCCTCCTCGGCCTCCTCCAGCCGTCGGGTGGCGTCCTTCTTCCGGCGGGCGACGGTGCGCTCGACGTTGCTGCCCTTGAACTTGTAGATGAACTTGTCGTTGTCGGTCGGGCCGCGGTTGTGGGCGATCGCGTCGTTGCCGATCTTCGTCGCGGTGCGCAGGCGCTTGAGCTCGTCCTGCTGCTCCGCGTACGTCTGCTCCCACCGTTCGCGCGCGGCCTGTCGCGCCTCCTCGTAGGCGCTCCACCCGCCGCCGAAGAGCCGGCCGCCGGCACCGTCGGTGCCGAAGGCGGTCGGGTCGAGGTCGAAGAGCCCGGTGGCGACCTCGTCGAGGAAGACGCGGTCGTGGGAGGCCATCAGCACGACCCCGGGGAGCTCCCGAAGGAACTCCCCGAGCACCGAGACCGCCTCGTCGTCGAGGTGGTTGGTCGGCTCGTCGAGCAGCAGCGCGTCCGGACGGCGGGTGATCGCGGTCGCGAGCGCCAGCCTGGTCCGCTGACCGCCCGAGAGGGTGCTGATCGGCCGCTCCCGGTCGAGCCCGCTCAGGCCGAGGCGCTCGGCGGCCAGCATGGCCCGCCGATCGGCGTCCCAGGCGTCGTGGGCGACCGCGAAGTCGAGGGCGCTCGCGTACGTCTCGGCGACCTGGGGGTCGTCGAGCCGGTCGGCGAGCGTCTCGACCGTCGCGACGGCCTCACGCAGCGGCCGCAGGGTGGTGGCGAGCACGTCCTCGATGCTGGCGGCATCGCGGAACGGTGGCTCCTGGGGGAGCCAGACGAGGTCGTCCGGCGTCTCGAGCGTGCCTGTGCGTTGGGCACTGCCCGGAAGCCTGCCTGCGACAGCGCGGAGCAGGGTGGACTTGCCGGCACCGTTCTCCCCCACGAGCGCGATCCGCTCGCCCGGGGAGACGGTGAGGTCGATGCCGGCGAGAACGGAGCCGCTGCGGAAGGAGACGGAGAGGTCGCGTACGACGATCGGATTCAGAGACATGAGAGCGCTGGCCTTCGGGTTCGAGGACGACCCGCCGGGCAGATGCCTCGGGCGCGGGTCGGAGGTCAGCGCGAGATCTTCATGATGAGAACAGCGTACGCGGCGGACGGCTGCGCCATCAAACGATTAACCGAACACGACTACGCGCGCAGGATCTTCTCCATGGCCTTGCCCTTGGCCAGCTCGTCGACGAGCTTGTCGAGGTAGCGCACCTGACGCATGACCGGGTCCTCGATCTCCTGGACGCGCACACCACAGACGACACCGGTGATCAGGTCCGAGGCCGGGTTGAGGTCGGCGGCCGCGAAGAACTCCTCGAAGCTCGTCCCCACGTCGATGTGGCGGGCGATCGCCTCGTCGTCGAAGCCGGTCAGCCAGGTGATCACCTGGTGCAGCTCGGCGGTGGTGCGTCCCTTCTTCTCCACCTTCGTCACGTAGTGCGGGTAGACGGAGCCGAAGGGCATCTTGTAGATGCGCTCGAGGTTGTCCACGCATCCGAGCCTAGCCCGGGCGTTCGGCGAGGAGCTGGTACATCCCGGCGATGCGTACGAACGGCTCCTGGTCGCACAGCACGCGCTCGAGCTCGAGGAGGCGGTCGAAGTAGGCGGGGTCGTGCTTGGCGGCGTCGTCGGTGAGAACGTCGTTGGCGATCCGGGTGCCGAAGCGGCCGGTGAGCCGCAGGCCCGCGGCGGCGAGCTCGGTCTCGAGCTCGTCCATCGACACCTTGCGTACGTCATGGTCGAAGGTCACGGCCCGCTTGGTGTCCGCGCGCAGCTCGGTGAGCGCGGCCCCGGGACCGCCCGTGACCAGCTGGCGCAGCACCATGCTCGCCGGGTTGGGAACCATCACCGAGAGCCGCCCGCCGGGCCGGACGACGTCCGCGAGGCGGCGTAGGTCCCCAGCCCCAGCAGGCCGGTAGTGCAGCACAAAGTGGCACAGCACCAGGTCCCACTCGCCCTCGGGCAGGTCGTCGACGCCGCCGACGAGCGTGGTGAGCGAGGCCCCGGCCTCGGCCGCCCGCCGCTTCGCCTCCGCCAGCCAGGACTCGGACGGGTCCACGATGGTGACCTCGTGCCCGGCCAGGGCCAACGGCAGCGCGTCCATCCCGTCACCGCCACCGACGTCGAGGATCCGCAGTCCCTCCCCCAGCTCGGCGCACTGGCGCCGCAGGATCTCCTCGACCACCGTGTAGCGGATCCTGCCCCACGGGGTCTCGGTGTAGGCGCGCCACTGCGCGAGCTTGTCGGAGAAGACGTCGGTCATGGCGGAGGAGCCTAACCGGCGTAGGTCTGCTTCCCCCGCAGGTAGGTTGAGACGACACGACCGGTGAGCTTGCGGTCGTGCCAGGGGTTGTTGCGGGAGAGCGAGAGCGAGCGGTCACGGTCCACGACGTAGGTCGCGGCCGGGTCGACCAGGGCCAGGTTGGCGGGCTCGCCGACCGCGATCGGGCGGCCGTGGCCCTCCAGACCGGCGATCCGGGCCGGGGTCGTCGACATGACCCGGGCGACGCCGGCCCAGTCCAGCAGCCCCGAGGAGACCATGACGGTCGAGACGACCGAGAGCGCCTCCTCGAGCCCGAGCATCCCGAACGCCGCGTCGACGAAGGCGTGCTCCTTATCCTGGCGCGCGTGCGGGGCGTGGTCGGTGGCGACCGCGTCGATGGTGCCGTCGGCCAGCGCCGCGCGCAGCGCCTCCACGTCCTCGGCGGGACGCAGCGGCGGATTCACCTTGAAGGTCGGGTCGTAGCCGGCGAGCAGGTCGGTGGTGAGCAGCAGGTGGTGGGGGGTGACCTCGGCGGTGACCGCCCAGCTGCCGTCCTTCTCGGCCTGCGCCTTCGCCCAGCGGAGCACCTCGACGGTGCCGGCGGTGGAGGCGTGGGCGACGTGGACGCGCGAGCCGGTGTGGCGAGCGAGCATCACGTCGCGGGCCACGATGACCTCCTCGGCGACGCCCGGCCAGCCGGGCAGACCGAGCCGCCCGGAGAGCTCACCCTCGTGGCAGCAGGCCGAGCCGTAGGGCGCGAGCGAGGGGTCCTGGGAGTGCTGGGAGATCACGCCGCCGAACGCCTTGACGTACTCCAGCGCCCGCCGCATCACCCGCGGATCGGAGACACACTTGCCGTCGTCGGAGAAGACCGTGACCCGGGCGCGCGACCGGTTCATCAGCGCGAGCTCGGCCAGCTCCTCGCCGCCCAGGCCCTTCGTGACCGCGCCGACCGGGAAGACGTCGGCCAGACCGGCCTCACGGCCGAGCTCCCACACCGAGACCGCGGCCTCGGCGGTGTCGGTGACCGGGGAGGTGTTGGCCATCGCGAGCACGGCGGTGTAGCCGCCGGCAGCGGCCGCGGCGGCACCGGAGGCGACCGTCTCCGCGTCCTCGCGGCCCGGCTGGCGCAGGTGGGTGTGCAGGTCGACCAGACCCGGGAGCAGCACGAGCCCCGAAGCGTCGACGACCTCATCCGCCGAGGCGACGGACTCGCCGATGGACCGGATCACTCCCCCGTCGACGTAGACATCGGTCGGCTCGGCCCCGAGGACGGAGGCACCCTTGATCAACAGGCTCATGCCGCCACCTCCGTGGCAGAGCGGAAAGAATACGGAGGCGGCGGCATGATGATCTCATTGCTCACTCGCTTACGCTCGTTCATGCGGACTCCTCGCCGGCAAGCAGGTGGTAGAGGACGGACATCCGGATCGCGACCCCGGCCGAGACCTGGTCGAGGATCCGGGAGGAGGCGGCGTCGGCGGCCTCGGGAGAGATCTCCAGGCCACGGTTCATCGGGCCGGGGTGCAGGATCGGCACGCCCTCGCGCAGCAGCGCGAGCCGCTGGCGGGTCAGCCCGTAGCCGACCGTGTATTCCCGTGAGGTCGGGAAGTAGCCACCGCTCATCCGCTCCCGCTGGACGCGCAGCATCATCACCGCGTCGACCTCCGGCAGCACGTCGTCCAGTGTGTAGGAGGTGGCGAAGCCGTCGGCCTTGGCCCACTCGGCGATGCCGGAGGGCATCAGCGTGGGCGGGGCCACGGCGATCACCGAGGCGCCGAGCTTGCCCAGCGACTTCACGTTGGAGCGGAACACCCGCGAATGGGTGAGGTCGCCGACGATCGCGATCCTCTTGCCCTCCAGGGAGCCGGGTCCACCGAGCTGGCGCTGCAGCGTGTAGCCGTCCAGCAGCGCCTGCGTCGGGTGCTCGTGCATGCCGTCGCCGGCGTTGATCACGGGGATGTCGAGCCAGCCCGCGACCTGGTGGGCCGCGCCGGAGGCCGAGTGGCGCATCACCAGGCCGTCGACGCCCATCGCGGTCACGGTCAGCACGGTGTCGCGCAGCGACTCGCCCTTCGAGGCCGAGGAGCCCTTCGCCGACAGGTTGATCACGTCGGCCGAGAGCCACTTGCCGGCGATCTCGAAGGAGGACCGGGTGCGGGTCGAGTCCTCGAAGAAGAGGTTGATCACGGTGCGTCCACGCAGCGCCGGGAGCTTCTTGACCTCGCGCTTCTGGACGTCGTGCATCTCGGCGGCGGTGGTGAAGAGCTGCTGGATCTCCTCGGCGCTCACGTCGTCGATGGACAGCAGATGGCGGGTCATGCCGGCACTCCTTCCAGCTCCACGATGCGTACCTCGTCGATGCCGTCGGTCTCCTCCAGGCGCAGCCCGACCCGCTCGGAACGCGCCGTCGGGAGGTTCTTGCCGACGTGGTCGGCCCGGATCGGCAGCTGCCGGTGTCCGCGGTCGACGAGCACGGCCAGACGTACGACGGCGGGGCGGCCGTAGTCGGCCAGCGCGTCGAGCGCGGCGCGGACGGTGCGGCCCGAGAAGAGCACGTCGTCGACCAGCACCACGGTCTTGCCGTCGATGCCGCCCGGCGGGATCTCGGTGTGGTGCGGGGCGCGGGTGGGATGGGTGCGCAGGTCGTCGCGGTACATCGTCACGTCGAGCGCGCCGTGGGCGACCGGATGGCCCTCGGCGGCCTCGATCCGCGCGGCGATCCGCTTGGCCAGCGGCACCCCACGGGTGTGCAGGCCGAGCAGGACCAGATCTTCCGCGTCGCGGTTGCGCTCCAGGATCTCGTGGGAGATCCGGGTCAGCGCCCGGGAGATGTCGCGGGCATCGAGCACGACACGACCATCGGTCGACGGCTCAGGCTCTTGGACAGACAAGGTCGATAGCTCCTTCTCCGCCTCACGGGACGGCTCGTTAAAGGATCAGTCCAAACCCTATCCTCACTCCAGGTCGATCAGCACTTTCCCGACCGCTCCCGCCTCGACCGCGTCGTGAGCGGCGGCGGTCTCCTCGAGCCGATAGTGGTGAAGAGGTACGCCGGCCTCCGCTCCCACCCGCAGCGCCCCCGCCGCCACGGCGGCGGTGACGTCGTCGGCCGCGGCTCGGATCTGCCGCTCCTCGACGCCGTAGAGCTGGATGAACTGATAGCGCAGGTTGAGCGAGAAGGTCGCCCGCAGCGGCATGGTGAGCTCGTCGCCGCCGTTGTTGGCGTAGATCGCGATCGTGCCGCGGTTGGCGACGACCGCGCGGTCCAGGTCGTTGTTGACCGCCGGAGCGACCTCGACGATCTGGTCGACGCCATCCGGCGCGATCTCGCGGATCTCCGCGGCCGGGTCGCCCTCGCGGTAGTTGACGATGTGGTGTGCCCCGGCAGCCTTCGCCAGCGCCGCCTTCTCCGCGGAGCTGACGGTGGTGATGACCCTCGCCCCTGCCCACACGGCGAGCTGGATGGCGGCGTTGCCGACCGCGCCGGCGCCGCCGTGGACCAGGATGGTGAGCCCGTCGAACGACCCGGCGGCCACCCGCTCGACCGCACCGGAGGTGAGCGCCCGGTGGGCGGTCATCGCCGGGACGCCGAGCGAGGCGCCGAGGTCGTAGGAGGCACCCGCGGGCAGCTCGACGGCCTTGTGGGCGGGGACGGTGACGTACTCCGCCGCGGTGCCCCACGGCTGTCCGTGCTGGGCCATGAAGAGCCAGACCTGCTGACCGACGACGTGGGTGCTGACCCCCTCCCCGATCGCCTCGATCACGCCCGCGCCGTCCTGGCCGGGGGTCGCCTCGGGAGTCGTGAGGGTCGCGCTCAGGCCGGCGCGTACCTTCCAGTCGGTGGGATTGACCCCCGCCCGCACCAGCCTGACCAGGACCTCGCCGGCGCGGGGCTTCGGCACCGGGCGCTCGGTCAGACGCATGGCGGAGGAGGGACCGTTCTCGGAGTAGACGACTGCGCGCATGACTCCGACGTTAGCGGCCGAGGACTACAACGCGTGCGCCATCCCGGCGCAGGCCTTGAGCCAGGACATCCTGGTGTCCTCCGAGAGCTGGGAGTACTGCACCGTGGACCCCGCGACCAGCACCGGGTCGAACGGGACCCGGTAGACCCCACGGGTGCGCTGCTGGTAGACCTCGGTGAGGTCGCGCGCCAGGTTGGTGTCGACCTTCGGGGACGGGTCGGAGAGCACGGTGATCGTCTTCAGCTTGAGGTCGGCGTAGCCCGACTCCTGGAGCGCGTCGAGCATCCACAGGCCGCTGTAGCCGGTGTCCTCGCGCACCGTCGAGGTCACCACCAGCAGGTCGGCGGTGTCGGCGGCGGCCAGCCAGTTCTCGGCCCGCATGTTGTTGCCGGTGTCGACCAGGATCACCTTGTAGAAGCGCTCCAGCAGCTGGTGCACCTGCGCGAAGTCGTCGGCGTGGATCTGGCCGGTCACATCCGGGCGCTCGTCGGAGGCGAGCACGTCGAAGTGGGCGTCGCCCTGGGAGCGTACGAAGGCACCGAGGTCGCCGATGCGGGACTGGTAGACGTTGTTGAACGCGGCGAGGTTGTCGAGCAGCTCGCGGGTGGTGTTGCGGTGGGTGCTCCGCATGCCGCGGATGCCGAGGGTGCCGCGGGTCTCGTTGTTGTCCCAGGCCACGATCCCGCCACCGCGTACGGTGCCGAAGGTGTAGCCCGCGGCGAGCACGCCGGTGGTCTTGGCGGCACCGCCCTTGGGGTTGATGAAGACGATCGTGCGCGGGCCGTCGAAGTCGCGCTGGATCATCGCCCGGTCCTGCTCGTAGGCGACCTCCGCCGCGCCCATCCGCGGGCTGATCAGCCCGCCGGACATCTTGCGGATCGCGCCCCGCCAGCCCCAGGTCGCGGGACCGAACCCGGCCGACTCCGCGCGCCGGTCGAGGAAGTCGGTCGCGCTGGGAACCTCCAGCCCGTGGCCGCCGGGCGGAGGCGGCGTCACCGGCACCGCCGGCGGGGGCGGGGCGGGTGTCGTGGTGACCTGTGGGTTGGTGATGCGAGTCGCCTCCTGACTCGGGTCGGGACTGGGCTGGACGGGGGGCGTCGGCGGCCGGCCCGCCGAGTTCGGCGGAGGCGGCGTCACCCAGTGCGAGGGTGCTCCGGCCGGCCGGGTGCGCGAGTCCGGCTCGTCGTAGGGGTTGTTCTCCTGCGTCATGCGCTCTCCGAATACGGGTGCTGGTTTGCGGCGTCCATCTCAGCCTTGGGTCCAAACATACGGTCCCGACCGAAGCAATCGTCGATAACCGGAAAACACACGCTTCGTGCCGCACCCTGAAATGACGCTACGCCTGCCCGGACGGCTCCGGACAGGCGTACGTCATGCGCTTCTCAGCGCTTCGCGAGATCCTTCGCGACCGCGGCGAGCACGCCGTTGACGAAGGACGGCGAGTCGTCGGTGGACAGCTCGGTCACCAGCGCGGTCGCCTCGCTGATCGCGACCTCGGGGGCGACATCGCCGTCGAGGAGCTCCCAGACGCCGATCCGGAGCACGTTGCGGTCCACCGCGGGCATCCGGGTCAGGGTCCAGTCCTTGGCGAAGGCCGAGATCAGGGCGTCGATCCGCTCGGACTCGGCGACCACGCCCCGGACGAGCTTGACGGTGAACGGGTTGTTGGGCACCTCGCCCTCGCGGATCTGCTGGTCGAGCAGGTCACCGGCGGAGAGCCCGCGGGCCTCGGCTGCGAAGAGCAGGTCGAGGGCACGCTTGCGGGCCTTGGTGCGGGCGGTGGCGACGTGAGCCACAGGTCAGCCCTTGACGCGGGAGAGGTAGGAACCGCCCTCGCGGGTGTCGACCTTGATCTTCTCGCCCTGCTCGATGAAGAGCGGCACCTGGATCTCGGCGCCGGTCTCCAGGGTGGCGGGCTTGGTGCGGCCGGTGGCCGAGTCACCCATGACACCGGGCTCGGTGTAGGAGATCACGAGCTCGACCGACGGCGGGAGCTCGACGAAGAGCACGCGGCCCTCGTTGGTGGCCAGGATGACCTCCTGGTTCTCCAGGAGGAAGCCGGCGCCGTCACCGACGATCTCCGGGCCGACCTCGACCTGGTCGAAGTCGGCGACGTCCATGAAGACGAAGTTGGAGCCGTCGTTGTAGAGGTACTGGAACGTACGGCGGTCGACGGTGGCGGTCTCGACCTTGGTGCCGGCGTTGAAGGTCTTGTCGACGTTCTTGCCCGACTCGACGTTCTTCAGCTTGGTGCGGACGAAGGCCGGACCCTTGCCGGGCTTCACGTGCTGGAACTCGACCACCTGCCAGAGCTGGCCCTCGATCTTCAGCACCATGCCGTTCTTGAGGTCGTTCGTCGTCGCCATAACCGTCCGTCAGCCTTCGTCTCTTTGACCTGCACCGATGCAGGCTTCATTTGTCAATGTTCGTCAGGGTTCGCAGGGCCCCGAAGGACCTCGGAGAATCCTATCCGCGAGTTTGCACAGGGCCGAATCAAGCAACGACCGCGGTCTTTCCGACGAGATCCACGAGCGAGAGTACGCCGACCACCAGCGCCACCGCGCGCAGCACCCACAGCGTGGCGATCCCCACCGTCCCGGTCTCGGGCGGGACCGGCCAGCAGGCCAGGATCCGCCGCTCCGCCACCACCGTCAGCGCGGCACCGTAGGCAGCGGGCACCGCCACGAACGCCAGCACCGAGACCAGGGCGGGTTGGAGCAGGCTGAAGTCGAGGCCGTCGGTGTGGACGATGATGTTGCCGACACCCACGCCGGCGGCGAGCGTGACACTGAGGACCCGGAACCACCAGGGCCCGAACAGCAGCCACCGGACGAGCAGGTAGAGCACCGCCCCGACGGCTCCGAGCACGGTGCAGACCACGACGAGGTTGAGCGAGCCGCTCAGGGTGAACCGCCCCATCTCGAACCCGTCGTCGCTGGTCACGCCGTCGGCCTCCGGGCTGAGCCGGACGAGCAGGAACATCACGAGCCGCCCGCCGACGCCGCCGATCAGGGCACCGAGCACCGCGCCGGCGAGCAGCACGCCGAGAATCCGTGCGAGACCTACGAGCAGTCGACCCATCAACCCACGGTGTCCGCGGGAGCGGCGCGGGTCGCCAACACCGGACGACGATCGCCAATATCGGTCAGGTCAGGCGTCGCCCAGCTTCGCGGCGATGACCTCGAGCGCCTCGCGGTAGCCGTCGATGCCCTTGCCCGCCACGACCGCGGTGGCGTGGGGGGTGACGACGCTGGTGTGCCGGAAGACCTCGGGCCGCTCGAGCGGCTCGGAGATGTGCACCTCGACCAGCGGCGCGGTCAGCTGTGCGCAGGCGTCGTAGATCGCGTAGGAGTAGTGGGTCCAGGCCGCGGCGTTGAGCGCGACCGGGATGCCCTTGTCGGCCGCGGCGTTGAGCCAGTCGACCATGTCGCCCTCGTGGTTGGTCTGACGTACGTCCACGGCGAAGCCGAGCCCGTGACCCCAGTCGACGCACAGCGCCGCGAGCTCGTCGTGGGTGGTGTGCCCGTAGATCTCGGGCTGCCGCTTCCCGAGGCGTCCGAGGTTGGGGCCGTTGAGGACCAGGACTTGCTTCAACGCATTGCTCACGCCCGCATCTTTGCACGGTTTTCGTGAGGCGAATCTAAGCGCTCACTTACCTTTGTGTCAGACTGATCCGCATGAGCGATGCACGCACCAGCACGCAGGCACGAGGCGACCGCAGCCGTGCCCGTCTGCTCGACGCGGCGGTCCAGGCGTTCTCCGCCAAGGGGTTCCACGGCACCAGCACCCGCGACATCGCCACCGCGGCCGGCCTGAGCCCGGCGGCGGTCTACGTGCACCACCGCTCCAAGGAGGAGCTCCTGCACGCGATCGCGGTCCGTGGCCACGAGGTGATCCTCGAGGCGGTCACCGAGGCGACCCGTGCCGACGCCACGCCCGCCGAGCGGGTCGCCGCCGCCGTACGCACCTATGTCCTCTTCCACGCCCGCTCCCACACCATGGCCCGGGTGATCAACTACGAGCTCGCGGCGCTGACCGAGGAGCACTTCAAGGAGATCGCCGGACTGCGCCGCGCCATCGACACCGTCATGCGCGAGGTCGTCGAGGAGGGCGTACGCAGCGGCGACTTCGACACCCCCGACCCCGCCAAGGCCGCCACCGCCCTGCTCTCGCTCGGCATCGACCTGGCCCGGTGGTACCGCGACGACGGCTCCTGGACTCCCGAGGCCCTCGCCGACTTCTACGCCGACCTCGCGCTGCGCGCCGTCGGCGCCCGCCCCTGAACTTCCGTTTCGACCCCGAGAAGAATGCACCGAGGAGACAGCACACTCATGCGCCGCACCATCTACACCGAGGACCACCAGTCCTTCCGCGAGACCATCCGCTCGTTCATCGAGAAGGAGGTCACCCCCGTCTACGACGAGTGGTACGCGGCCGGCATCGTCCCCCACGACTTCTACCTCAAGCTCGGCGAGCTCGGCGTGTGGGGCATCCAGGTGCCCGAGGAGTACGGCGGCGCCGGCATCGAGTCGTTCAAGTACTCCGCCGTCATCACCGAGGAGCTGGCCCGCGCCGGCGTCTCCTTCGGCGGCTCGAGCACCCACGTGGGGCTGTGCCTGCCCTACCTCCTCAAGCTCGGCACGAAGGAGCAGATGGAGCGCTGGATGCCCGGCTTCGTCTCCGGTGAGGAGATGTGGGCGATCGCGATGACCGAGCCCGGCACCGGCTCGGACCTGGCCGGGATGACCACCAACGCCAAGCTCACCGAGGACGGCAAGCACTACATCCTCAACGGCGCCAAGACCTTCATCACCGGCGGCGTCAACGCCGACCGCGTGATCGTCTGTGCCCGCACCGCGCCGGCCACCCCGGAGGACCGCCGCGGCGGGATCACGCTCCTCGCCGTCGACACGAAGCTGCCGGGCTACGAGGTCGGCCGCAAGCTCGACAAGCTCGGCCTCAAGGTCTCCGACACCGCCGAGCTCTCCTTCACCGACGTGCAGGTCCCGGTCGAGGACGTGCTCGGCGAGGTCGGCAAGGGCTTCTCCTACCTCGGCCAGAACCTCCCGGTCGAGCGTCTCGGCATCGCCGTCGGCGCCTACGCCCAGGCCGCGGCCGCCGTCGAGTTCGCCAAGGCGTACGTCCATGACCGCAAGGTCTTCGGCACCGCCGTCGCGTCCTTCCAGAACACCAAGTTCGAGCTGGCCGCGTGCAAGGCCGAGGTCGACGCCGCCGAGGCCGTGGTCGACCGCGCCATCGAGGCGGAGGACGCCGGCACGCTGACCGCCGCCGAGGCCGCCTCGGCCAAGCTGTTCTGCACCGAGGTCGCCCACCGGGTCATCGACCGCTGCCTCCAGCTCCACGGCGGCTACGGCTACATGAACGAGTACCCCATCGCCCGCCTCTACGCCGACAACCGGGTCAACCGGATCTACGGCGGCACCTCCGAGGTCATGAAGCTCATCATCGCCAAGGACATGGGTCTGTGACCTGCTAGAACGCCTGCCGAGAAGCCCTGCCGAGTCGGCTCGTCATGACGAGCCGACTCGGCATAGGCTCGGGCGCATGACGCCGCACGAGGACGAGAACCGTCGCCTGCTGCGCGCTCGCGACGTGATGGACCGGCACTACGCCGATGCTCTCGACGTCGCCGCGATCGCCCGGGTCGCCCATGTCTCTCCCGCGCACTTCAGCCGCCGGTTCAAGGCGGTCTTCGGGGAGACTCCCCACCGTTATCTGCAGCGGCGCCGGATCGAGCGCTCGATGGCGTTGCTGCGCGACACCTCGACGCCGGTCACCGAGGTCGCGATCACCGTCGGCTTCGCCAGCCTCGGCACCTTCAGCCGTACCTTCCGCGACATCGTCGGCACCTCCCCCAGCGACTACCGTGCTCGTGCCGAGCGCCTGGCCGTGCCCGGATGCGTCGCCCGCGCCTGGATGCGGCCGGCGAGCTGAGCAGTTTCGGAGAAGCGTACGGCCTCGGTGGGACGCAGACTGGTCGCATGCTGACCAACATCAACATCACCGGTATCTACGTCCTCGACCAGGACGAGGCGCTCGACTTCTACGTCGGCAAGCTCGGCCTCGAGGTCGGCAGCGACGTCGACATGGGCTTCATGCGCTGGCTCACCGTCCACCTCCCCGGCGACCCCGACCATCAGCTTCTGCTCGAGGTGCCCGACGGCTCCCCCGCCCACAGCGCCGAGACCGCCGCCCAGCTGCGCGACCTCGTCACCAAGGGCGCGACGGGCGCGGTCGTCATCTTCAACACCGACGACTGCGAGAAGCTCTACGAGGAGCTGTCCGCCAAGGGCGTCGAGTTCACCCAGGAGCCCGTCCGGCAGCCCTACGGCATCGACTGCGCCTTCCGCGACCCCTTCGGCAACCACATCCGCGCCACCCAGCGGGTCGCCGGCCCCGTCGATGTCACCGACGAGGACATCGCCCGCTGGTCGGGCAAGTGAGTCGCAGCGGGAGCGCTGGGGTCGGTGTCCGGCTCCAACCCTCCCACTACGTCGTGCGAGCGCCCCATCTCAGCTCCTTCGGTTCGCTATGACAGAGGGTCTGACCTTGTGAATCGTTCACAAGGTCAGACCCTCTGGCATAGCGAGCGCCAGCGTTGCGCCGGGCGTCGAACGGCGATCGAGCTCTCGCTACCCGCCTACGACCGCGTACGCCTCCCGCAGCTGCTCCTCGGTCGGCCCGGTGAGGATGCGCGGCACCGCGAGGTCGTGGAGGACGAGGAAGCGGAGGACGGAGCCGCGGGCCTTCTTGTCGACCCGCATCGCGCCGATGAGGTCGTCGAAGCCGGCCTCGACGCCGAGCTCCTTGACGGTGGTCGGGAGTCCGACCTTCGCGAAGGTCGGCGCGTGCCGGGCGGCGACCTCGTCGGAGAGGACCCCGGCGAGACGGGCGAGCTCGGCGGCATAGACACAGCCCACGGCGACCGCGTCACCGTGGCGGATCGAGAAGCCGGAGTGCTTCTCGAGCGCGTGCGCGAGGGTGTGGCCGTAGTTGAGGGTCTCGCGACCGGGGTGGCTGTCAGCGCCGCCGGTCTCCTTCAGGTCAGCGGCGACGACCTCCGCCTTGACCCGGATCGCGCGCTCGATCAGCTCGGCGAGAACCGGCGAGGAAGCGGTGATCTTGTCGCTCTCCTCGACCAGGCGCAGGATCTCCGGGTCGGCGATGAAGCCGCACTTGACGACCTCACCGAGCCCGGCGATCAGGTCGGCCTCCGGCAGGGTGGCGAGCAGCGCGAGGTCGCACAGCACCCCGGCGGGCTCGTGGAACGCGCCCACGAGGTTCTTCCCGGCACCGGTGTTGACGCCGGTCTTGCCGCCGACCGCGGCGTCGACCATGGCGAGCACGGTGGTCGGCACGTGCACGACGCGTACGCCACGCAGCCACCCGGCCGCGACCCAGCCGCCGAGGTCGGTGGTCGCCCCGCCGCCGAAGGTGACGACCGCGTCGGAGCGGGTGAAGCCCCGCTCCCCCAGCGCCTCCCAGCAGTCGTTCGCGACCGCGACCGTCTTCTGGTCCTCGCCGCTCGGCAGGCCGAGCCCGAGCACGTCGTAGTGCTTCAAGAGCTCCTCGAGCACCGGCTCGGCGTACTCGGCCAGCTCGGCGGCGTAGAGGAACGCCACCCGCTCGACGCTCTCCCCCAGCAGTCCCTGGAGCCGGCCGGCGAGGCCGGAGCCGATGACGACGTCGTACGCCGCGGCGCTCTCGACCCTGATGACGGTTCCGGTCACTTCTACTCCGTGGTGTTCAGCGCGGTCAGGGCGGTGGCGAGCTCGGCGGCGACGTCGTCGGCCGAGCGGCCGTCGGTGTCGACGACGATCGTCGCGACCGACTCATAGATCGGGGCGCGCTCCTCCAGGAGCGCCTTGATGCGGCCGCGCACGTTGCCGAGCAGCAGCGGGCGGCCGGAGCCGAGGCCGACCCGCTTGACCGCGTCGGCGACGCCGACCCGCAGGTAGATGACGGTGTGCTCCTTGAGCAGGATCTGGGTCTGCTCGGCCAGGACGGAGCCGCCGCCGAGGGAGACCACGCCGTCGTGCTCGGCGAGCGCCGCCGCGACGGCCTCGGCCTCGACCGCACGGAAGTGCGCCTCGCCCTCGTCGACGAAGATGTCCTGCACGCTCTTGCCTGCGGCCGCCGCGATGTCCTCGTCGGTGTCGCGCAGCGCGACCCCGAGCCGGGAGGCGAGCAGAGCGCCGACCGTCGACTTCCCGGCGCCCATCGGGCCGACGAGCACGACAGCGGGCATCAGACGTACCTCAGGTTCTCGAGGTAGGCCTTCGCGTTGCGGGCAGTCTCCGCGACCGAGTCGCCACCGAACTTCTCCAGCGCCGCCTCGGCCAGGACGAGCGCGACCATCGCCTCGGCGACGACACCTGCGGCGGGCACCGCGCAGACGTCGGAGCGCTGGTGGTGCGCCACAGCCGACTCGCCGGTGGCGACGTCGACGGTGCGCAGCGCGCGGGGCACGGTCGCGATCGGCTTCATCGCCGCGCGCACGCGCAGGATCTCGCCGGTCGACATGCCGCCCTCGGTGCCGCCCGAGCGCCCGGAGGCACGGCGGATCCCGTCGGCGGACGGAACGATCTCGTCATGGGCCTTGGACCCGGGCGTCGCGGCGAGCTCGAAGCCGTCGCCGACCTCGACGCCCTTGATCGCCTGGATGCCCATCAGCGCACCGGCCAGGCGCGCGTCGAGGCGCCGGTCCCAGTGCACGTGGGAGCCGAGGCCCGGCGGCAGCCCGTGGACGACCACCTCGACGACGCCACCGAGGGTGTCACCCTCCTTGTGGGCCTCGTCGATCCGGGCGACCATCTGCTTGGAGCCGTCGGGGTCGAGCACCCGCACCGGGTCCTCGTCGAGCCGGGCGACGTCCTCGGGCGAGGGGACCTCGTGGCTCGGCGTACGGACGCCGCCGATCTCCAGGACGTGCGACACCAGCCGCACCCCGAGCGCCTGCTCGAGGAAGGCCGAGGCGACCGCGCCGAGCGCGACCCGGGCCGCGGTCTCGCGGGCCGAGGCACGCTCCAGGATCGGGCGGGCGTCGTCGAAGTCGTACTTCTGCATCCCCACCAGGTCGGCGTGACCTGGCCGCGGCCGGGTCAGCGGGGCGTTGCGGGCCTGCCCGGCCAACACGTCGGGATCGACCGGGTCGGCGGCCATCACGGTCTCCCACTTGGGCCACTCGGTGTTGCCGACCTCGATCGCCACCGGACCGCCCTGCGACTCCCCGTGGCGTACGCCGCCGGTGATCCGCACCTGGTCCTTCTCGAACTTCATCCGGGCGCCGCGGCCATAGCCGAGCCGGCGCCGCGCCAGGGCATCAGCGATGTCGTCAGAGGTGATCCGGACGTGGGCGGGCAGACCCTCCATCACGGCCGTCAGGGACGGACCATGGGACTCGCCCGCAGTGAGCCAACGCAACATGACGCCAGTCTTTCATCCCAGCCACGCAACCCCGTGCACCCGGCCTCAAAGCGAGACGGCGAACACCCCGACGAGCATGCCCAGCAGCATGAAGGGCCCGTACGCCAGCGGCTCCCGCATCGCCGTGCGTGAGCGTTGTGCGATCGCGCGTCCGATGCCCCAGACGCCGAAGATCGCCAGCCCGGCCCACAGCCCGACGGCGAGCTGCTCCCAGCCGAGACGACCGAGGACGAGGCCGACGAGCGCCGCCAGGCGTACGTCGCCGAAGCCCATCGCGTGCGGCAGGAGCCGCCACAGCAGCCAGAACGCCGAGCGGGCGATCACCAGTCCGGCGAGGGCGCCGAGGGCCGTTGCGGTCTCACGCGTCCACAGCCACTCGGCGACGAGCAGCCCGAGCCCGACCGCCGTGGCCACCAGGATCGGCATCTTCGGCAGCCGCTGGACGCGCCAGTCGACGTAGGCGAGCAGCACGCAGACCGGGGTGAGCGGCGTCAGCGCCACCATCAGCCGCGACGGATCGACCTGCCAGCCGAGCAGCCCGGCGACTGCGGCGGAGAGCGCCACCGCGACCGGCAGGAACGGTGCCCATCCGGCCACGGTCGCATAGGAGAGCTCCGGCGGGTCGTCGACAGGTTCGGGGAGCCGGCGAAGAAGTGCCGGCATCCCGAGAGCGAGCAGACCGGCGACGGCCGCACTCACCAGCACGACCGCCCCAGGACTCATGCCGGTGACAGCTCGGCGATCCCCAGCGCCTTCTCCCCCGCCGCCCGCATGGCGGCGAGCGGCGCGGGACGGCTGGTGAAGAGCTCGAACTGCAGCACCGCCTGGTGCACGAGCAGGTCCAGGCCGCTGACGGCCACACCGGGCGCGACCGACAGCAGCGGCGAGGGCCACCGGTCGTAGACCACGTCGAAGACGACCGGCGTCGGTGCCCAGCGGTCGATGAGCTCGGGGGTCAGTGCCTTCGCCGGGACCGTGGAGACGACCGCGTCGACACCGTCGACCGCCGAGTCCAGCGGCAGCACCGAGACCACGGGCTTGCTCCGGTGACGGGAGATCATCTCGATCGTCTCCCCCGCCGCACCCGGGTTGCGAGCCAGCAGCGTGATCCGGGAAGCGCCCAGCTCGGCGAGCGCGAGGCCGGTCGAGGCGGCCGTGGCACCGGCGCCCAAGACGGCACCGTGGGAGCACGAGTAGCCGTCGCCGGCCCGCTCCCGGATCGCAGCGACCGCACCGGGCAGGTCGGTGTTGTCACCCACCCAGCCGTGCGAGGAGCGCACCAGCGTGTTGACCGCCCCCACCAGCCGTGCCCGCGGCGAGACCGACCGCGCCAGCTCGAAGGCCTCCCGCTTGAGCGGCATCGTCACTGACAGCCCACGCCACCGGCTCGGCGGCCAGTCACCACCGAGGTCGGCCACGTACTTCGCCAAGCCGCCGGCCTGCACCCGAGTGGAGGTGTAGGACCAGTCGGACATCTCCAGCTCGGCGTACGCCGCCTGGTGGAGGACCGGGGAGAGCGAGTGACCGATCGGGTCACCCAGGACAGCGCACTTCACTCAGGACTTCTCCTCAACAGCTCTTCGACTCGGTCTCGCAGTAGTTCTTGTATTCGGCCTTGAACTTCAGGAACTGGTCGTAGTTCTTGGCGAACTTCGTCTCACCGGTCTTCAGGTTGACGGTCACGTAGTAGTACCAGGCACCTTCGGCCGGGTTGAGCGCGGCCTGGATCGCCTTGTCACCCGGCGCACCGATCGGCCCCGGCGGCAGCCCCTTGTTGGTGTAGGTGTTGTAGGGCGAGTCGACCGACTGCACGTTCACACCACCGAGCTCGGTGCTGCCGGACTTCCCGAGCGCATAGTTGACCGTGGCGTCGATCTGCAGGAAGCCCGCCTGGCCGGCCGTGCCGGGATTCTCCACCCGGTTGTAGATGACCCGGGCGATCTTGGCCATGTCGTCACCGCGGCCCTCGGCCTCGACCAGCGAGGCCACGGTCATGATCTGCTCGGGTGTGCAGGCCTTTCCTCCGCCGCACTTCAGTTGCTTGGCACGCGCCTCGATGTCGTTGTCGCCGAGCGCCTGCTCCCATCGGTCGACCATCATCGCCAGCATCTCGGTCGGCGTGGCGTCGGGCGGGAAGGCGTACGTCGCCGGGAAGAGGTAGCCCTCGACGTTGCCCTTGGCGTAGTCGGGCAGCCCGATCGCCTCGGTGTCCTCGGCGGCCTTCTTGAAGTCGGCCGGCTTCTTCTTGGTCTTCTCGGCGAGCACCTTGTAGATCGCCTTGGCGCGCGACCCTTCGGTGATCGTGACGTTGATCGTGTCGATGTTGTCCGGGTTGGCCAGGATCTCGACGACGTCGGCGGCCTTCATCTGCTTCTTCAGCGGATAGAAGCCGACCTGGACGGTCAGGCCCTCGGTGTTGGCCGCGTCGATGAAGGCATCGACCGACTCCACCACGCCGATCTCCTTCAGGTTGCGACCGACGGCCGAGACGGAGTCGCCCTCGTGCACCTCGAACGAGACCGGGTCGGTCCCGGGACCGGGATAGTCGGCCGGCGGCGCGACCAGGTCCTTGACGTAGTCGATGGCGCGGTCACCCACGACGTAGAACCCACCGAGCACGACGGCCATGGCCACCAGCACGGCCAGACAGCCGCCGAAGCGCCGCTTGCGCCGGGGCGGCGGCTCGTCGTCGAAGTACGGGTCGTGCTCCCTGGGGCCGTCGTCGAAGAAGCTGGGGTGCTGCTGGTAGGTCGGCCCGCCGTAGCCACCGGGCCGTTGCGGCGGCTCCTGACGGCCGTAGCCCGGCGGGGGCGTGCCGGCGCCGGGGATGGGGCGCGGCCCCGGGCGGCGACCCGGCTGGCCCTGCTGCTGAGGAGGCATCTGGCCGGGCCGCGGCGGCATCGTGCGTGGGTCTCGGGGAGCCTGTCGCGGGTCCTGTGGGGGCTGCTGCCGGGGCGGGTAGCCACCGCGCGGATCGCGACCATATGACCCCTGACCAGGGCGACGCGGGTCGCGCGGGTCCGGGGGGTAGTAGCGCTCACTCAATGACCGACCTCAACGATCTCTCCAGGCGCGGCCCCCGAAGCGCGCTCACTGTCCAATGCGTGTTGCAGGATCACGACCGCTGCGGCCATGTCGACGACTGCTCGACGGTCCTGACCCTTGCGACCTCGGTCTCGGAGCATAGCCTCCGCGGAAACAGTGGTGAGCCGTTCGTCGACGAGACGAACCGGGACCGGGGCCACTCGCCGCGCCAAGGACGCGGCGAAGTCCCGGACCTTAGCAGTCGCCGGGTTCTCGCCTCCCTTGAGGGACCGGGGCAGCCCGACGACCACCTCGAGCATCGTCGACTCCTCGGCGATCTCGGCGACGATCGCCTGCAGCCGCGCGAGGTCCCCGCGGCCCTTCTTCACCGTCTCGAGCGGCGTCGCCAGGAACCCCGTGGGGTCACTCCTGGCGACGCCGATCCGGGCGTCGCCAGGATCGAGACCGAGGCGTACGCCGTGACGCATCAGGCTCCGGCCACCAGCGACTTGACCTTGGCGACGGCCTCGTCGATCCTGCCGACCTCGGTGCCACCGCCCTGGGCGAAGTCGGGCTTGCCACCGCCGCGGCCGCCGACGACCGGAGCGAGCTCCTTGATCAGGTCGCCGGCCTTGACGCCCTGGGCGATGCCGGCCGGGTTGACCGCGGCCACGACCGCGACCTTGTCGTCGGCGTCTCCGAAGAGCACGACGGCAGCCGGCGCGTCACCGAGCCGGGAACGTACGTCCTGGGCGAGCGTGCGCGCGTCGCCGCCGCCCACGCCCGGCACCCGCTGGGCGACGACCTGGACGCCGTTGACATCGACCGCGGAGGCCGCGATCGAGCCGCCGGAGGCGAGCAGCTGTGCCGTACGCGCCCGGGCGATCTCCTTCTCGGCGGCCTTGAGCCGCTCCATCAGGTCGGAGACCCGGCCGACGACGTCGTCGGACTTCGACTTGAGCAGCAGGTTGAGCTCGGAGACCACGTCGCGCTCGCGCGCGAGGTAGTTGAAGCCCTCGACGCCCGTGTAGGCCTCGATGCGCCGGTTGCCGGAGCCGACCGAGGCCTCCGAGGTGACCACGATCGTGCCGATCTGGGCGGAGTGGTCCACGTGCGTGCCACCGCACAGCTCACGCGACCAGGGGCCGCCGATCTCGACGACGCGCACCTTGGAGTCGTCGTAGGTCTCGCCGAAGAGCGCGATCGCACCCCACTCCTTGGCCTCGGAGAGGGTCATGTAGTCCCAGGACACCGGCAGGTCGGCACGCAGCGCGTTGTTGGAGACCTCCTCGATCTCATGCATCTGCTCCGGGGTCAGGCCCTTGGTCCAGCCGTAGTCGAGACGCAGGTAGCCGGGACGGTTGAACGAACCCGACTGCAGCGCGGTCGGGCCGAGCACCTCACGCAGCGCCGCATGCACCACGTGGGTGCCGGAGTGCGCCTGGCGGGCGCCGATGCGCCACTCCTTGTCGACCTGGGCGTGCACGAGCCCGTTGCCGTGGAACTCGCCGTCGACGACCCGGACCTGGTGGACCACGAGGCCCTTGACCGGCCGCTGCACGTCGACGACCTCGAGCCGGCCGCCGTCGAACTCGATGATGCCCGCGTCGGCGGACTGACCACCGGACTCGGCGTAGAACGGGGTGCGGTCGAGGACGATCTCACCGATCTCCTCGGGGCCGAGCACGTCGACCGCCTTGCCCTCCTTGAGGAGCGCCAGCGGCTTCGACTCGGTCTCCAGGGTCGTGTAGGCCTGCCAGTCCGTCGGCCCGTTGGCATCCAGGATGCCGCGGTAGACCGACAGGTCGGCGTGCTGACCCTTCTTGGCGCGCGCGTCGGCCTTGGCCCGCTCGCGCTGCTCGGTCATCAGGCCGCGGAAGCCCGCCTCGTCGACCTCGAGACCCGCCTCGGCGGCCATCTCGAGGGTCAGGTCGATCGGGAACCCGTACGTGTCGTGGAGCTGGAACGCCTTGGCACCGGTGAACGTGGTGGATCCGCTCGACTTCACCTCGGTCGCGGCCAGGTCGAAGATCTGGGTGCCGGCCGCGAGGGTCTTGCGGAAGGCCTCCTCCTCGGAGTCGGCAACGCGCTTGATCCGGTCCCAGCCGGAGAGCAGCTCGGTGTAGGTCTCCCCCATCTTGTCGCGGGAGACCGGCAGCAGCTCGGGCATCGCCGGGTCCTCGTAGCCGAGCAGGCGCATGTTGCGGATCGCGCGGCGCATCAGCCGGCGCAGGACGTAGCCACGGCCCTCGTTGCCGGGGGTGACGCCGTCGCTGATCAGCATCAGCGAGGAGCGCACGTGGTCGGCGACGACCCGGAAGCGGACGTCGTCCTCGTAGGAGGCGCCGTACTTCTTGCCGGTCAGCTCCATCGCCTTCTCGATCACCGGGAAGACCACGTCGGTCTCATACATGTTGGACTTGCCCTGCATGAGGTAGGCGACGCGCTCGAGACCGAGGCCGGTGTCGATGCCGGTCTGGGCGAGCGGGCCGTCGATGTCGACGTCGTACTTGGACCGCGCCGCGACGACGTTGTCCTGCATGAAGACGAGGTTCCAGAACTCCAGGTAGCGGTCGCCTGCGTCCCAGTCACGGTCGGCGCCGAACTCGGGACCGCGGTCGATCAGGATCTCCGAGCACGGGCCACCCGGGCCGGGCACGCCCATCGACCAGTAGTTCTCGCTCGGGGGCAGCCGGACGATGCGGTCGTCGGGCAGGCCGGAGATCTTCTTCCAGAGCGCGACCGCCTCCTCGTCGCCGTTGAGCACGGACGGGTAGAGGACCGACTCGTCGAAGCCGAAGCCACCGTCGGCGACCGACTTGGTGACCAGCTCCCAGGCGAGCGTGATGGCGCCCTCCTTGAAGTAGTCACCGAAGGAGAAGTTGCCGCACATCTCGAAGAAGGTGCCGTGCCGGGTGGTCTTGCCGACCTCCTCGATGTCGGGCGTGCGGATGCACTTCTGCACCGACGTCGCCCGCTGGTAGGGAGGCGTGGCCTGACCGAGGAAGTAGGGCTTGAAGGGCACCATGCCTGCGTTGACGAAGAGCAGGTTGGGGTCGTCGAGCAGGAGCGATGCCGACGGCACCACCGTGTGCTCGCCGATCTCGGTGTTCTCGGCGAAATGCGCCGTGAAACGGCGGCGGATCTCCGCCGTGCTCAACCACTCCATCAGGGGGTACTACCTTCCGTGTTCTGCCTCGGGTCCTCGGTTGGCCCGTTCAATCCAAGTCTGTGCTGCTGGCCGCCTGCGGCGCCAATCTGTTTAGGTCCGGCGGTCCTGGCCTCGATCCACTCCCGCAGCTCGAGCTCCTTCTCCGCCTTGCCGGTGGCCAGCTCCTCGCGGAAGATCCGCGCGCCGACCCCGAGCGCCTGAGCGCGGTCGCGCAGGCCGTCGGCGGTGAAGGCCTCCGCGGCCCGCCGCCCCTTGACCATCGCGTACACGCCCGCGCCCGCACCGACCACGAACCAGATCGCGCCCCTCATCGGGAGTCCTCCATACGTACGTCCTCGTCAACTGCCGCGCGCTGGCGCTCGCGGTATTCGCGCAGCGCCTCGCGCATCTCGCTCTTCCGGTCCTTGCGTGCCCGCTTGACCTCACGGTGCATCTCGTAGCGGATCTTGAACCGCACCTCGGGCGAGAGCGCCCGGCGGACCCCGTGGACCAGCGCCGCGCCCTGCACGACGGTCTCCCGGAACACCGCGTCCGCGAAGGCCGGTGCGGTCAACGTACGCTGCACCACCTGCTCCACCTCGACAGGCTCGCCGTCCTCCCCCAGGGAGGTGATGACGTATTCCTTCTCGTCCCGGCGCCGCCGCCTGACCTCGGGCTGGGTCAGACGCTTCTCGAGCGCCTCGAGCCGCTCACGCAGCTCGGCCTCACTGGCCTCGGCCTCCTCGAGCCGCCGCCGCGCACCGCGCCGTGCCCCGAGCGCGAGCAGCACCACCACCAGCAGGATGAGGACGAGAACCCCCACCGCGGTCAGTGTCGCCACCAGCGCCCACCCGGGCGTGCTCGAGTTCGTCATGGTGCGCCTACCCTATCCATCCTGTCCGCGCACGATTTTCCGGACACGCTCCCAACGTTCCTTCACTCCCGCCTCGGCGCCATGGGTGGTCGGCCGGTAGTACTCCGCGTCGGCCACCGCCTCCGGTGCGTACTGCTGGGTCGCGATGCCGAACGGCTCGTCGTGGGCGTACTTGTAGGCCTCGCCGTGGCCGATCTTCTTGGCGCCCTCGTAGTGGGCGTCGCGCAGGTGCGGCGGGACGTTGCCGATCTTCCCGGCGGCCACGTCGGCGCGGGCGGCGAAGATGGCGTTGGTGACCGCGTTGGACTTCGGCGCGACCGCGAGCGCGATCGTGGCGTGGGCCAGGGTCAGCTGGGCCTCCGGCATCCCGATCAGCTGCACGGTCTGCGCCGCGGCGACCGCGGTCTGCAGCGCCGTCGAGTCGGCCAGGCCGATGTCCTCGGAGGCGAGGATCATCAGCCGGCGCGCGATGAACCGGGGGTCCTCCCCCGCCTCGATCATCCGTGCCAGATAGTGCAGCGCCGCATCCGCATCAGACCCGCGCACCGACTTGATGAACGCACTGACCACGTCGTAGTGCTGGTCGCCCTGACGGTCGTAACGCACCGCCGCCTGGTCGACCGCACGCTCGGCGGCCTCCAGGGTGATCTCCCCCTCGGACGCGGCACCCGCGGCCGCCTCCAGATAGGTCAGCGACCTGCGCGCGTCACCGCCGGCGAGGCGTACGAGATGGTCGAGCGCCTCCTCGGTGATCGTCACCGACCCACCCAGCCCGCGCTCGTCCTCCAGCGCCCGCCGAAGTACGCCACGGATGTCGTCGTCGGTCAGGGACTCCAGGCGGAGCAGCAGCGAGCGCGACAGCAGCGGCGAGATCACCGAGAAGAAGGGGTTCTCCGTGGTGGCAGCGACCAACGTCACCCAGCGGTTCTCCACGCCCGGCAGCAGCGCGTCCTGCTGCGCCTTGCTGAACCGGTGCACCTCGTCCACGAAGAGCACCGTCTCCTTGCCGGTCGCGACCAGCTCGGCGCGGGCCGCGTCGATCGCCGCCCGGACCTCCTTGACCCCGGCCGAGACCGCGGAGACCTCGACGAAGCGCCGGTCGGTGGAGCGGCTCACGATGGAGGCGATCGTCGTCTTCCCGGTGCCCGGCGGCCCCCACAGCAGCAACGAGAGCGACTGCCCGCCCTCGACGACCTGGTGCAGCGGTGACCCTGCCGCACGCAGCGAGCTCTGCCCGACCAGCTCCTCGAGCGTACGCGGCCGCATCCGCACCGCCAGCGGCGCGGCCGCATGGTCGCTGTGGCTCAGCGACCCGCCGCGCGAGGCGCCGGCAGCACCCATCTCAAACAACCCGTCCACACGCCAACCCTAGTGGTCGGCACCGACAGGGACCGGGGTCAGGTGACGCGTACGCGCGGGTCCAGGACGCTGTAGAAGAGGTCGACCACGACGTTCGCGGCGATGACCACGGCCGCGGAGATCAGGGTCGTCGCCTGGATCACCGGCAGGTCGCTCTGGGTGACCGCTTCCAGCGATCGGAGCCCCAGGCCTGGGATGTCGAAGATCTTCTCGGTGAAGATGGTGCCGCCGAGCAGGGCTCCGAAGTCGATCCCGAAGATGGTCACGATCGGCACGACGGCCGCCCGGAGCGCGTGCTTGTAGACGACCTTGCTCTCCTTGAGGCCCTTGGACTTCGCGGTGCGGATGTAGTCCTCGTTGAAGGCCTCGATCATCGACCCGCGGGTGAACCGTGCGTACTTCGAGGCGTTGACCATGCCGAGCGCCAGCCACGGGAGCACCAGCGCCCAGGCCCATTGGACCGGCGAGTCCGTGAAGGAGTGATAGCCCTTCTGCGGAAAGATGCCGAAGGACACCGCCAGGTAGAGGAACGCGAGCAGGACGAACAGATAGTAGGGAATCGACTCGATCACCAGGGTCGAGCCGATGACGGCCTTGTCGGCCATCGTTCCCCTGCGTCTGGCCGCGAACATCCCGATCGGCACCCCGATCAGGAGGATCGTCACGCCGGCCCCGATCGCCACCGACACCGTCGGCCCGATCCGGTCCTTGATGTCGTCCCAGACCATCGTGCGGTAGATGAAGCTCACCCCGAAGCAGGGGGCGTCACACTCGTACGCCTCGGTGCCGGCTGCGATCTCCCGGCCGGACACGATGCCGGTCATGTAGTCGATGTACTGCTCATGGATCGGCTGATCCAGGTTGAGCGCCTCGCGGATCGCGTCCTGGCGCTGCACGGAGCACTTCGGCTCCGGGCACATCGCCCGGGCCGGGTCGCTCGGACCGTAGGTGAAGATCGCCACCACGGCGACCGAGACCGCGAACAGCACCAGCAGCGCCGAGATCAGCCGGCGTACGACGAAACCGAGCATGGTCGGGAGGTCTCACTTTCTCGAGGTCGTTCTCAGGGGCGTCTCGCCCCGGACGGGTGCCACCCACGAACAGGTGGCACCCGCGTTGCCGAGGTGGACCGGCGCGGCGCGGGCCGCGCCGGTCCACTCACATCACTTGGTGACGTAGGTCGTGTTCAGGGTCGGCATGCCCTTGACCGGGTCGTCGAAGACCCCGCCGAGCTTGGAGCCCTTGATGAAGGCGCTACCCGAGTAGCCCCAGACGACCGCCGGGTAGTAGGTCTCCTGCATCCACTTGTCGAACTCGCCCCAGGCAGCGGGGACGTCGGCCGGATCCATCTTCAGGATTTCGGCCTGCTTGGCGTCCGCGTCGGCCTGGTCGAAGTTGGCCGGGTTGGGCATGCCCGCCTTGTTGGCCAGCGAGCCGTCCCACTGGGCCGGGAACCAGGAACCGCCCGAGGGCCAGTCCGAGCACCATCCACCGGAGCGCAGGTTGATCGGCGCCTTGGGGTCGCTGGTGAGGTCACGGATGGTGTCCGACGTCGCCGGGAGCGGCTTCACCTTGAAGCCGGCGGCCTCGTACGCCTTGACCTCCTGGTCCTTGGCGGCCACGCGCTGCTCGTCGTCCTTGGAGTAGTACCAGGTCAGCTCGAAGCCCTCCGCGCCCGCTTCCTTCAGCAGCGCCTTGGCCTTCTCCGGGTCGGTCGTCTGACCGTCCTGGCCCTTCGGGTACTCGTAGTCCTGACGGCCGGCGGTGCCCGGGGGCAGGATGGCGGCGCCACCCTCGACGGTCACGCCGTCGATCCATCCACGAGCCTTCCAGACCGCCTTGTACGGGTAGGCCCAGCCGATCGCCTCGCGGATCTTCTTGTCCTTGATCTTGTTCTGGTCCATGTAGATCATGTAGGTGCACGGCGAGGGACCGAGGATGAGGTTGTCCTCGTTCTCGGTCTGGACCTTCTTGAAGGTCTGCGGCGTCACGTTGTCGTAGGTCAGCGTGGTCTGTGCGTCACCGGTGTCGGCCGCGATGGTGTTCTCCAGCTTGGCGGTGTCCTGGGAGAACTTGAAGCTGAACCCGTCGACCTTCTGGATCCGGCCCGGGTCGGTGTCGGCGTCCCACTGGTCGTTCTTCTCCAGCTCGAGCGACGTGCCCGGCTTGTAGGACTTGAACTTGTAGGGGCCGGTGGCCATCGGGTGGTTCTCGTAGGCCAGCGGGTCCTTGTCCTTGGCCTTCGGGATCGGCGAGAAGACCGGGAACGAGGCGTAGTAGTCGAGCTCGGCGAACGGCTGGGCGAGGTGGATGATCACCTTGTTGCCGTCGGTCTCGACGCCCTTGTAGTCGTCGCCGCCGTACCAGCCGGGCTCGTAGCCGTCGAGCTTCTTGAGCTCGGCCTCGGTGTCCGCGAACGGGCCCTTGTACTTGTCGCCGTCCTGGAAGAAGGTCAGCTGGTAGGTCGGGCCGTCGGGCAGCGTCTCGATCGCGAAGGAGCGCTTGATGCCGTACGCCACGTCCTCTGCGGTGACCGGCGTGCCGTCCTCGTACTTGATGCCGTCCTTCAGCGTGAAGGTCCAGGTCAGACCGTCGTCGGAGACCTGTCCGAGGTCGGTGGCGAGGTCAGGGACCAGGACCGAGTCCTTGGCCTTCTCGTCGTAGACGTACTGGGTCAGCGAACGCGTGACCAGACCGGACATGATCTCGCCCGAGTCGACGTAGTAGGTGCGCGTCGGGTCGAGCGTGGAGGGCGCGACCGCCGTCGTGACGGAGACGATGCCGCCATCGGCCGCGTCGTCCGGGACCGCCTTCGGCCCGGTGGCCGAGGGGTCCTTGCCGGCGCCCGCGGCGCCACCCTCCTGGAACTCGTTCTTGTCGTCGCCGGCTCCGCTGCCGCTGCCGCCGCCGCACGCGGCGGTGAGCATCAGGGCAGCGATCGCGCTGGCCGCGATCGCCGTTCTCTTCATTCGCATCGTAGGTGTCCACCTTCCATGGCTGTTGATGCCCTCTCCGACAAAGTGCTCACCGGAAAGACTTGGGGTCGAAGGCGTCACGGATGGCGTCTCCGAGCAGGTTGAGCGCGAAGACCAGGACCACGATCCCGACGATCGGCGCGTAGAGGTAGAGCGGGTACTGCTCGAACCAGCCCTGGGCACGCAGGATCGTCTGCCCCCAGGACGGTCGGCCGGTGACGCCGACACCGAGGTAGGCCAGCGTCGCCTCGGCCGCGATGGTCGCGGGCAGGGTCAGCGAGAACGAGACCACGATGGGCGCGACCAGGTTGGGCAGCAGCTCCTTGAACAGGATCCGGTGGGTCGGCATGCCGAGGACGTGCGCGGCCTCGATGAACTCCCGCTCGCGCAGCGAGATCACCTCGCCGCGGATCAGCCGCGCCAGCCCCATCCACCCGAAGACGGAGAGGATGGCGATCATCGCGATCAGCGAGGCGTTGTCGAGCAGAGCGGGCTGCTCGCGCCAGCGGTCGACGAGGATCGGCGCGATCGCGATCGCGATCAGCAGGAACGGGAGGGTCAGGAAGAGGTCGGTGAGGAACGTGAGCACACGGTCGGCCCAGCCCCGGCTGTAGCCTCCGATCAGGCCCAGGACGACGCCCAGGACCGTCGAGGCCACCGTCGAGACCGACGCGACCAGCATCGACGTACGCGCTCCGTAGAACCACTCCGCGAGCAGGTCGTTGCCGGAGTTCGGCTCCAGGCCCAGCGGCGCCGCCCAGGTGAACCCGTAGTTGGGCGGCCCGATCACCGGAAAGTTGAACCCGTCGGTGTCGTCGGGTGTGCCCGCGCGCAGCTCGACGCCGAAGAGCCTGCACAGCAGCGGCGCGAAGATCGCGATCACGACGTAGAGGAGCACGACCCCGGCGCAGACCATCGCGACCTTGTCGGAGCGGAGCCGGTCCATGGCGATCCGCATCGGTGAGCGGCCGGCGATCTCGCCGGTGCTCGGTTCCGGATCGATCTCAGGCTCAGGGCCGCCCTGGATCAACACTTCGGACACAGTCATACGCTCGGATCTCCGTTCGAACGCCGTGGGCTCGGTTCGCCCAAGACCAGACCAGTCGGCGCAGTCCCGAACCAGCGCGCTGCCTCAAGTTATGCCAAGTTCCGGCGGTTCGGGCGGCCGTACAGATAACGGTTCGATACCGACAGTGATGTGTGACACATCCGTAACAAAGACGGCCCGCAGCCAATGGCTGCGGACCGTCTTTCGTAATCCTGCTGAGATACAGGAGATCCTCAGGCGCGACCCCGCGAGTTGTTCGCCAGGTCGTACCAGGTGTCGGCGTAGCCGGGCCCATCGCCCGGGACCTCTGCCGGGCTGGCGCCCGGGTCCGGCGCGCCGAACTCGTCGACGCCCAGCAGAGGCGCGGTCACCGGCTTCTCCGGGTGCTGGTGGATCTCACCCGGGAAGTGGCAGGCCACCTTGTGCTTCTTGCCGATCTGCAGCAGCGGCGGCTCGACCACGGAGCAGATGTCCTTGGCGATGGCGCAGCGGGTGCGGAAGTGGCAGCCCGAGGGCGGGTTGATCGGCGAAGGTACGTCGCCCTCCAGCCGGATCCGCTCGCGGCGGCCGCCGATGGCGGCCTGCTTCACGTCGGGCACCGCCGAGAGCAGCGCCTGCGTGTAGGGGTGGTGGGCCCGCTCGTAGATCGACTCGCGGTCGCCGATCTCCACGATCTTGCCGAGGTACATGACCGCGACCTCGGGGCAGAAGTGGCGAACGATGGCGAGGTCGTGAGCGATGAACAGGAAGGAGATGTCGAACTCCTTCTGCAGGTCCTGCAGAAGGTTGATCACCTGGGCCTGGATCGACACGTCCAGCGCGGAGACCGGCTCGTCGGCGACGAGCAGCTTCGGCTGGAGGGTCAGGGCCCGGGCGATGCCGATGCGCTGCCGCTGGCCGCCGGAGAACTCGTGCGGGTAGCGGTTGTAGTGCTCCGGGTTGAGGCCGACGATCTCGAGCAGCTCCTGGACCCGGCTGAGCACCTTGTCCTTCGGCACCATCTTGTGGATCCGCAGCGGCGCGCCGATGATCGACCCGACCGTGTGACGCGGGTTGAGCGACGTCGACGGGTCCTGGAAGATCATCTGGATCTCGCGCCGCATCGGGTGCAGCTGCCGACCCGTGTAGTTGGCGATGTCGGTGCCCTCGAAGTTGATCTTGCCTTCGGTGGGCTTGTAGAGCCGGGTCACCATCCGCCCGGTGGTGGACTTGCCACAGCCGGACTCACCGACGAGGCCGAGGGCGGTGCCCTTGGCGACCTCGAAGGAGACCCCGTCGACGGCCTTGACGTGTCCGACCGTACGGCGGATCACACCACTGCCCTTGACCGGGAAGTGCATCTTCAGGTTCTCGACCGAGAGCACCGTCTCCGTGCTCGCCGGCGCGACCGAGGTCGCGGCGGCAGTCGTGGTGTCGCTCATCAGTCCTCCACCAGGTCAGGGGCGATCTCGGGCAGGATCTCTGCCTCGTAGACCTCGTCAGGGTTCTCGAGGTGGCACCGCTTGGTGTGGTTGCCACCGCTCCTGGCCGGGGTCAGCTCAGGCAGCACCGTCTTGCACAGGTCCCCACCCACCTTCGCCACGTGGTCGCAACGTGGCTCGAAGGGGCATCCCGGCGGCGGGTTCAGCAGCGAGGGCGGGTTGCCGCGGATCGGGATCAGCTTGGCCTCGGTCGACGCGGTCAGGTCCGGCACGCTGGAGAGCAGACCCCAGGTGTAGGGCATCTCCGGGTGGGTGAGAATCTCCTTGCCGGGGCCGTACTCGACCGCGCGGCCGGCGTACATCACCAGGACGTCATCGGCCATCTCGGCCACGACACCGAGGTCGTGGGTGATGATGATGATCGCCGCGTCGAAGTCGCGCTGCAGGTCCTGGAGCAGGTCGAGGATCTGCGCCTGGACGGTCACGTCCAGAGCGGTGGTCGGCTCGTCGGCGATGAGCAGGCTGGGGTTGTTGATCAGCCCCATCGCGATCATCGCGCGCTGGCGCATACCACCGGAGAACTGGTGCGGGTAGTCGTCCACGCGACGGTCCGGCTGCGGGATGCCGACACGGTCGAGCATCTCGATGGCGCGCTTGCGCGCCTCCCGCTTGGTCACGTCGTTGTGGACCTGGTAGGCCTCCATGATCTGGTTGCCCACCGTGTAGTAGGGGTGCATCGCGGAGAGCGGGTCCTGGAAGATCATCGCGACGTCGCGGCCGCGACGCTTGCGCATCTCCTCGTCGCTCACGTGGAGCAGATCCACACCGTCGAGCAGGATCTCGCCACTCAGCTTGGCGTTGGTGCCGCGGTGCAGCCCCATGATGGCCGAGCTGGAGACCGACTTGCCGGAGCCGGACTCACCGACGATGCCGAGCGTCTTGCCCCGCTCGAGGTCGAAGGAGAGGCCGTCGGTCGCCTTGACGATGCCGTCGGAGGTGGTGAAGTGGACCTTCAGGTCCCGCACCGAGAGGAACGCGCCATCCTTGGTCGGCGTCCCCCCGAGTGTGTTGGAAACGTCAGACATGGTTCAGATCCCTCCTCAGGCGACGCGCACGCGCGGGTCGATAACGGCATAGAGAACGTCGACGATGATGTTCGCGAGAATGACGAACGAACCGGCGAGCAGCACGACGCCGACCATCACCGGCAGGTCGGAGGCAGCGTTCGCCTGGATCGTCAGAAGCCCGAGGCCTGGATAGTTGAACACTCGCTCGGTGATGATCGCCCCACCCAGCAAGGTTGCGAAGTCGAGTCCTGCCATGGTCACCAGGGGCGTCAGGGCTGCCCGCAGGGCGTGCTTGAAGACGACCTTCCCCTGGCTGAGGCCCTTCGCGTTCGCGGTGCGGATGTAGTCCTCGGTCAGCGACTCGAGCACGAAGGCACGGGTCATCCGGACATAGCCGGCGAGGAAGAGCAGAGCCAGCGTGACCGCAGGAAGAAGGAGATTTCCGAACCACTCGAACACGCCACCGTCTGCGATCTCCGTGTATTTCGGATAGGGGAACACTCCCCATTTGATGGCGACGTAGTTGAGCAGGAAGACCGCGATCGCGAAGCTGGGGAACGCGTAGATCACCAGCGTGGCGCCGACGATACCGCGATCCAGGAAGGAGCCCTGGTTGATCGCGGCCATGATGCCGAAGAGCACACCGCCGATCAGCCACAGCACCAACGCGACGATGGCGAGGGACACCGTGACGGGCAGGGCGTCGGCGACCAGCTCGTTGATCGTCTTCGCGTTGAAGCTCGAGTAGCCCAGGCACGGAGCGCCACAGTGCGTGACCTGGTCCGGCGCGGCCTCGCGCTGGGACTCGTCCAGCGGGAAGTCACGGCCCACGAACAGTCCCTGGATGAAACCGGCCCACTGCTCAACAACGGGCTTGTCATACCCCAGCGCTGCACGAGTGATATTGCGTTGTTCCTCGCTGCAGTTCTTGCCGCACGCGTAGCGCGCGGCGTCGATCGGCGTAGCGAAGAACAGTGCGAAGGTGACCAGCGTCATCGCCAGAATAAGGATGACCCCTATCAGACACCGGCGCACGACGTATGCCCACATCGGACGAACTCCCATTCACAAGTCTGATTCAGAACGCCTCGGCCTGAGTCGGCCTGGGCGATGCACGTCGTTTGACGTGTCTACTGGTAGCGGGTGGCCACTCTCGCGGCCACCCGCTACTAGCAATGGTGTTGCTCTGTGAACCTCAGTCGAGGATCACTGCTTGACGCCGATGAGCCCCAGCTCGGGGTACGAGCTCGATGCCGGCGTGGTGGTGAACCCGGTCACCTTGGACCCGTGGAGCCAGTTGAACTTGGAGATGTCCAGCGGGATGTACGCGACCTCCTCGCCCAGGACCGCGTCGGCCTCCTGGAGCGCCTTGGTCTGCGCGTCGAGGTCGGTCGCGTTGGCGGCCTCGTCGACCTTGGCGTTGAACGCCTTGCTGTTGTAGCAGCCGTAGTCGTTGTTGCAGTTGGTCGCCGAGATGTTCGGACGACCGTCGAACAGCGGCGGCAGCACCGTGTTGGCCGACGGCCAGTCAGCACCCCAGCCACCCCACATGACGTCGGAGTCCTTGTCGGGCTTGCCGATGACGTCGTAGTAGGTGTCGGTCAGCGGGTCGAGCGTGACCTTGAAGCCAGCCTGGTCCCACTTGGCCTTCAGCACCGCGAACGCAGCGTCGCTGGTCGGGCTCTGCTGGTAGGTGACCTTCAGCGGGTAAGGCGTCTTCTCACCGGACTCGGCGAGGAGAGCCTTGGCCGCCTCGACGTCGCCGGCCTCGTCGATGTCCGCGAAGGCGGGGTTCGGCGTGGAGCCGGTGACCGACGGGTTGATCAGGGTCGTCGCGGGAGCGGAGTACTTCTCGCCACCGAGGGCCTTGATGTAGCCGGTCTTGTCGACCGCGGCGGCGATCGCCTGACGGACCTTGACGTTGGTGACCGTCTTGGCGTTGGGCACCAGGTAGTTGACGTACGGCGACTCGACGTTCTTGTAACGCTCCTCGACCGGGCCGGAGACCTGCGAGATCATCGAGGACGGCAGACGCGACGCGGTGATCGCGGTCTGGTCGTCGCCGGCGTCGGCGACAAGACGACGGTTGATCGTCTCGGCAGCCTCGTCGGAGCCGTCGATCGAGAAGGCGATCTCGTCCGGCAGCGCCTTGCGCAGGTTGTCCGGGTCGTCGGTCTTCTCGTCGTAGTTCTCGTTACGAACGAGCTTCGCGCCCTTGTTCTTGTCCCAGACGCCACCCTCGACCTTGTAGGGGCCGTTGGCGAACACCTTCCACAGGCTCTTGGCGCCCTCGTCCTCGGACTCCTTGTAGGGGTCCGTCGACATCAGGCTGGCCGCGGCGAGCGGGAAGTCCGCCCAAGGCTTGTTGAAGTGGTAGGTGATGTTCTTGCCGTCGCACTCGATGGCCTTGTCGAACTCGGCCTGCTGAGCGTCGGTCGCCTTGTACGGACCGGGGTAGGTCGGCACGCCGTCCTTCTGCGGAACGTCGAGGTAGCTCAGGATGTAGTTCGGGCCACCGGTGATGACGTCGTTCGCGAACACACGGGAGGCGCCGTAGCGGAAGTCCTCACACGTGATGTCGGAGCCGTCCTCCCACTTGATGCCGTCCTTGAGCGTGAACTTCCACTCGGTGGAGTCCTCGTTCGGGGTGCCGGTGTCCGTGGCAAGGTCAGCAACGGGGGTGTTGCCTTCCTTCTCGTCCTCTGCCATCGGGAACGCCACCAGGCCGCGGTAGACCGTGCGGCGGAAGCTCGACAGCTGAACACCCAGGTAGATCCGCTGCGGGTCCATGCTCTCCCACGGCGAGCCGAGCAGATAGTTCAGCGTGCCACCCTTGGTGCCCTCGGCGCTGGTGCCGGAGTCCGAATCGGACCCCGACCCACAAGCCGCGAGGCTGAGTCCGAGTGCTGCGGACGCCGCGACGGCGACAACACTCCTCAACTTACTTCCCATTATCGTGTCCTCCTTGGGATGCGCGACACACTGCCGCACGTTCTGCGCCGACGACGTCGGCAGGATTGTGTGAGCGGACCGCTGCGCTCATCGACCTGACTTCGGGTCCAATGCGTCCCTCAGGCCATCTCCGAGAAGGTTGAAGCAGACGACGATCAGCGCGATCAGGACCGCCGGGATGATGAAGTAGGTGAAGTTGTCCGACATGAAGCTGAGCGAGTCGGTCAGCACGTTGCCCAGCGTCGGCGTCGGCGGCCGCACGCTGACGCCCAGGTAGGAGAGCGCCGCCTCGGCCGAGATGAACGCGGGCATGATCAGCGTGAACTGCACCAGGATCGGCGCCCACAGGTTCGGCAGGATCTCCTTGAAGTAGATCCGCCCGGGCCGAGCGCCGAGCAGCCGGGCGGCATAGACGAACTCCCGCTCGCGGATCGACAGCACCTGACCACGCACAATGCGCGCCGTGCTCGTCCACCCGAAGAGGCCCAGGATCGAGACCACGTAGACGAACTGGGCCGACGGACCCTCGGGCACGTTCAGCACGGTGGTGATGAAGGCCACCGCCACACTCGACAGCGCCAGCAGCATGAGCGTCTGGGGGAAGGCCAGGGTCAGGTCGATGAAGCGACCGATGATCGCGTCGATCCAGCCGCCGGAAGTGCCGGCGACGATGCCCAGGACCACCCCGATGACGACGGCGATCAGCGTGGCCAGCACGGAGATGCTCAGCGAGAAGCTGATCCCGTACCAGATCCGGCTCAGCGAGTCGCGGCCGATGCGCGGCTCGACCCCGAACGGGTGCTCCAGCGAGATGCCACCGAAGGGATGCAACGGGAGGCTCTGCTCGTCGATGAGGTCCTGGTGCGGAGTGAAGGGATCGAGCACGCCAGTAGCAACCAGGATGGGTGCAGCGATAGCGGCGATCACGTAGAACACGACCACGTAGAACGAAAACATCGATAGCTTGTCCGCACGGAACCGTGCCATCGCCAACTGGGTCGGCGACTTGCTGACCACCGGGCCAGTCACAGTTGCCGCGGTCTCGACAGCAATCTCGCTGATCTCGACCTGAGTGCCGGGCGTGGTCATGCTCACCTCAATCTAGGACAACCTTAGAAACGGAGCGGCGACTCCGTCGCTCGAACTCTATGTGATGGTTTCCGAAGCGTGCGCCCTAGTGGGGTAACGATCCGATTTCATCCGCGCCTCGACACTCCTCCGCAGGGCTTTCCGTGATCGAAGCCCCCGGCGCAAGAGTCTTCGGCGCAGGCTCCCCTGGCCGAGATCGGCTTCCAGCGCAGTCAGAGCTGCCCTGAGCGTGCACCGGATGAGCTTCGAGGTCAGCAAGCACCGTGAGGTGATTGATAGCGCGAAGAGTCCCCGGGGCCGGAAGAACGGCCGCGGGGACTCTTCGTTTCTCTGCGCTGTCGGTCAGGCCGTGGGTTCGGTCTTGGCCTCGGTCGAAGGAGTTGCGCGAGGCGCGTCGACTCCCGCCTCCTTGCGCTGCTCGGGGGTGATCGGTGCCGGGGCGGCGGTGAGCGGGTCGTAGCCGGCGCCGGTCTTCGGGAACGCGATGACGTCGCGGATCGAGTCGGTGCCGGCGAGCAGGGCGACGACACGGTCCCAGCCGAAGGCGATGCCGCCGTGGGGCGGGGCGCCGAACTTGAACGCCTCGAGCAGGAAGCCGAACTTCTCCTCGGCCGCCTCCTCGCCGATGCCCATCAGGTCGAAGACCCGCTTCTGGACGTCCTCGCGGTGGATACGGATCGAGCCGCCGCCGATCTCGTTGCCGTTGCAGACGATGTCGTAGGCCCAGGCGAGCGCGTTGCCGGGGTCCTTGTCGAAGGCCTCGACGTCCTGCGGGCTGGTGAAAGCGTGGTGGACCGCGGTCCACTCCCCCGCGCCGACCGCGACGTCACCGGACTCGACCGCCTCGGAGGCCGGCTCGAGCAGCGGCGCGTCGACGACCCACAGGAAGCTCCAGTCGCCGTCCTTGCGCAGGTCGAGGCGGTTGCCGATCTCCAGGCGGGCGGCGCCGAGCAGCGATCGGCTCGACTTGGGCGCGCCGGCGGCGAAGAAGATGCAGTCGCCGGGGTTGGCACCGACGTGCGCGGCCAGGCCGGCGGCCTCGGTCTCGGAGAGGTTCTTGGCGACCGGACCGGTCAGCGAGCCGTCCTCCTGGACCAGGACGTACGCCAGGCCCTTGGCGCCACGCTGCTTGGCCCACTCCTGCCAGCCGTCGAGCTGACGGCGCGGCTGGCTCGCGCCACCCGGCATCACCACGGCGCCGACGTAGGGCGCCTGGAAGACGCGGAAGGTCGTCTCGGAGAAGTAGTCGGTGCACTCGGTGATCTCGATGCCGAAGCGCAGGTCGGGCTTGTCCGAGCCGTACTTGGCCATCGCGTCGGCGTAGGTCATCCGCGGCAGCGGGAGCGGCACGTCGTAGCCGATCAGCTTCCACAGCGCCGCGACGATCTCCTCGCCGAGCGCGATCACGTCGTCCTGCTCGACGAAGCTCATCTCGATGTCGAGCTGGGTGAACTCCGGCTGCCGGTCGGCGCGGAAGTCCTCGTCGCGGTAGGCGCGGGCGAGCTGGTAGTAGCGCTCCATGCCGCCGACCATGAGCAGCTGCTTGAACAGCTGCGGCGACTGCGGCAGCGCGTACCACGAGCCCGGCTGCAGACGGGCCGGGACCAGGAAGTCACGGGCACCCTCGGGGGTCGAGCGGGTCAGCGTCGGGGTCTCGATCTCGACGAAGTCGTGGCCGGCGAGCACCTCGCGGGCGGCCTGGTTGGCCTTCGACCGCAGACGGATGGCGTTGCCGGGAGCGGTGCGGCGCAGGTCGAGGTAGCGGTGCTTGAAGCGTACGTCCTCGCCGACCTCGACGTGATCGTCGATCGGGAACGGGAGAGGTGCGGCGGCGCTGAGGACCTCGAGGTCCTTGGCGACGACCTCGATCTCGCCGGTCGGGAGCTTGTCGTTGACGTTCTCGCTGGTGCGCGCGACGACCTCGCCGGTGACCTTGATGCAGTATTCGTTGCGGAGCGCGTGGGCGATCTCCTCGTCACGGACGACGACCTGGACCACGCCGCTGGCCTCACGCAGATCGAGGAACGCGACCCCGCCGTGATCGCGTCGGCGGCCTACCCAGCCGGCGAGGGTCACGGTCTGGCCGACGTGCTCGGCACGCAGGGTGCCGGCGTCGTGGGTGCGGATCACTTCTTCTCCTCGTTGTTCGCGACGACCTGGGGCTTCAGGTCGCTCTCGTTCTGGGGCGTCCAGGTGGCCGGGTCGGCCGGGACCTGGTCGCCGGTGCGGATGTCCTTGATCTCGTAGCCGCCTTCGGTGGCGAAGAGGACGTACGGGATGCCGCGGCGCTCCGCGAAGCGGATCTGCTTGCCGAACTTGGCGGCGTTGGGCGAGACCTCGCAGGCAACATTGTGGCCGCGCAGCGCCTGGGCCGCCTCATCGGCGCTCGCGCGGCTCTCCTCGTCGGCGACCGCGACCAGCACGGTGCTCGGGACCTTGCGGTCCCCGTCGAGCACGCCCTTCTGTACGAGAGGCACCAGGACGCGGCTGACGCCGAGCGAGATCCCGACGCCCGGGTAGGTGGTCTTCCCGTCGCTGGCGAGCGCGTCGTAGCGGCCACCGGAGCAGATGCTCCCCAGGGACTCGTAGCCGTCCAGGCGGGTCTCGAAGACGGTGCCGGTGTAGTAGTCCAGCCCGCGGGCGATGCTCAGGTCGGCCACGACGCGTACGGACCCGGTGTTGAGCGGCGCGGTGGCGTTGATCAGCGTGGCCAGCTCGGACAGGCCCTCCTCGAGCAGCTCGCTCTCGACACCGAGGCCGCGGACCTTCTCCACGAAGGAGTCGTCGGTGGCGGTGATCGTGGCGAGCTCGAGGCACTTGGCGGCCTGCTCGTCGCTCAGCCCGGCCTCGGAGACCAACAGCTTGCCGACGTCGGTGGCCGGCATCTTGTCGAGCTTGTCGATGAGCCGCATGGTCTCCTCGACGTCGGGGGCGCCGAGGCCGGCGTAGAAGCCCTGGATCAGCTTGCGATTGTTGACCTGGAGCGTGAAACCGGGCAGGAAGGTCAGCTTGCCGAGGGCCTCGAGCATGACCCGGGCGACCTCGACGTCGTGGTGGAACGGCAGCGTGTCGCGACCGACGATGTCGATGTCGGCCTGCGCGAACTCCCGGAACCGGCCCTCCTGCGGGCGCTCCCCGCGCCAGACCTTCTGGATCTGGTAGCGGCGGAAGGGGAACTCCAGCTTGCCGGCGTTCTCGAGCACGTAGCGGGCGAAGGGGACGGTGAGGTCGAAGTGGAGCCCCATCCCCTTGTCTCGGGACTCGTCCTGCTCCTGGAGCCGCTTGAGGACGTAGACCTCTTTGCTGGTGTCGCCCTTGCGCAGCAGCTGGTCCATCGGCTCGACGGCGCGCGTCTCGATGTTGCCGAAGCCGTGCAGCTCGAAGGTGCGGCTCAGAGTCTCGATGACCTCGCGCTCGACGACGCGCTGGCTCGGGAGGAACTCCGGGAATCCGGAGAGAGGAGTTGGCTTGTTCATGTGGTGATCAGGTCCTGAAGAAACGGGTTGGTGGCGCGCTCGCGCCCGATGGAGGTCTGTTCGCCATGGCCGGGGAGCACCACGATGTCGTCGGCGAGGGGCAGCACCTTGGTGGTCAGGGACTGCAGCATCGTGGCGTGGTCACCGCCGGGGAGGTCCGTACGCCCGATGCTGCCCGCGAAGAGCAGGTCGCCGGAGAACATCACGTCACTGACCTCGGCGTGGTCGGGGTAGGGAGTCCGGAAGGTGACCGACCCCTCGGTATGCCCGGGCGTATGGTCGATCAGGAACCTCATCCCGGCCAGGTCGATGGCCTGACCGTCGCTCAGCTCGCGGACGTCGTCCGGCTCCACGAAGTCGTAGGTCCCCTCCGGCATGCCGAGCAGCATCTGCGCCGACTCCGGCGAGATGCCCTGGAGCGGATCGGCCAGGAGGTGACGGTCGTTGGGGTGGATCCAGGCCGTGGAGTCGTACGTCCTGCTGACGGGGGTCACGGACCACATGTGGTCGACGTGGCCGTGGGTGAGGAGCACGGCGACCGGCTTGAGGCGCTGCTCGCGGACGATCTCCTCGATCCCCTTCGCGGCGTCCTTCCCGGGGTCGATCACGACACACTCGGTGCCCGGACCGGTGGCGGCGACGTAGCAGTTGGTGCCCCACGGACCGGCGGGAAAGCCTGCGATCAACACGAGAAACACCCTATCCAGCGGTACAGTGCAGCGCCGCATCGTGGCGTCTGACTACGATGGGCATCCCGAGGTGTGTCGGGACACCACGGGGACCTGCAAGTTGAGCCGACCGGGACTGTGACGAGCACGGTGTCCGGCGGGGGAGATTTCATAAGAGGTTAGCGCCTCATGCGAAGAGTAGGGACATTGTGACCAGCGAGCAGTGGGGTCGGGTCGAGGAAGACGGAACGGTCTACGTGAAGACCGCAGAGGGCGAGCGTTCCGTGGGGCAATACCCGGAAGGCACGCCGGAGGAGGCGCTTGCCTTCTTCACCAACCGGTTCGACCAGCTCGCCTTCGAGGTCGAGCAGCTCGAGCGGCGCGTGCATGCGGGGAAGACGTCGCCCGACGAGGCGACGGCGGCGGTGAAGACCGTCGTCGAGAAGGTGACCGATGCCAACGCGGTCGGCGACCTGGCCTCGCTGGTGGCGCGGCTGGAGGCCCTGGGCCCGGTCATCGCCACCCAGCGCGAGGCCCGCAAGGCCGAGCGGGCCGCGAAGGCGGCCGAGGCGAAGGTGGCCAAGGAGGCCCTCGTCGCCGAGGCCGAGAAGCTGGCCCAGAGCAACGACTGGCGCAACGGGGCCAACCGGCTGCGCGAGCTCCTCGACCAGTGGAAGGCGCTCCCCCGCATCGACCGTGGCTCCGACGACGCGCTGTGGCGGCGCTTCTCGACGGCCCGCACCGCTTACACCCGGCGGCGCAAGGCGCACTTCGCCGAGCTCAACGCCCGGCGCGAGGACGCCAAGGTGATCAAGGAGCGGATCATCGCCGAGGCCGAGCAGCTCTCCACCTCGACCGACTGGGGCCCCACCGCCGGGCGCTACCGCGACCTGATGCGCGACTGGAAGGCCGCCGGCCCGGCTCCCAAGGACGTCGACGACAAGCTCTGGAAGCAGTTCCGGGCCGCCCAGGACGTCTTCTTCGGTGCCCGTGACGCCGCCAACGCGGCCCTCGACGCCGAGTTCGCCCAGAACGCCGTGGTGAAGGAGGGGCTCCTCGCCGAGGCGCAGGAGCTGCTCCCGCTGCTGGAGAAGGGCGAGGACCTCGACGCGGTGAAGCGCTCCTTCCGCGACATCGCCGACCGCTGGGACGAGGCCGGCAAGGTCCCGCGCGACC
This sequence comes from Nocardioides luteus, assembly GCF_000960475.2. Taxonomy (GTDB): domain Bacteria; phylum Actinomycetota; class Actinomycetes; order Propionibacteriales; family Nocardioidaceae; genus Nocardioides; species Nocardioides luteus_A. Next base: position 14,050 of record NZ_JZDQ02000001.1, on the reverse strand, counting down.
GGATCAAGGAGCTCGAGGGCGCGATGCGCAAGGTCGAGCAGGCCATCAAGTCCGCCGAGGACGACCAGTGGCGCAAGTCCGACCCGGAGAAGTCCGCCCGGGCCGACGACATGATCGCCAAGCTCGAGGAGGCCATCGCCCAGGTCGAGAAGGACCTCGACAAGGCTCGCTCCGCAGGCGACGACCGCAAGGTCAAGTCCCTCGAGGAGAACCTCGAGTCCCGTCGTCAGTTCCTGGAGATGGCCAAGCGCGCCAGCGCCGACTTCAGCTGATCTGTCGAGAGGTGGGTTCCCGGATCACCGGGAACCCACCTCTCGTTTTCGGGTCAGAATCCGCCTCCACCGCCGAAGTAGTCGCCCCTGGCCACGTTGTCGCGCTTGATGTTGCGTATGTTCTCGTCGTCGATACCCCGGGAACCCTTGCCGAACGTGGCCCAGGCCAGCCCCAGCAGGAGGAGTACGCCGCCGATGATGAGGATCCAGGTGAACATGCCGTGCTTCCTCTCCGAGGCGCCCGAGAAGGCGCGCATCTGTTACAGAGACAACGATCGAGTCGCCATGCTCGAGGAGGCCCAGGCTCCTTCAGTGGATGGCCACGTGTCGTGGGTTCAGAATCCGCCAGAAGGCGGCTGGATGTTCTGACCGGGTTGGTGCGGGGCGCCGTGGCCACCGCCGCCGTAGTATTCCGCGTTCCCCAGGGCCTGGGCCCTGTTCCGGTTCGCGATCGCTTCGTCGACGCCTCGCGACGGCTTTCTCACCGCCCTCCACACGACGACGCCGACGATCACGACTCCCAGGGCGATCAGAAACCAGGTGAACGGGTCCACGAGATGCTCACTTTCCTATTGGGTGACGCGGTAGGCGTCGAAGACGCCGGGAACGGTGCGTACCTGCTTCAAGACGGTGTCGAGGTGCTTGGAGTCGGCCATCTCGAAGGAGAACCGGGACTTCGCGACGCGGTCGCGGGTGGTGGTGAGCTGGGCGCTGAGGATGTTCACGTGGGCGTCGGAGAGCGCCATCGTGATGTCGGACAGCAGCCGGGCCCGGTCGAGGGCCTCGACCTGGATGTTGACCAGGAAGACCGAGTTGGAGGTGGAGCCCCACTCGACCTCGAGCAGCCGCTCGGGGTGGGAGCGGAGCTCGGCGGCGTTGGTGCAGTCGGTGCGGTGGACGGAGACGCCCCCGCCCTTGGTCACGAAGCCGAGGATGTCGTCGCCGGGCACCGGGGTGCAGCACTTGGCGAGCTTGACCCAGACGTCCGGTGACCCCTTGACGATCACCCCGGCGTCGGAGTTGGTGGCGGAGACCTTGCCGTGGCGCCTGCGGCCGACGTTGATGGCCTCGGCGAGATCCTCGGCGGCACCGTCGTCGCCACCGTGGTCCTCGATGACGCGGCGTACGACTGCCTGGGCGGAGAGGTGGCTCTCGCCGACCGCGGCGTAGAGCGCGTCGACGTCGGCGAGGTCGAAGTGGTCGGCGGCGAGCATGAGCGACTCGCGCGACATCAGCCGCTTGAGGGGCAGGCCCTCCTTGCGCATGAGCCGCGCGATCGCGTCCTGGCCCTTCTCGATGGCCTCGTCGCGGCGCTCCCGGGTGTGCCACTGCCGGATCTTCGCCTTGGCCCGGTTGGACTTGACGAAGGAGGCCCAGTCCTTCGACGGGCCGGCGTTGGGCGACTTGGAGGTGAAGACCTCGACGACGTCGCCGCTCTCCAGCGTCGACTCCAGCGGCACCAGACGTCCGTTGACCCGGGCGCCGATGGTCTTGTTGCCGACCTCGGTGTGGACGGCGTAGGCGAAGTCGACCGGGGTCGAGTCCGCGGGCAGCGCGATCACGTCGCCCTTGGGCGTGAAGACGTAGACCTCGGTGCGCTTCATCTCGAAGCGCAGCGACTCCAGGAACTCGCCGGGGTCGTTGACCTCCGACTGCCAGTCCATGAGCTGTTTGACCCAGCTCATGTCGTTGTCCATCGGCCGGTCGGTGTCGACACCGTTGCGGCCGTCCTCCTTGTATTTCCAGTGCGCGGCCACACCGAACTCGGCGCGGCGGTGCATCGCGAAGGTGCGGATCTGCAGCTCGACCGGCTTGCCCTGCGGCCCGATGACGGTGGTGTGCAGCGACTGGTACATGTTGAACTTCGGCATCGCGATGTAGTCCTTGAACCGCCCCAGGACGGGGTTCCATCGCGAGTGCAGGATGCCGAGGACGGAGTAGCAGTCGCGCTCGTCCTCGACCAGGATCCGGATGCCGACCAGGTCGTTGATGTCGGAGAAGTCCTTACCGCCGACGATCATCTTCTGGTAGATCGAGTAGTAGTGCTTCGGCCGGCCGGTGACGGTCGCCTTGATCCGGGCCTCGTGCAGGTCTCGCTCGACCTGGTCGATGACCTGGGCCAGGAACTTCTCCCGCGAGGGATTGCGGTCGGCGACGAGGCGGACGAGCTCGTCGTACATCTTCGGGTAGAGGGTCGCGAAGGCGAGGTCCTCGAGCTCGAACTTGATCGTGTTCATGCCGAGCCGGTGGGCCAGCGGCGCATAGATGTCGAGCGTCTCGCGCGCACTGCGCTCCTGGCTCTTCTGCGGGACGTAGCGCAGCGTACGCATGTTGTGCAGGCGGTCGGCCAGCTTGATCACCAGCACCCGGATGTCGCGCGACATCGCCACGACCATCTTGCGGATCGTCTCGGCCTGCGCGGAGTCGCCGTAGGTGACCTTGTCGAGCTTGGTGACGCCGTCGACGAGGTGGGCCACCTCCTCGCCGAAGTCGCGGGTGAGCTCCTTGAGCGTGTAGGGCGTGTCCTCGACGGTGTCGTGCAGCAGAGCCGCCACCAGGGTCGGCTCGGTCATGCCGAGCTCGGCGAGGATCGTGGTCACCGCGAGCGGGTGGGTGATGTAGGGGTCGCCGCTCTTGCGCATCTGCGTGCCGTGGAGGCGCTCAGCGGTGACGTAGGCCCGCTCGAGCAGCGCCAGGTCGGCCTTCGGGTGGTTGGAGCGGACCGCCCGGAAGAGCGGCTCCAGCACAGGATTGCCCGGGGCGCCGCGTCCGCCGATCCGGGCCAGACGCGCACGTACGCTACGGCCCGACGGGGCCGGGCCACTGCTCTCCCGGGCCTCGATGTTGTGCGCACGAGGCTGCGCGACGATGCGATCCTCTGCCATGTACCGAGTCTACCGGCCGCACCCGGAACATTGGCTAGGACGGCACCTGCATGATGGACCTGTCAACTGACCAACAGCGAGTGCACCGGAGTGTCCGGCAGCTTGCTGCGCGGGTCGAGGAAGCCGAGCTCGAGCAGGACCGAGACGCCCGCGACGACGCCGCCGCAGCGCTCGACGAGCTCGATCGTGGCCGCCGCGGTGCCGCCGGTGGCGAGCACGTCGTCGATGACCAGCACCCGCTCCCCCGGCGCGACCGCGTCGGTGTGGATCTCCAGGGTGGCCTCGCCGTACTCCAGCGAGTAGGAGACCGCGTGGGTCTCGCGCGGCAGCTTGCCGGCCTTGCGCACGGGCACGAAGCCGACGCCGAGGTGCAGGGCGGCGGGGGCACCGAGGATGAACCCGCGCGACTCCATGCCGAGCACCTTGGTGACGGTCACGGCACCGTCGGCGTCGCGCGCCGGAGCGGCGAGCGCCTCGACCACCTGGGCGAACCCGGCGTGGTCGGCCAGCAACGGGGTGATGTCCTTGAACCCGACGCCCGGCTCGGGGAAGTCGGGCACGTCGGCGACCAGCCGCTCGAGGGTTTCCTCCAGCGACCGGCCGCCTGCGGCCGTCTCGGAGACCGTCACTTGCGCTTCGACCTCGACTCGCGCTTGGGCTGCGGGCGCCCGGCGGCACGGCTGTCGCTGACCGCGCGGTGCTGGTCGGGTACGTTGCGGCCCCGGCCGGTCGCGGAGGTGTTGGGGCTGGTTCCCCGGCTCACGCCGGCCTCGTGGAGGTCCGCAGGCGACTCGCGCAGCTCGTCCGGTTCACCGTCGGCGACGGCCATGCCCTCGTCGAAGACCGGCACCGCGGCGTACTTGTCGGCTTCCTTCATCCGCGCGGCGGCGCGCTTCTCGGCGTCGAGGACGTCCTTCTCCTTCGACTTCAGGTGCACCAGCAGCGGGGTGGCGATGAAGATCGAGGAGTAGGTGCCGACGGCCATACCGATGAAGAGGACCAGCGAGATGTCCTTCAGCGAGGAGGTGCCGAGCTGGACGGTGCTGACGTAGAGGATCGCGACGACGGGCAGCAGGCCGATGATCGAGGTGTTGATCGAGCGGACCAGGGTCTGGTTGATCGCCAGGTTGGCCGCGGCGGCGTAGGTCTGCCTCTTCTGCGACAGGTTGCGGGTGTTCTCCTTGACCTTGTCGAAGACCACCACGGTGTCGTAGAGCGAGTAGCCGAGGATCGTCAGGAAGCCGGTGACGGTCGCCGGGGTCACCTCGAAGCCGACGATCGCGTAGACGCCGACCGTGATCACCACGTCGTGGGCCAGGGCGACGACGGCCGCGACCGACATCTTCCATTCCCGGAAGTAGATCCAGATGAACAGGACCACGCCGACCAGGAAGATGCCCAGCGCGAGACCCGCCTTGGAGGCGACCCGCTGACCCCAGCTCGGGCCGATACCGGTGCGGCTGACGTCGTCGTCGGCCACGTCGGCGGTCTTGGTGATGGCCTCCATGATCGAGTCGTCGGCCTTGGAGTTGTCGGCGATCGCCTTGGTCTCGATGACGATCGACTTGCTGCCGGAGGTGCGCACGGTGGCGCCGTCGGCGGCCTCGACCGCGGTGTCACCGACAGCCGCACGTAGATCGTCGGCGAGCTTCTGGTCGGCGTGCGCGACGGTGACGGTGTAACGCGTGCCGCCGGTGAAGTCGATGCCGAGGTTGATGCCCTGGAGCCAGACACCTAGGACGACGGCGACGAGCACGACCGCGGACGCGGCGTACCAGACCATCCGGCGTCCGACGAAGTCGAAGGACTTCTCGCCGGTGTAGAGCTCCTTGCCGAGGCGGGAGAAGGAGAACTTGCTCATCAGGCCTTGCCTCCGACCAGAGTGGTGCCCTTGGGGGCGTCGACGGTGCCGATTGCGCGCTTGTCCATGCCGGAGAGCACGTGGCCCTTGTTGAAGAAGCCCCAGCCGGCCATCAGCTTGGTCATCGGGTGGGTGAACCAGAAGAACACCAGCACGTCGATGAGCGTGGTCAGGCCGAGCATGAACGCGAAGCCCTTGACCTCGTTGGTCGCGAAGACGTAGAGCACGAACGCGGCCAGGAAGGAGACGCCGTCGGAGGCCAGGCACGTGTTGCGGGCCCGGACCCAGGCGGTGTCGACGGCCACCCGCATAGAGCGGCCCTCACGCATGTCGTCACGCATCCTCTCGTAGAGGATGATGAAGGAGTCGGCGGTGATGCCGATACCGACGATCAGACCGGCCACGCCCGGAAGGTCCAGGGTGACGCCGGCGGTCTCGCTGAGCAGCAGGATCATCCCGTACGTCCCGGCACCCGCCACGATCAGCGAGCCGACCACCACGATGCTCATCGCCCGGTAGTAGAGCACCGAGAAGATCACCACGAGGATCAGACCGATCAGGCCGGCCCAGAGTCCGGCGGAGAGCTGGTTGCCGGCGAGGCTCGGGCCGATGACCCGGGTCTGGATGCCGTCCTCGGGGAAGTCGAGCGGCAGCGAGCCGTACTTCAGGTTGTTGGCCAGCGCCGCGGCGGTCGCCTGGGTGAAGTCGCCGCTGATCTGGGCGCCGCCGCTGATCCGCGACTCGGCCGTCGGGGCGGAGATGACCTTGCCGTCCAGGACGATCGCGAACTGCTCGCCGCTGCCGGCGATCGCGCCGGTGGTGTCGGCGAAGGCCTTGTTGCCCTTGGACTTGAAGTCCAGGGTCACCACGTAGTTGGCCTGCTGCTGCGGGATGCCGTAGGAGGCCTCGTCGACCTCGGTGCCCTCGATGACCGCCGGGGTCAGCAGGTAGGGGACGCCGTCCTCGTCACAGGTCAGCAGCGGCTTGCCGGGGATGTCCTCGGCCGGCTCGGCGCCCGGGGCGGGACAGGTGAAGGAGCTGTAGGCGGTTGCCCACTCCTGCGGCACGTTGCGCATGAACTTGATCGCGTCGTCGACCTTGACGACCGCGTTGTCGTTCTGCTTCTCGGGCTTGGCGCTCGCCGAGGGGCTCGCGCTCGGGTCGGCGCTCTCGGAGGCCTTGTCGGAGGCCTTGTCTGAAGCGCTCGCGGTCTCCGAGGAGCTCGCGGTCTCGCCGGCGAACGGCGCGCGAGGCGAGGTGCCGGGGACGGTGCCGGTCGAGGGGTCCTGCACCATCGAGCCGGAGGCGTCGGCCGAGCCGCACTGCTTCTGCGGGCTGCAGGCGACCAGGCGGAAGCGGAGCTTCGCGGTCTGGCGGACGCGCTCGGCGGTCTTCTGCTGCACCTTGCCGGTGCCGGGGATGGAGACCTTGATGACGTCGTTGCCCTCGGTGGTCACCCGGCCGCCGGTGATGCCGGAGCCGTTGACGCGCTGGTCGATGATCGCCTTGGCCTCGTCGAGGCTCTCCTTCGGGACCGAACCACCCTCGGAGTTCTCGGCGGTCATCGAGATCTCGGTGCCGCCACGGAGGTCGAGGCCCAGCTCGGGCTTCCAGGTGCCGGCGAAGGCAATGCCGCCGAACATGATCGCGATCGCCAGGAAGAGCAGTGCGAGCGTCCGCCCGGGGCGCGCGGTCTTGCGTGCCATGTGTTGGTCAGTCCTTCTTGTCGAGGTCCACGATGACGTTCTCGGCATCGGCAGAGGTCTCGTCGGCCGCGGCCTCGAGCTCGGTGTCGTCGCCGGCCTCGTCGTCCTCGTCCGCGGGCGCCTCGGTGACCTTCTGGGCCACCGCCTGGCGCACGACTTGGACGACGACGCCGTCGGCGATCTCGACCTTGATGTTCGTCGTGGTCTCTTCGACCTCGGTCACGGTGCCGAAGACCCCGGCGGTCAGCATCACCCGGTCACCCGGCTGGAGGTTGAGCTGGAGCTCACGAGCCTGCTTCGCACGCTTCTGCTGCGGCCTGATCAACAAGAAGTAGAACAGGACGATGATGACGATAAAAGGAAGGAATTCCACGGGGGTTCGGCTCCGACAGTCTGAGTGGTCGCCGGCAGGCGCACGGCGACGTGCAAGTCTAACCAGGCACCTGGTTGGGACTGTGAATCAGGCCTCATCCCAGAGCGTGTCCTTGGACCAGGCCGCGGCCTCCGCGCTGGCCGGCACCGGCAGCCCCAGATGTTCCCATGCTGCCGGGGTGGCGACACGGCCCCGCGGCGTACGGGCCAGGAAGCCGGTGCGCACCAGGAACGGCTCGGCCACCTCCTCGACGGTCTCACGCTCCTCCCCCACCGCGACGGCGAGGGTGGAGATGCCCACGGGACCGCCGCCGAAGCGCCGGCACAGGGCGTCGAGGACAGCCAGGTCGAGGCGGTCCAGGCCGAGCGGGTCGACCTCGTAGAGGTCCAGCGCCTTCTGGGCGACCTCCTGGGTGACCGTGCCGTCGGCCTTGACCTGGGCATAGTCGCGTACGCGGCGCAGCAGCCTGTTGGCGATGCGCGGGGTGCCGCGGGAGCGCCCGGCGATCTCCTGTGCGCCGTCGTCGCGGAGGGTGACCTCGAGCAGGCCCGCGGAGCGGCGCACGATCAGCTCGAGGTCTGCCGGGTCGTAGAGCTCGAGGTGGCCGGTGAAGCCGAACCTGTCCCTGAGCGGTCCCGGGAGGAGGCCGGCCCGGGTGGTCGCGCCGACCAGCGTGAACGGCGGCAGGTCGATCGGGATCGCGGTCGCGCCGGGGCCCTTGCCGATGACGACGTCGACGCGGAAGTCCTCCATCGCGAGGTAGAGCATCTCCTCGGCCGGGCGGCTCATCCGGTGGATCTCGTCGACGAAGAGCACCTCGCCCTCGTTGAGGCCGCTCAGGATCGCGGCCAGGTCACCGGCGTGGGTGATCGCGGGGCCGGAGGTGATCCTCAGCGGCGCCGACATCTCGGCGGCGATGATCATCGCGAGCGTGGTCTTGCCGAGTCCCGGCGGCCCGGACAGGAGTACGTGGTCGGGGGCTCGCTCGCGTTGCCGCGCCGCCTCCAGGACCAGGCTGAGCTGTTCGCGGACGCGTTGCTGGCCGATCAGCTCGTCGAGGCTCTTGGGGCGCAGCGCCGCCTCGACGGCCCGGTCGTCCCCGTCGGCCTCGGCGATCGTCAGCGAGGAGAAGTAGGCGTCCTCGGCAGCGGTCAGGTCATCCTCGTGCATGGTTCCTATGCCTTGGAAAGCGTGCGCAGGGCGGCCCGGAGGAGCAGCGAGATGTTGGCCTGGTCGCCGGCCTCCGGCTCGATGGCGGTGACGGCCTTGTCGGCGTCGCGGGCGTTGTAGCCCAGGCCGATGAGGGCCTCGGTGACCTGGTCGCGCCACGGGGCGGCGCCCGGCTGGGCGGCCGCGGGCGCGGAGGCGGTGCCGGTCGGCGCGCCGATCCTGTCCTTGAGCTCCAGGATCACGCGCTGGGCGCCCTTCTGGCCGATGCCGGGGACCTTGGTGAGGGTCTTGGCGTCCTCGGTGGAGATGGCCAGCCGGATGCCGTCGGGCGAGAGGACCGCGAGCATCGCCTGGGCGAGCTTCGGGCCGACGCCGGAGGCGGTCTGGAGCAGCTCGAAGAGGGTGCGCTCGTCGGTGTCGGTGAAGCCGAAGAGGGTCAGCGAGTCCTCACGGACGACCAGGCTGGTCGGCAGGTGGGCCTCCTCGCCGGTGCGGAGCGTGGCCAGGGTGTTGGGCGTGCAGAGCAGCTCGATGCCGATGCCGCCGACCTCGACGACGGCGGTGGAGAGACTGACGGCGGCGACCTTGCCGCGTACGGACGCGATCATCTATCTACGTGCCTTCCCGGCCGCGGCCACCGCGGCTTCGATGCGGTTCTGGGCGCCTCCGCGCCACTGGTGGGTGATGGCCAGCGCCAGCGCGTCGGCGGCGTCGGCGGGCTTCGGCGGGGTCGGGAGCCGCAGGATCCGGGTCACCATCGCGGTGACCTGGGCCTTGTCGGCCCGGCCGCTGCCGGAGACGGCGGCCTTGACCTCGGACGGCGTGTGCAGGGCGACCGGGAGGCCGCGGCGTGCCGCGCAGACCATGGCGAGGCCGCTGGCCTGGGCCGTACCCATGATCGTGGAGACGTTCGAGCGCGCGAAGATCCGCTCGATCGCGACCGCGTCGGGCCGGTGCTCCTCGATCCAGGCGTCGATGCCCTTCTCGATGCTCACCAGCCGCTCCCAGACGGGAAGATCGGCGGAGGTGCGGATCACGCCGACATCCACCATCGACAGCGGCCTGCCCAGCGAGCCGTCGACCACGCCCATCCCGCACCGGGTCAGGCCGGGGTCGATCCCAAGCACGCGCACTGGAGCACCTCTTCCACAACGACCGAGCCGGCCGGGTGTCGAACGTCTGTTCGTAGACTACCTGTCCGGTGCTGCCTCCGGCGCCGCGACACCCTCATTCAGAAGGATGCAACGTGCTTGGGACGTCCGAGTCGCTGGTGAGGTCCTCCGCGCTCACAGGGAGTCGGTTCGCCGCTCCTCGACGGTCTCCGTGCCGTCCGCGTGCCTCCGCCTCGCGACGGTGCGCGAGCGACGGCCGGCGTTCAGCGTCACAGCGGTCAGGATCAGCACCACGGCTCCGACAGCGGTCAGGATCCAGCCGATCAGAGTCAGATCGACTCCACTGACCGAGACGTGCACAGCCAGCGCCAGGATAAGCCCGACCACGAGCAGAGTCGCTCCTACGCCGTACCCCATCGTGTCCTCCTTCCAGCGCGAACCCGCCCCGCTGGCGGTGCGCGACCTTCTGGGTACCCACCATCCGCCCCGGGCATGAACCGGTTCGCAAGGGGACGTGGACAGCGCGGAGGGCGACGCGGGTCAGGCGTCGACGGTCTCCATGACGTCGTCGGGGACGTCGGCGTTGGAGAAGACGTTCTGGACGTCGTCGAGGTCGTCGACCGCGTCGATGAGCTTGAAGACCTTCTCGGCGGCCGAGGCGTCGGCGACCGGGATGTCCATGCTCGCGACGAACTGGACCTCGGCGGAGTCGTAGTCGATGCCGGCGTCCTGGAGCGCGGTGCGGACCGCGACCACGTCGGAGGGGTCGGAGACGATCTCGAAGGACTCACCGAGGTCGTTGACGTCCTCGGCACCGGCGTCGAGGGTGGCCTCGAGGAGGTCGTCCTCGGAGACCTCCTTGCCCTCCTGGGACTTCGCCACCACGACGATGCCCTTGCGGTCGAAGAGGCGGCTCACCGAACCGGGGTCGGCCATGGTGCCGCCGTTGCGGGTGACCGCGGTGCGGACCTCCATGGCCGCCCGGTTGCGGTTGTCGGTCAGACACTCGATGAGGAGCGCGACGCCCTGGGGGCCGTAGACCTCGTACATGATCGTGTCGTAGGAGACCCCGCCGCCGTCGAGCCCACCACCGCGCTTGACCGCGCGGTCGATGTTGTCGTTGGGGACCGACTGCTTCTTGGCCTTCTGGATCGCGTCGTAGAGGGTCGGGTTGCCGGCCGGATCAGGACCGCCGGTCTTGGCGGCGATCTCGATCGTCTTGATGAGCTTGGCGAAGAGCTTGCCGCGCTTGGCGTCGATCGCCGCCTTCTTGTGCTTGGTCGTTGCCCACTTGGAGTGGCCGCTCATCTGAAAACCGTCCTTTGCCCCGCGTCGTCGCTGTGCTTGTCGAGCCGCCACCGGAGTCGTCACAGGGCAGCAGGTGCCTATTGTAACTACCCGGTGTGCCGCTCCGTCAGCAGCAGGTGTCCAGGAACAGCCGGTGCAGCCGGTCGTCGGCGTTGACCTCGGGATGGAAGCTCGTCGCCATCAGCTGGTTCTGGCGTACGGCGACGGGGTGACCCTCGACGCTCGCCAGCACCTCGACGCCGTCACCGATCTCCTCGACCCAGGGCGCCCGGATGAAGACACCATGGACCGTGTCCTCGAGGCCGGTGACCTCCAGGTCGGTCTCGAACGACTCGGTCTGCCGCCCGAAGGCGTTGCGCCTGACCGTGATGTCCAGCCCACCGATGGTCTTCTGGCCCTCCGCCCCGTCGAGGAGGCGGTCGGCCAGGAGGACCATGCCGGCGCACGTGCCGAGCGCCGGCATCCCGGTGCGGACGCGGTCACGGAGCGGGTCGAGCAGCTCGAACGTACGGGCCAGGCGCCACATCGCCGTCGACTCCCCTCCGGGGATGACGAGGGCGTCGCACGCGTCGAGCTCCTCCCTGCGCCGCACGGAGGTGCCCTTCACCCCCAGACGGTCGAGCGCGGCGAGGTGCTCACGGACGTCGCCCTGGAGGGCGAGTACGCCGACCGTCGTCACCAGCCGCGCTCCGCGAACTGGATCGACCGGGCCGGCTCGTCGACGTTGATGCCGACCATCGCCTCGCCGAGACCGCGGGAGACCTTGGCGATGACGTCGGGGTCGTCGTGGAAGGTGGTCGCCTTGACGATCGCCTCGGCGCGCTGCGCCGGGTTGCCGGACTTGAAGATGCCGGAGCCGACGAAGACGCCCTCGGCGCCGAGCTGCATCATCATCGCGGCGTCGGCCGGGGTGGCGATGCCGCCCGCGGTGAAGAGGACGACCGGGAGCTTGCCGTTGGCGGCGACCTCCTTGACGAGCTCGTAGGGGGCCTGGAGCTCCTTGGCCGCGACGTAGAGCTCGTCGTCGGCGAGCGCGCCGAGGCGGCGGATCTCGCGGCGGATCGTACGCATGTGGGTGACCGCGTTGGAGACGTCGCCAGTGCCGGCCTCGCCCTTGGAGCGGATCATCGCCGCACCCTCGGTGATGCGGCGCAGGGCCTCGCCGAGGTTGGTCGCCCCGCACACGAACGGCACCGTGTAGGCCCACTTGTCGATGTGGTTCTCGTAGTCGGCCGGGGTGAGCACCTCGGACTCGTCGATGTAGTCGACGCCGAGCGACTGCAGCACCTGCGCCTCGGCGAAGTGGCCGATGCGGGCCTTGGCCATGACCGGGATGGAGACGGCCTCGATGATGCCGTCGATCATGTCGGGGTCGGACATGCGGCTCACGCCGCCCTGGGCGCGGATGTCGGCGGGGACGCGCTCGAGCGCCATCACCGCCACTGCGCCGGCGTCCTCGGCGATCTTCGCCTGCTCGGGGGTGACCACGTCCATGATCACGCCGCCCTTGAGCATCTCCGCCATCCCGCGCTTGACGCGCGAGGTTCCCGTCTCATTCGTGCTTGTTGCCATGAGGCGATCGTAGGTCGGGATCTGACGTACGCCACCCTCGGAAAGGCCTGCTCAGGCCACTGTTCCCAAAGTGGACTGCTAGGAGGCCAGTGCTTCCACCGCTTCGGCCACCGCGGCCGGGGCGCCGGCCAGGGACCAGAGGACCCCGCCGGCCTCGACCTGGGCGGTCGTGCCGCCGACGCCGAGGACGAGGGCGGCACCGGGGAGGCGGTCCCAGTCGGGGACGGAGTGCTGGCAGAAGAGGTGGAGCTTGCCCTGGGCGATCGCGGTGAGGTCCATCGAGCCGGAGCCGAGGATCCGGATGGAGGCGGCCTGGCTGGCCACGCGGACGTAGGCCTCCCCCACGGGATGCTTCAGCTTGGCCGGGTGGAGGTAGGTCGTCAGACAGGCCAGCGCGAGCGGCGTGTCCAGCACCTGGTCGAGGCGGACGCCGTTGCGGGTGGTGGGCAGCTCGGGCCCACCGACGTAGACGGCGTCCTCGGCCGGCGAGTAGATCGCCCCCAGAACCAGGTCGTCGCCGTCGGTCAGCGCCAGCGCCGAGCACCACCAGTCGAGGCCGCGGACGAAGTTGTAGGTGCCGTCGACCGGGTCGATGGTCCACACGCGTCCGGTGGCCGACTCGCGGGTGGAGCCCTCCTCCCCGAGGATGCCGTCGCCGGGGTGCTCGGTGGCGAGGCGGTCGACGATCGCCTTCTCGGCGGCCTTGTCGGCGGCGGTGACGAGGTCGGAGACCGAGGTCTTGGTCTCGATCGAGTCGCCGATGCCCGCGTGGCGCATCTTCGCGGCGAGCGAGCCGGCGCCGCGGACGAGCTCCGCGGCCAGACGTACGTCTGCCTCGGTCGGCCTGGTCACGACGCCGCCTCCTCGGCGAGGGCCTGGCGGCGGACGGTCCAGACGCGCTGCCCGACGGTGACGGTCGAGGCCGCTGCGAGGATCCAGAGCGCGATGTAGATGAGCAGGTCGAGGTCGAAGATGCCGGCGAAACCGGTCAGCACCAGGACGAGGACGAGCCGGTCGGCGCGCTCGGCGATGCCGACATTGGCGGTGAAGCCCAGCGACTCCGCGCGGGCGCGGGCGTAGGAGGTGACCGCGCCCATCACCACGCACCACAGGGTCAGCGCGAGGTAGAGGTCGGAGTCACCGGGGCCGGCGAAGTAGAGCGCCAGGCCACCGAAGACCGCGCCGTCACCGATCCGGTCGAGGGTGGAGTCCCAGAAGGCACCGAACTTGCTCGTACGGCCGACGGCACGCGCCATCGCTCCGTCGATCAGGTCGCTGAAGACGAAGCAGGTGATGAAGATCGTGCCGGCCAGCAGCTCGCCGCGCGGGTAGAACGCCAGCGCCCCGACCGCTACTCCGACGGTGCCGACGAGCGTCACGACATCGGGGCTGATCTTCAGCGCCACGAACAGCCGGACGATGGGCGCAAGGACGACTCCCTGGACGAAGCCTTTGATGTGATCCAACATGGCGCGGCCACGCTATCGGAAACTGCCGAGCCGTCATCGTTGCGCGCCGAAACGTCACTCACATTCTGCCGAGGCGTCGCTCACGTCGGGCGAGGCGTCAGCCCCGTCGGGCGAGGCGTCAGCCCCGTCGGGCGAGACGTCAGCCCCGTCAGGCGAGACGTCAGCCCGTCGGGCGAGACGTCAGCCCCGTCGGGCGAGACGTCAGCCCCGTCGGGCGAGACGTCAGCGGTGACATCTCGGCCGACCTAACTGACGTCTCGGCCGACCTAACTGACGTCTCGGCCGACCTAACTGACGTCTCGCCCGACCTAACTGACGTCTC